>DASZMG010000014.1:0-37531 GCA_035551975.1 Candidatus Acidiferrales bacterium | reverse complement strand
AGACCGCGACGCAACAGAACCTCACGCTGGATATCGCGCAGGAACTCGTTGTGAATGTCGCACTGACTGTTGGCGAATCCACGCAAGAAGTGGTGGTGACGGGCGAGGCCACGCAAATCAACACAACGACAAGTTCGTTGGCACACGTGGTGGACGAACAGCAGGTAGCGGATCTGCCGCTGAACGGCCGCAGCTTTGTGGACCTGAGCCTGATGCAAACCGGCATTAACAAGAATACGAGCTATTCCAATTATGCGGGCTACAGCGGCACCTGGTACAACAGCAACGGAGCACCGGCGCGCGCCAACGCTTATACGCTGGACGGCGCCATAATGGGATCGGTAGTGGCGGCGAGCGATGCGATGGTGGATGGCACGGCCCTCGGCGTGGACGGAATTCGCGAATACAAGGTAATGACGAATTCCTTTAGCGCGGAATACGGGCTGCGCATGGGCAGCCAGATGACTATCGTCACCAAAAGCGGCAGCAACCAGCTTCATGGCGACGTCTTCGAATATCTACGCAACAGCGCGCTCGATGCCCGCAACTACTTCGACCAAACCTATCTGCTGCCTCCCACTGTTCCCGATGGCGGCGATCGCGTCGCGCCTTTCCGAAGAAATCAATTCGGTGGCGCGGTAGGTGGGCCGATCAAGAAGGACAAGACTTTCTTCTTCACGACATTTGAGGCATACAAAGAGGCTCTGGACGATCCGAACTATATCGGGACTCCGAATACTCTTCCGGCAGCATGTCACCAACTTGTGAATCCGGGCACGGCCTTCACCACGCTGGCCAATCCGACCGCGTGCTCTTCTACGGGTTTAACAGCTGCGTCGATTGTTCCTTTGTCGATTCAGCCGATTCTGGTGCAAATCCCGCTTCCTAATTTGCCGGTGGTGAAAGCGCCACAGTATTCCTATCTGAGTAGTCAAACCACGAACGATTATTTCGGGCAATTCCGGATTGATCAGAATATTTCTGCATCGGATACTCTGTTCGTCCGCTACACCATCGATAACGGCAATCAGGTCCGGCCTCTGCAATACCAACAGTTTCACGACAATTGGGCGCAACAAGTTCAATATTTGACGCTGGCTGAAAACCACGTCTTCTCCGCAAATTTGCTGAACTCCGCCCGCCTGTCGTACAGCCGCTCAAATCTCAACGGAACCACAATTGATTCGCTTACTGGTCCGGGACTTTCCTTTCTGCCAGGTGTCCCACTCGGGACGATTTCGATTAGCGGAGGGCTGACTGGAAATTTTGGACCTGACCCTGCCGGACATCCGATTAACATCCAAAATATCGTCAGCCTCGGCGACGATGTGTTCTGGACAAAGGGCAAACATGCGCTCAAATTCGGAACACTCATCAATTATGAACAGCAATATGTAAATGAAAATGCGCGCCTGCAGGGCGGCTTGATTTTCAGCAGCGTATCTTCATTCGTCACCGGCAAGTACGCGACATTCACCGCCCCGGCGGCTGCTTCTTTCCAAGCCAAGTACATGCTGTATGACACAATGGGCTTCTATGCGCAGGACGACTATCGCGTTCTACCGCGTTTGACGCTTAACCTCGGCTTGCGCTGGGAATTCAACACGCAGCCCACCGAGAAGCACGGGCGCCAGTCGTATCTGCCCGACGTGCCATACATCGATACACCGGTTTCCGGCACTATCGTAGGCGATCCCTCGTACCACAACTTTAGCCCCCGTGTTGGGTTCGCCTGGAACGTCTTTGGAGATGGAAAAACGTCTGTCCGCGGAGGATTCGCCATTCTCTACGACATCGCGAATCTCGGCATGGAGTTTATCCAGGCCGGCATAGCGGAGCCGCCGTTTGCCAATGCCTATACGGTGCCTAACACGACCAATGCCACACTAACGTTGCCGCTGCCAGTTCCGAACACATTGCAGAACTCTTCGCCGCAGGTCATCAACCACGACTACCGCCAGCCGCACATGTACGACTTCAATCTTGCCGTCGAGAGGCAATTGCCATTCAACATCGCACTGAGCGTGGCCTATGCTGGTTCCCGTGGCAACGACCTATGGCAAATTACCGAAGGAAATCCGCGCTGCCCCACGCAGAACCCATATGTTCCGCAGGGATGCTCGGCTATCACGCTTTTCAACGGGCCGACGCAGTGGATTTCGCCGTCCGCGCTCACCAACGCAAACAATTTGCTTAGTTCGGGAGCCACCACCTTCGCTGCCCCGGCCACCAACGCGCGCCTGAATTCTTTCTGGTCGGAAATCCAGTACGACAATTCCACCGGCGAGTCCTGGTACAACTCGTTGCAGGTTAATCTGACCAAGCGCGTGACGCATGGACTCGAATTCCAAAGCGCCTATACCTGGAGCAAATCGCTGGACGATTCACAAGGTGAATTGGCTCCGGATGTCGGCGGCAGCCAGGTTCTGTGGATCGAAAATCCCTTCAATCCGAAGTCGGATTGGGGCCCCTCCATCTTCGATATTCGCCAAAACTGGCGATTTAACGTGCTGTACCACTTGCCAGCCATTCAGGGCGACAGCTTTGCAGCCAAGGCCCTCAGCGGATGGTGGATGGGAAGCATTGTTGCGGTTCAAACCGGCTATCCTTTCTCACCGCTTATCGGCTCGGACCGTGAACAAGTTGGAATTTTCACGGGAGCCAACATCGATCGCCCGAGCTACGTCACGAGCGCGAATTTGGCGCAAGCGCAACCGGGGGCGGTGGTGTATAACCATGGCAGCGCGATCATGGGGAGTCCGAATGAGTGGTATAACCCGAACATGTTTACCTTGCAGCTCACTGGCACCATTGGCACCGTGGGACGCGACAGTCTCACCGGACCGGGCTTGGCAACGTGGGATATCAACGTGAACAAGGACACGCATTTGCGCTGGCTTGGCGAGCAGGGGGTGCTGCAATTCCGCGCTGAGGTCTTCAACTTGTTAAACAAAGCGAATTTCGGGCTGCCCAACGCGACCGCCTTTTCGGGAACCGCAGGCGATCTCGTGGAAAAGCCGCTCGCAACCGCAGGCGTCATTTCCACCACTTCAACCGATCCGCGAGAATTTCAGTTCTCGCTGAAGGTCATCTTCTAGGGCTCAAGAATTACAAGGAGGCGGACATGGACGAGCACTCATCTGATTTCGGCGGCCTTAGCCGCAGAGACGCGATGAAGCTTGGATTGGCCTCGGCGGGTTTTTCACTTCTGCCCGCCGCAGAGGCTGCAGCCGCTCCGCCTCCCGATGTGGAAGGACGCGACGAGGGTGCCCTCTATGAAGGCCGGAACCTGCCCGGAGGCGGCCAAGTCGATCCGCGTCTCTCCATGTCGCCTTTCGTGCAGGATCCTGACTACATTGAAGTTTCGCAGCGCCTGAGCCCTTTCAACCTCGATTCCCTGCACACCGAAAATAAACGCATGGCGGAGAAGAACGAACAGCTGGCCGAGGAATTTCTGAAGGATGGCTATAAAGTATCCGCTGGTACCTTCTACCTTCGCGCGGCTCGCTTTTATCAGCGCGCGGTGGGACTCATGCCGGAAGAAGACGAACGCATGTTGCCCACGTTTCACAAACTGGTCGACACTTACGAACAAGCCTGGAAGCTGGTGCCTTCACCTTATGAGCGCGTGCAGATTCCTTATGAGGGCTCCACCATCCCTGGTTACATGCAAAAACCTCGCGGGAGCAACAATCCTCAGAAATTGCCAACAGTAATCGCCTATGGCGGCGCCGATTCTACCGTTACGCCCACTTGGGGGCCCGAATACTTGCAGCGAGGCATGGCCTACTTCTTTGTGGACGGGCCCGGGCAAGGCATTCCTCTTCGCTTGAAGAAAATTTATGCTCCACCTGACGCCGAACGCGTTGCTAAAGCAATTATCGATTACCTTGTTTCCCGTCCGGATGTCGATCCGAACCGCATCGGCATTACCGGCGCCAGCATGGGCGGATACACCGCTCCGCGCATGGCCAGCGGCGAGAAACGTATCAAAGCAGTGGCGGTGTGGGCTGGAGCATTTACTCTTCGCGAAGACATTTTCGACTACTTCCCGCCGATCCAGGATCGCTTGCGATGGTTGTGCGGCGCGAAAGATATCCCGGAAGGGCGCAAGAAAATGGGTGAATTCACCCTGGAAGGACGTGCCGCGCAGATCGAATGCCCCATGTTCATCGGCTACAGCAGCGACGATCGCATCATGGATCCGCGCGGCGCCTTCCGGCTCAACAAGGCCGCGGTCAACTCAAAGCGCGTCATGGTAGAAGGCGTGGGTCACGATTCCGGGCGCATCTTCCCCTATCAGCGCACGAAAGCCGATAAGGAAATCCTGATGGCCGATTGGATGGCCAAGCAGCTAGGCGTTGCATCCTAGAAAATGGGCATAAGAAGTTCGATTTCGCTAGTCGCCTGTCTCGCCTGCGCACTTGCAGTGTCATCTGCAAGAGCTCGGCAGGCCGCCGGATCTTCCGCCTTACCGCCGTCCTCGGACTCGACGCCGTTTAATCCTCACGATCTCAGTGGCGTTTGGGACTATTACAACAACATTCCCGGCCAGGGCATCTACGTCACACCCAGCAAGGACATGCCGCCGTTGACTGCCTGGGGCAAGGCGCGTTTTGATGCCAACAAGCCAGGCTACGGGCCGAGACGCCAGGCCGGCGGTAATGATCCGATGCTCGAATGTAATCCCACCGGCATCCCGAAAATCCTGTTCATGGTGCTGCCGCACGAAATTGTGCGAACGCCGGACCGCACTTACATGTTCTTTGAGCGCGAGCACGCCTGGCGGCAAATCTGGACCGATGGACGCGGTCATCCCAGGGACTTGGAACCTACCTACATGGGCGATTCCATCGGCTGGTGGGAAGGCGATACCTTTATTGTCGACACCGTCGGATTCAACGACAAGACCTGGCTCGATTTTTACGGTAGCCCGCACAGCGATCAGATGCATTTGACGGAGCGCTATCGCCGCCTCGATTACAAAACCCTGCTGATGATTCTGGTCGTCGATGATCCAAAAACTTACACGCGCACCTGGGTAAGCGATAACAAAATCTACAAATTGCTCCCACCCAAGTTTTCAAACATGGAAGAGCTGTTTTGTATCCCGTCTGAAGAAGAAGCATTCACCAACCGAATCCGCATGCCGGCGGTCCCGAAGAAAAACAGCAAATAACGGTTCAATACTGCCAACGAGTGTTTTGAGCGCGAAGGTCGTCACGCGCTTCGAAGTTTCGAACCCGGCCGCAAAAGTTAGTGCCTCTTCCGGCGTGATTGCTATATGATTTCTGCCAACGCGCCAGAATCGACGTTTGAATGCCGCGTGAGCCATGCCTGCTATCCTGGGAGGAAGTCCGGTGAGATGCCTCTGGATCGTCGCATTCATTCTGATGGCGACGTGCAGTTTCGCGCAAACCGCCTCCGATTCTTTCCCACCCGCCGCGACCATGAAGCAGTTAATGCTGGACCTGATCCACCCTGCTTCGAACGGCATACTTCTTGTTATTTTCCGCGGTGGCCCGAAGGACGATACCGAATGGGCATCCGTGAGGCACAACGCGCTCACGCTCGCTGAATCCGGCAAGTCACTGAATTCGGCTCGTGCGGGCGATCCGGATTGGACTATGCACGTGAAGATGCTTGTGGATGCAGGAACTGCCGCGTACAAAGCTGCCGAAGCAAAAAATGTGCAGGCGCTTTCCGCGGTGGCGAGCCCGCTCGATGCGTCCTGCACCAGTTGCCACAAGCAATACCGCCCGAACGTATTCCCGCCGCAAGGAGGTTCGAAATGATCTACTCGCGCAGGCATTTCCTTAAGGCCGCAGGTTCGGGCGTTGCGCTCACGGTCATTGGCAGTGAAACAGCGCTGTTGGGGGCCGTGGCTCCGGTTGCTTCCGTGGCTCTGGCCGGCCCAATGAGCAAAGAGAAAGCGACGTTCGTTATTAATGGCAAGCCGCACGCGGTTGAATACGAAGCGCGCACCACACTTTGGGAAGTGATTGCCATGCAGTTGGGATTGGTGGGAACGAACCGGAGCTGCAATCGCGCCAGTTGCGGAGCCTGCAGCGTGCTCGTTGATGGCGAGCCGCTCTACTCCTGCCACACACTCGCAACGGAAGCGGTCGGAAAGAAAATTCTCACCATCGAAGGTGTGGGCGACGAGAAGAACCTGCATCCCTTGCAGCACGTGGGATACACGCTGATGGCCGCCGATTGCGGCTTCTGCACCGCTGGCTGGGTAGTTACTGCGAAAGGGCTTCTGGATCAGAATCCGAATCCCAGCGACGATCAAATCAAGTCCGCGCTTGCCGGACACATTTGCCGCTGCGCTGCTTATCCGAACATCATTCGCGCCGTGAAGGAATCGGCCGCTGTACTGCGCGGAGCGAAGACCGATGTGGCCCCAGAGACCGATTCGGTGATTCGCATTAGCATGCCAATGGTTCGCGATTATGCGACTTCGGGCGGCCATTTAGCGGGCGACGAAGTGCTCGAGGGAAAAAGCGGAATCCTCACCAGGAAATGGCAGGGTTACCCGCCTGAAAATCTCAACGTGGTGGGCAAACCGATGCCGCCGATGCCCGAAGTGGCCATTCCGAGATTCACGGGCAAAGCGCTGTACGCGAACCGCGTCTGGTTCCCAGACCTGCTTTATGTAAAATTCCTCACCTCTCCGCATCCCCACGCGCTTCTCAAGGATATCGATACCTCCGCCGCTGAAAAAATGCCCGGCGTGAAACACATTCTCACCTACAAGAACGCGCCAAAACTGGTGCGTCCCACACAAGGGCGAACGATGCCCGATCCACTGCCGCAGGAATTGAACCTGCAAGGCGAGGCGGTTGCCATCCTAGTAGCGGGAACGGAAGACCAAGCCGAGGACGCCGCAGGCGCGATTAAGGTTGAATACGAAGTATTGCCATTCGCTGCGTTGTTGAAGGACAGCATGGCTCCCGGCGCGCCCGATCTTGGCCATGGCAAGGGCAACCTGATTCGCCACGAGAACTCGCCCGACAAGTTTCCAAAAGCCACATGGGCGGAAGAACGCGGAAATCTCGATCAAGGATTTGCCGAAGCGGAAGTCATCAAAGAGTTCACGTACCGGTTCACTGGCGGCGTATCGGTTCCGATGCAGCCAAGCGGCAGCGTAGCCAAATGGGAGGGCGACCACCTGACGATCTGGGGCATGGGCCAGGGAATTTATCCGCCACGAGCGGCACTGGCTGCATCGCTAGGCATCGATGAATCGAAGGTGCGCTTCATCAACAAATGGAACGGCTCGACATTCGGGGCCGCCCGTATGTCCGCGGAGAGGTTTTATCCGCTGATGGCGCACTTGGCGAAGGTGACAGGCAGGCCCGTGAAAATCATGCTGCCCAAGGACCAGGAGCTGGCGCAGCTTCAGATCAAGCCTGAGACCATCACGAATTTCCGTGTCGGAGCTAAGAAGGACGGACACATCATCGCCATCAGCCACGAAGTTTTCGTGAGCATTGGCGACCTCAACTCCGGCGTACATGCGGACGGCCCCGGCAATGCATATAACCAGCTCGAACTGTATACGTCAAAGGTTCCGAACTGGCGCTCGACGTGGTGCGCTTATCGCACCAACACGCAGCGCCCCGGCCCTTCGCGGAGCCATATCCAGCAGGAGAGCAAATGGTCCTGGGAAAACATGATGGACGAGATGGCGGACTCATTCGGTATCGATCCGGTGGAATACCGCATGATGCACGTCCGGCAGCTCACTCCGAATGATCCCGGCCGGCCGTATCAAACCATGGCCACCGCCGAAGTGCTGCAGCAAGGCGCGAAAGCTTTTGGGTGGGACAAGCGGAATCCGGTCGCGGGCGGATCGAAAGAAAGATTCAAGCGCGGATTCGGCCTGGGCATGTCGCAGCATCACGGCGGACAGATGGGCTACCACGAAGGCGAACCGGAGTACGCGCAGATTGCCGCCAGGCCCGGCGCGCAGATCTTCAGCACGGAATTGGACCTCACTGCCGACGGCAACGTTACGATGAAAATCGCGCTGCCGGATAGTGGCTCGAACCATGCCACGGCACTGGGGCATCTCGTGGCTGAAATGCTCGGATACACTACGCGCGATCATGTGAAGGTAGCCTGGGGCGACACGGATCTCGCTCCCTTGAGCGACGAATGGGCCGGAGGCCGCACCATCACGCTGCAGGGAGCGGCCATCTGCAATGCCGCGGACAAAATGCGCAAGGATTTGCTGGCGCGCGCCGCTAGTGCATTGAGAACGGACGCCGCACAGTTGCAAATGCGCGATGGCGTGATTTCCTCGACCGCAGATCCAGGCAGGAAAATAACCTTTGCCGCGTTGGCCAAAGAGAACAACGGATTGATCCGCCAAACGGGCCGCGGCACCACCGGCGGCGAGCGCACCGCGCTGAACAAAGGCGTGGGAACCTGCTTCGTGGAAGTGGAAGTGGATACCTGGACAGGAAATTACCGCTTCGTTCGATCTGTCTATGTACACGACACCGGATTGGTTGTCAATCCGCTGGTTTCGGAATCGGACATGGTCGGCTCGCTGATTGAGAGCACGCAAGTAGCTACCGAATCGATCCCGTGGGACCGCGAGTTTCCCGGTACGCGACATTACTCGGTCGGGTATTTGTCTTATCGCTTGCCCACCATCATGGACATTCCCAAATCAACACAGGTTTACGTGGACAGCCTCGAGCCCCGCTGGTTCTACGGTGTGAAGAGCTTCAGCGAAACGAGCATCGGTGCTGTGCCGGGTGCCATCTCTAACGCCATCTACAACGCGTGCGGCGTCCGAATCCGCGAGCATCCGATTACGCGAGACAAAATCATGGCGGGCCTTGTATCGCAAAGGAGGCAGGCATGAAGAACATTTCAATCTATAAGCCTACCAGCGTCGAGGAAGCCATCGAGATTCTCTCGCGCCACGGCACGGAAGCCGGAGTCTACGCGGGCGGCACCGACCTGCTGATCCGCCTGAAGAATCGCCTCACGCAAGCGCCAACATACCTGGTAGACATCAAGCACATCGACAATCTCCACTATATCAAGGAAGACGAGCAGGGCGGCGTGCGGATCGGCGCGGCCACGAAGATCGCCGAAGTCGCCAATTCCGACCTGCTGAAGAAAAAATATCCGATGTTTGTGCAGGCTACTAACATGATTTCTTCGCCCGAACTGCGCAATGCTTCGACCATCGGGGGCGACCTGCTGCAAGAGGTTTGGTGTCAGTATCTGCGAGGCGGGTATTCCTGCTGGCGCAACGGCGGGCATATCTGCTACGGCGCGATTGGCGATAACAGCTATTACCATTCGGCTATGGGCGGAAGATTGTGCTACGCGGTCTATCCGGGCGATGCGGCGACTGCGCTGATTCCTTACGACGCTACGGCGAAACTCGCGACTCCTGCTGGGCCGCGGGAATTGTCCATCGAGCATCTTGTCCCGGGAGACATGATGGTCGACGGGCGAATCCAATCCCATGTGGTTCGCTACAACGAGATTCTCACCGAAGTTCTGATCCCAGCGCCCAAGCCGAACGTGCGGGCTTCGTTCGAAAAGCTGCGCCCCCGCGGCGTTTGGGATTTCGCTATGGCGTCACTCGCCATGACTCTGGAGCTTCAGGGTCAGACCATTGTTGATTCGCGCGTGGTGTTCGGCGGCATCTCCGGCAAGCCACTGCGGGAAACCGCGGTGGAGAATTTCCTAAAAGGCAAAACGCTGAACGCAGACTTGAAGGATCAGGCCATGGCTGCGGCCCTGGCCAATGCCGCTCCGCTGAAGTACAACGCCATGAAAATCGATATGGCCAAAGGTTTGCTGGCCTCTGGTCTCGTGAAGCTGAGCACCTCCGCGGCGACTGCGTAAAAGGGATGCAGCCCGTCGAGGCCATTCTTTTCGAACCGGTGGGCTGCCTTGCGGAATTTCCTGCTGAGCCATTCCTTGAAATTGCTTCCCGTGTGTTTGGCCGCGAACGAAAACCGAGCCAGTCGGGCAGCCGCGCCTATTGGCATCTGCTGAACCTGATGGAGTCGGCCGACAGGAATCTCCACGTGTCCGAATTAGAACTCATTGAGAGCCTCGAATTGCAAGCTGTATCCGGCGCCGCCATCTACGAAGATGTCGTGCCCGCCCTTTCGGAACTGAAAGCCATGAACATCCAATTGTTCATGGCGTCTTCTCTTTCGCACACCGCCATATCCCGGTTTTTGGACGGATACTCTCTGCGTCAGCTTTTTTCTGGCGCGTGGGACCGAGACAATTCTCACGGCATTAAACTTGGTCCGATTCAGGCGACGATGGCCTCCGCAAATCTCAAATTCGATCGCACGATGTTCCTGACGGATACGATCGAGGGCTTGAAAGCCGCAGGAGCCTGCGGTGTACACCCTATCGCAATGATGAATGATCCAGACGAAGGCCGCCGTTTGGCCATGCACAACCCCGCCGGGGGAATTGTTTCGCTGCACGAATTGCCGGATTTCATCCGCCTTCTAGTCGCGGAAAACGCCCGATAGCTCACTATTGCAAGACTTTACTCCGAGATTAGATCATGCGGCCTGCGGCGAATCCTTGAAGGAGATAACATCAATCTTTAGTTAATCTTTTTAA
This sequence comes from Candidatus Acidiferrales bacterium, assembly GCA_035551975.1. Classification (GTDB taxonomy): domain Bacteria; phylum Acidobacteriota; class Terriglobia; order Acidiferrales; family UBA7541; genus Palsa-295. Next base: position 26,905 of record DASZMG010000014.1, on the reverse strand, counting down.
TACGTAGAGTAAAAGTATTTTGTCGTCACAACTCTTGCTTGAAAAGGTGCAACAGCAGGATGTTGCAGCCTGGAATTAAGGTCTGTAAGAAGTGCGAAAAATCTTGACAGGCCGGGCATCAGAGTGTGATAAACATTGCACAACTTCGTCCAATAGTAAGAGTAGATCAAGGGGTGGGAGATCAGGGTGCCAGTTAACAGTACGCTTCGTGCCGTCTGCACACGTGGACTGCTGCTCCTATTCATTCCAGCTTCCCATCCACTTCCCGCATATTCGCAAGTAACTGCAAGAGAACCCATGGCAAACCTGCTCCCCGAAGGCCAGGGGAAGGAAATCGTGCTGAATACTTGCACGAAATGCCACAACATCGACCGCATCGTCCACGGGCACCGCTATAAGGACCAGTGGCAATCGCTGGTACAGATGATTTCCAACGGCGCGGCGCTCAATGACGATGACATGCCGGTTTTGGTCGACTACCTGGCGAAGAATTTTCCCGGAGTGGCGCGCCCCGAAGCGGCTGTGATTGCCGGTGCGACAGAAGCCACGATTAAGGAATGGAAGATTCCGAACCCGAAAGGTTCACCGCACGATCCCCTGGTAGCCCCGGATGGTTCGGTTTGGTTTACATCCGGACCGGCGAATATGCTCGGGCGGCTCGATCCCGCCAGCGGCGAGTTCAAAGAGTTTCCGGTGAAGGTGACAAGGTCTGGTCCCCACGGCCTTACAGCCGACAAAGATGGAAACATATGGTTCACTGCTTCCACAAAGAACTTTGTGGGCAAGCTGAATCCAGCGACGGGCGAAATCACCGAGTATCAGTTTTCCGATCCCCTGGCGGATCATCCCCACACGCCGGTAATTGATCGAAATGGCGACGTGCTGTTCACGGTGATGTACGGAAACATGGTGGGGAAAGTGACTGTGGAAAGCGGGAAAGTAAAGTTCGCTAAGGTGCCGACGCCGCGTTCGGACCCTTACGGCATGGTGATGGATTCAAAAGGCACGATGTATTTCGCGGAATCGGCGAGTAATAAGCTCGCCAGCATCGATCCGGAAACGATGGAGATCACCGAATACGCGCTTCCGAATTCCGAGGCGCGGCCGCGGCGGCTCGCTTTCACACCGGATGGGATGCTGTGGTACGGGGATTATGCGCGCGGTTACCTGGGCCGGTTCGATCCCAAGACACGCAAAGTAACCGAATGGCCTTCCCCGAGCGGCCCTTATTCGGAGCCGTATGCGCTGACCACCGTTGGAAATATCGTGTGGTATAGCGAAACCGGCATGCAACAAAACACCGTAGTGCGCTTCGATCCTGCAACACAAAAATTCCAGACGTGGCTGATTCCATCCGGCGGTGGAGTGGTTCGAAACATGATGCCGGACAGGGATGGAAACGTCTGGTTGGCCTGCAGCGGCACCAAAACAATTGCCGAAGTAGTGGTCAAAAATAACTAAGTAACGGGTGGTACGGCGACCGAAAACATCCGGCCGCGGAATGAAACTAGGAGGAGTCCTAATGAAGTCGATCAATAAAGCGGGCAGGAGCACGGTCATAACCTGCCTGAGTGCATTGTTGGTTTTTCTTTTGAGTGCTTCGATAACGATGGCGCAGTCTTCCACAGGTACGTTCCTGGGAACGGTGAAAGATCCATCAGGACAGAGCGTGCCAGGAGCGAAAATCACCGCGCACGATTTGGATACCGGAGCGACGCGAACTGTGACGACGGGCGAAGATGGAGCGTACCGCATCCCGGAATTGCCTATCGGCAATTATGAAATCCGCTCCGAACACGAAGGCTTTTCAACGCAGGCTGTAAACGGCCTTCAGCTCACGGTAGGCCAGGAAGCAGTAGTCAATATCACCATGCAACTGGGCTCACTGAGCCAGACGGTTTCCGTGACGGCCGAAGCGCCGCTGGTGAATACGACCAGCGGTTCGCTAGGCGCGCTTGTGGACTCGCAGCAGATTTCCGATATCCCTCTAAATGGACGCAACTACGTTGACCTGATGCTGCTCCAGCCCGGTATTGCCCAGCAGACCAACAAAGCGGCGGGCGGCGGCCAAGTGGGAACCTGGTTCAGTAGCAACGGCGCGCCGGTGCGGTCAAATGACATGTTGCTCGATGGCGCCTTCATCAACAATATATACGGCGCGGGGGCGTCTTCGGCGACCGGTTCGACGCTCGGTATCGATGGCATTCAGGAATGGCGGACCATTACCAGCAACTTCAGCGCCGAATACGGCCTGACCATGGGCAGCCAGATGGTCATCGCCAGCAAGGCCGGCACGAACACGATTCACGGTACGGCTTTTGAATATCTGCGAAATAATGTGTTCGACGCGGCAAACTATTTCTATCATCCGGCGGCGGCCAACAATTTCGCAAGGATTCCGCCTTACAAACGAAATGACTTTGGCGGATCGCTGGGTGGTCCCATCCAGAAAGACAAGACCTTCGTGTTCGGAGTATATGAAGGCCTGCGAGAACGATTGGGAGTTACCACTTCGGACAGCGTTCTGCCCACAACTGATCGAGTGCTGACGAACAACCCCGGCTGCGGTGGCTGCACCGTTGCCCCGGTCATTCAGCCGATTCTGGCCGCGATTCCCGCTCCCAATTTTGGCAGCACCGGCTTCGTGTACACATTCACTCAGCCCACCAATGAAGACTACGGCCAAATCCGAGTGGATCATAACTTCTCCGCATCGGACACCTTTTTCACGCGCTATACCGTGGACAATGCAACCCAAACTCAGACTGGCGGATTCCCCCAATTCACTACCATTCCGCAGAGCCGAAACCAGTTTCTAACGCTTTCGGAAAATCACGTGTTCTCGGCATCTCTGCTGAACACAGCTCGATTCTCCTTCAGCCGAACGAATCTGTCGCAAACCGATGCGCCTTCTGGAATTCCCGTGTCGTTCGTGACCGGGACATCCGGACCGCTGGATTTCGGTCGCGTGATGGTGACGGGCATCTCGACATTTTCTTATACCGTCACGGCACCATCGCTCGCGAAACAGAACGTTTTCACCTGGAGCGATGACGTCATCTACACGCGGGGCAAGCATGCCTTCAAATTTGGCACCATGATCAATCACTTTCAGGACGACGTGTCGCGCCAAACCAGCTCTAACGGAACGATCGCGTTTGGAAGCATCGCGAACTTCCTGCAGGGTCTTACATCCTCAATCGCCATCGGGCTAACGCCGGGATCGGTTATTGGGCGCGATTATCACTACACCGACTTCGGGTTCTACGCACAGGATGACTGGCGCTTCCGCCCGAATCTGACGTTCAATCTTGGCCTGCGCTATGAATTCACCAATACGGTGAGTGAAGTGAGCAACCATGGGTCGTCGTTCCGAACCTTAGACACGCCCGGTACCGGCCCCACGGTTGGGCCGCCATTCCAGAACCCGTCGCTGCACAATTTCAGCCCGCGCCTCGGATTTGCGTGGGATGTCTTCGGCGACGGCAAGACTGCGGTGCGTGGCGGCGCAGCCATGATGTATGACGTAGCCACTCTCGGGTTCTCGCTATACCAGACGAACTTGGTTCCTCCGTTTGGCTCACAAGAAACGCAAGCCTTCACCACTCCACGTCTCTTGGTGCTTCCGCTAAACAATCAGTTCACTACGGTCGCCAATTCATTGAATGGCATTCAGTGGAACATCCAACAGCCAACGCTGTTCCAGTACAACCTTGCTATCGACAGGCAATTGCCAGGAAACATGGCTTTGACTGTAGCGTACGCCGGCTCGCGTGGAATCCACCTGATCCAGACAAGTGAAGGCAATCCCACGGTACCGCTAGGCGTCGTTCAACATGGCGCAACGCAAGACACATGTGTGGCTCGCGCAGCCGGTGTCGGGCCTAGTTATAGTCTGAATGACTGCTGGCTGGGCGGAGACCCACGCCTTAACCCAAGTTGGGGTAGCGATCAGCTCACCGATTCCGGCGGAGATTCATGGTACAACGCGCTGCAGGTATCGCTGACCCGTCGGCTAACCAAGGGTTTGCAGTATCAAGCCTCTTACACCTACGGCCGCGTAATTGACGACCTGCAGGGACAAGCGGGCGGCGAAACCAACACAACTCCGATTTATCCGGAATATGTGCAGGACATTGCCCTCGAACGCGGACCTGCTACTTTCGACGTAACGCACAACTTCCGCTTTACGGGAATCTACAAATTCCCCGCTTACAACGCGCAAAAGGGTGTGCTCGGAACTGCGCTGAGCGGCTGGCAGATCACCGGTGTGCTTACACTGCAGTCCGGCTATCCGTTCACTCCGTCGCTGCAGACGAACTTCTCAAAATCGGGGTCGTCCGGCGGCAGCAACGTAGTCGATCGGCCAAGCCTCCGGTCCGGATTCACATATTACAACGTGGATCACGGCACACTTTCAGCGCCGTGCCACGTGCAAACTGGTTCTACCAGCGTTACCTATCCCGCCGGAACTCCACTGGGCACGCAGCAACTTTACTTCAATCCGTGCGCGTTCTATCTTCCGGGAACCAATCCGGCTAATCTGACAACAACCTATACCCCCCAAGGAATTCTGGGTGATGTGGGTCGCGACAGTCTGTATGGACCGGGTATGAACAACGTGGACTTCTCAATCATCAAGGACACGCCACTCAAATTCCGGGAGGGCGCCGCGCTTGAGTTCCGCGCGGAATTCTTCGATATCGCCAATCATCCGAACTTTGCCGCCCCTGGAATCGCCAACTCGAACGTTGCAGGAATCGCGCTCGGAACATCGAACACGCCTCCGGTGAGCGCCGGTGTGCTGAGCCAGAGTACCAGTCCAGGTTCGGCTAGCACGACGACAGCAGCACGCGAAATTCAGTTCGCGCTGAAGCTGTTGTTTTAGGTGAGGTCACCAATCTGAAGGAAATACCAGTCACGCAGTATCGGGGAGCCGCGAAAGCGGCTCCCCGTTTCTATTTCGGGAGTGAAACTGGGCACAGCGACCGTGCAAAACCGTTAGTTTCCGCCCTTCCCTGCCCCAGTTGATACTTTTGCAGCACTGCCGCCCTCATTGATTTCGACTTTGCCGAGCCTGTCGGTGCCGTGGCAGGTGAACCAGAAGCCATTTTCGTCCGGATAGAACAGGTACATACCATCGTCGCAATTCTCCACGGGCCAGGATTGCGTCTGGTGCGTCTCGATGTCGAAACGCACGATGGTAGTGGGAGTCATCCACGATTCGTTGTACCAGACCGCGTTGCCGATCACGAGCAGCAGATACGGCCGCGACCAGGCCCCGCCCGGCGAAGGCCATTCGCTGAAGCTGCCGGTCTTGGGATCGAAGCGGCCTAACATGCCACGCTCGAAGTCCGTGTACCACACCACATCGTCAGGACCGATGGTGAGGCGGCGCGGGCGCGCATCCGGATTGGGAATGTCGTACAAGTGCACAGCCATCGTGTCGGGATCGATGCTGCCGAGTTTATTTGTGCGGAACATCGTGAAATACGGCACGCTCTTTGAATTCACCACGATTCCGTAGGGACCAACAGGATGCTGCGCCGAACGTGCGATGGTAATCTTGCCGGTTTGTGGCTCAAGGCGCCCGATCATGTCTGAATTGAGTATGGTGAACCAGATGTTGCCCTTCTGGTCAAAGGTAAGCGTGTGCGCTCCGGCGGCTTCAGGATCATTATCGCTGCGCGCGGTCAGCTTGATTGGAAACACGGTGAATTTTTCCGTGCGCGGATCGAACTTACCGATATAAGTCGGCTTAGCCATATTGGCGGTGAACCAGATGTTGCCGTCCTTGTCCTCGACGATGCCGTGCGGCCCGGAATTAGGAATATCCGTAGTCCACTCCTTGAAAGTTTCCGTGCGCGGGTCGAAGCGGCCAATGTTGTTAGATTTGTTGCCTGTATACCAGATGTAGCCATCGTGCGAGACAAGCGGATCGTGCGGATAATGCGTATCGGAAGGGAGCTTCCACATTTTAATTTTCACGTCCGTACCGCCTGCGAAACAGGCCCCCACTGCACCCAGCACGAGAGCGGCGATAGCCATGGTTTTAAGATTCATAGAGAACTCCCCGGAATGTGATTGCAATTGCCCAGACCAACAACGCTGCACCACCGCATTTCTCGGCGCAGATGTTAGCGAAATTTACTAGCGCACGGCAATGAGCATGTTCACGCATGACTCGAGCGGCGGCGTTTTGCTCTCAGCACGATCATGGTTTTTATCCCGCAAAGGAAATTTGCAGTTCCTTCAGCGAGCGGCAGCGGCCGCCGCGGATCCAATCCGCTCGGATTGTCTGGCGCTGCGATTCCGTTAAATAGAACCACGCTTCCGCGATGTCCCGTACCTTTTCCAGCGCCGACTGCACTTCCGCCTGCTTTTGCTTCATGGCGTCACCGTCCGCGTCGATGGGAACGCGAATGGGCGACGCAAAAAGGATCACAGCCTGCGAGTAAGGACAAGGAAGGCGAAAAAGATCCCAGGATTTCCGGAAAGTGTGGCCCCTTTTCGTCGCAATGTGGAATACGGAAATGGGTTTTCCGGTGCGGCGTGCCAGAATCACAGCGCCCGGTTTGGCCATGTAGCGCGGACCGCGCGGTCCATCGATCGTGAGCGCAACGTGACGGCCTTCCTCCAGACGGTGTGCCATGGCCGTAAGTCCTTCAATCGCGCCCCGCGAAGAACTCCCCTGCGCGGTGCCAAAACCAAGCCGTTCAATCACGCGGCGTGTCCACTGGCCGTCGAAGTTAACGGTGTTGAGCACCACGATGCCGCGGTTGCGAAAAAACCAAATGGCCTGAAAAATGCAGCGATGCCAAAAGGTTCCGATCGCAGGCTCGCCGCCGTCGCGAATCTGCGCAGCGTTGTGCACGCCGACGATTTCGAAGCGCAAAGTGGGGCCAATCAGGCGGACTATGGTGTAAACGATGGCCGCAATCAGAGGAATCTGCATGCGCCGCCAGCGTGACAGCTTCGGATAGACGAGCTCGCGAGGGCCCGGCGGGCTTGACGGATCGGGCATCGCCGGCTGCGCCGCCGTGGCGGGCGGAGTGGATGTGACGTCGGACACTGCCGTATAGTATAGCGAGTCGATGCATTCGCTTATTCATTTCGGAAGGCGCGAGGTGCGGCGTTGGCGCTTTTGGTGCGTGTGCGCAGCGACGCTGGTGGCATTGCTTCCCAATGCCACAGCGGCGAAGGCACAAGGCACTCAACTGAGTCCTGTGGCGCAAATCATAGGCCAGGACGTGTCAGTGCAAGGACCCTCCGCGCCAGGCACCGACAACGAGCGCGGCGGGGCGAGCATCATGGTCGGAAACGGCAGCGTGGTAATAGTGCACTCGGGGAAGGCACGCTTGGCTCTGCTGTCCGGCGGTACCGTGGACATTTGCGGGCCGGCAAAATTTACGATGCTGCAATCGAATGGCGCGGTGACGCTCGCAGTGGAACTTGGACGCATGCGCGTGCGGCTACCGGCGACGGCCACGCTGCGGCTCTTTACTCCCACAATTGTGGCCACGCCGCTCGAAATCAGCGGCGGAGCCCGCGACATTACCGTGGGGTTGGATCAGAACAATTCGTTGTGCGTGCTGGCAACGAGCGGCGCGATTCAACTCGAGCATCAATTCACAGGCGAAAAGCTGATCGTGCCGCAGACCGGCGAATTTTTTCTGAACGCGGGCAAGCTGCTACCGGTGGTTGGAAAAGCGGGAAGCTGCCAGTGCGCGGAGATGTCGCAGCCGCTGATTCCCGCTCCCGCCGAACCGCCGGATTACGCCAAGAATACCGCGCCACTCGCTAGGGAAGACCTGCAGCGCACCTCCGTGCTGCCAATCGAGCCCACGCCCCCTGCGGAAAAACCCGCACCAGATGCCTCGGCTTCATCGTCGAGCGTGGAATTCAGTATCCCGGCTCATGCCAATGAAGCGCATCCGGTGGCGCCCGCGGACAAGAGCTCCTCGGCGACCATTTCGCCTCCCACTCCGGCAACGTTGATGCCAACGTACACTGTGGTTGCGCCCCCATTATCGTTCAGCGCGAAGTCGCCTGCGCCTCCGCCCGATCCGCCCATCGATACGTTTCTGCTGGTGCGTGAAGCGCAGGTTCAACAGGCATGGGAATACAAGGGCCACGTGGATGCGCCGACGTTTGCCGATGCTATGCAGCATGCCCTGGGCGAAGGTGCCACAGGCGCCACTGCCCCTGCCGTTGAACCTCCGAAGAAACGAAGCGGATTGTGGAGTTTCTGGCGCAGAATTTTCTGAGCAAAAAAAAACGCGCAGCGAGGCCGGGAAACCATTTCCTCGATCACATCCCTTCGTAGTTGGGACCTCCGCCACCCTCGGGTGGCACCCAGTCGATAATCTGATAGGGATCGGCGATGTCGCAGGTCTTGCAGTGGACACAGTTCGCGAAATTGATTTTCAATTTCGGCACGGCGTTTTCGGTGACAATCTCGTAGACCGCCGCGGGGCAGAAATACTGGCAGGGATTGCCATATTCGCGCACGCAGCGATCGCTGCAAATATTCGGATCCAGCACGTGCAGATGGCAGGGTTGGTCTTCGTCATGGCGTGTGCCTGAGTGGTAGACATCGGTGAGGCGGTCGAACGTCAACTTGCCGTCGCCTTTGAACCGCGTAGATTGATCTACCGGCACGCGCTCGCGATTTAGTTTCGCATACTCCTCGTAGCCAGGCTTGGTGCGCATGGGATCGACGAGCCCGCGTCCGCCGGTGATGAATTGCAAGCCTGCCTGGAACAGGCCAGACCACAAGCCCCCATGAAATGCCTGATGAAAATTCCGCACAGCCCACAATTCGTCTCGCAGCCAGCTTTGTTCGAGTTTCTTATGATAAGCAGAGAGTGTCACTGCAGAAGTGTCGTCAGCGCAAAGCGCTTCGTAAATAGTTTCCGCAGCAAGCATGCCGCTCTTGATCGAAGTATGGATGCCTTTGAGCCGCTGCGAGTTGAGCAGGCTGGCGGAGTCGCCGATGATCAGGCCGCCATCCATGTAGCTACGCGGCATGGAATACCAGCCGCCGTACGGGACGGTCTTCGCTCCGTAGCGCACCAGCTTGCCGCCTTCCAGAATGCGTCTCACGAAAGGATGTGTTTTGAACTTCTGAAACTCCTCATGTGGATCGAAAAGCGGATCGTGATAATCAAGGCCGACCACCATGCCAAGCGACACGCGATTTTCGCGCATGCCATAAACCCAGCCGCCACCATAGATATCCGAACTGAGCGGCCAGCCCAATGTGTGCGCAACAAAACCCGTCTTGATGCGGCCGGGCTGCACTTCCCACAACTCCTTGATGCCGAGGCCGTAGACCTGCGGATTCAGTCCATCAAGTTTCAAGGTGTTAACGAGATGCTTGGCAAGCGATCCGCGCGGCCCTTCGGCAAGCACGGTGACTTTTGCGCGCAATTCATAACCGGGAGTGAAGTTGTCTTTCGGCTTGCCGTTCTTGTTAACACCCTTGTCGTCTGTAATCACACCGCCGATACCATTCTTCTCGTAAATCAATTCCCTGCCGGCAAATTGCGTGAACACGTTCACGCCTTTTTGTTCCACCAGTCCGCCAAGCCATTTCACCAGCCGATTGAGCGAAACGACGTAATTCCCATGATTTTGCAGCGGCGGCGGCGTAATCGGCAGCTTCCAGGCCTTTTCGGGGGTGCAATAGTAGGCGGCATCGCCCGTAACGGGCGTATCGAGTGGCGCGGACTTCTCGAAATCGGGCACCAGCTCCCGCAGCGCGCGGGGATCGAGAATCGCGCCGGAAAGTTGGTGCCCGCCGATCTCACGCGCCTTCTCCAAAACATAGATATTGTCTGCCGAGAGCGCTGGCGTCTTGCCTGCTTTCGAATGTGCTTCGATCAAATTTGCCAAATGCAGCGCGCAGGAAAGCCCCGCCGGGCCGCCGCCAATGATGAGCACGTCCGCTTCGAGTTGTTCGCGTTCCACCGGAGAGGTAGGCATGGAGGATATGCCCATCATAACGTGAAGTTTTTCTTTTCGGAGCCTGCAAGAATGTTGTCCGTCCCAGAACTAGCGATGCGGTTGCGGATGCAGGCTGAAATCAACTGACCAGAAGTTCGGCGAGGGGCGCAGGAATTCCAGGCCCACGAGCGTCCTGCCGGTTTCCGTTTTGAGCACGCGTGCCACGCGGCAAGCGAGTTCCTCATTCGTGTGAAGATTGGTCAACAAAATAGGGTGGCTGCGCTCGATTTCAGCGGAGAGTTCGAGCAACCCGCCATGAGGACTCACGTTGGTAGTTTCGGATTCCTCGGAAAAGGGCTGCCCTTCGACACGTCCGTATACAAACACCGGCAAAGCCGCAAGCAGGCGCGGTTCGCGGCGCTTGTCGAGCCGCTTATCGGCTCGCTTATTGGCGCGGCTTTCAGGCAGCTCGCTGAGCTGCAAGCTCGTGTCCGCAGCTTGCTCCTTGCGGTTCCATTTCGGAAATAGCTTGCTCCAAAACACTGTTAACCGTTCTGCGAGCACACTTCGGCTTATGCTCGCCTGCGGGGGGACGACTGTGTAACACCAAGTCTACACCAGAGGACGCAAAAACCAGACGCCACTAATGCGACGAGACCCGTTTCCAATTGACATTCTCTAATCGGTGCGTTGGAATGCGCAAAGGACGGTCGCAGACGCGCAAAGTTTGAATGATTCGCTGGGAGGAAAGCCATGCATCGATGGATTTTGGGCGCCCTGTTTTTGATCAGTCTCGGTTTGCCTGTCAGACCGCAAACGCAGATGGTGGTGCGGGTCGATGGGGGCCAAATTTCCGGCGCGCCGGGGTTCGATCCGGACATTCGTGTCTATAAGGGCGTCCCCTTTGCCGCGCCGCCAGTCGGAAATCTGCGCTGGCGCGATCCGCAGCCGGTGGCGAAATGGGAGGGCGTAAAGCCAGCCACTGAATATTCGCCCATGTGCATGCAGCGCGACCGGCCTCTCGATTCGTATCACACACCGGGCCCATTGCCGGTCAGCGAGGATTGCCTCTATCTCAATGTGTGGACGCCCGCAAAATCGGAGGGTGAGCGGCTGCCCGTCATGGTCTATATCCATGGCGGCGGATTCGCCGTGAGCTCCGCAATCGAAAAATGGTTCAATGGCGAGCGGCTGGCGGAAAAAGGCGTGGTCGTAGTAACCATTAACTACCGCCTGGGTGTATTCGGATTTCTGGCTTACCCTGAGTTGACCAAAGAATCCGAACACCATACCTCCGGCAACTACGGCATGCTGGACCAGATTTTCGCGATGAAATGGGTGCAGCGAAACATTGCCGCGTTCGGCGGTGATCCGAAACGAGTGACGATTTTCGGGCAGTCGGCGGGATCGGAATCGGTTTGCATGGATATGGCCACGCCTCTGGCAAAAGGTCTCTACATTCACGCCATCGCTGAAAGCGTGGGTTGCTTCGGGCCTTCCACTCCGGAGCCACGGCTCGCCGGCGCCGAACAGGAGGGCGAGAAATTTGTCGCGGATGCGAAGGTGAATTCCATCGCTGAGCTGCGCGCGATCCCGGCCCGGCAATTACAGGCCGTGAAAACACAAATCCGTTTCCGCCCGATCGTCGACGGATATTTCCTGCCCACCGATCCCTACACCATCTATTCGAAGAACCAGGAGAATATCGTGCCGGTGATCCTGGGCTCCAATAGCGACGAGGGACTCCTCATCTGGCCGGCGCCCGAATCCTTGGCCGCTTACATCCAGCAGGCCAGGAAAATCTATGGAGATAGAGCCGATGAGTTTCTGAAGCTCTATCCTGCGAGCAGTGATGCTGAAGCGCGCGAGCAGGCCTATAACATCGGCCGTGATCAGATTGCCTGGCAAATGCGAGTCTGGGCGGACATGGTTTCGCGGGGCGGCGCCAAGACTTGGCGCTATTATTTCAGCCGTGTGCCGCCCGTGCCGGAAGGCGCGTTTCGCGAGCAGAAAGTGCATCCGCTCGGAGCGTTTCATCAAGCGGAAATCGTCTACGTCTTTGGGACACTCGACACGCGCAACTGGACGTGGACCGATCTCGACCGCAAAATCTCCGGCATGATGACCGCCTATTGGACCGATTTTGCGAAAACCGGAAATCCCAATGGCGCGAATCTGCCGCAATGGACGCCCGGCGACCCGGAACATGATGTGGTCATGGGTTTCGGCGACACCATCGGAATGCGCTCGGGCATATCCAAAGCGGCGCTCGATTTCTGGGATTCCTTCTACTCGAAGGGCTCGCCTGCGGACTGATGTTGCGGAGTCGACGAATCGAAAAACATGGTTTGATGGCGATCGGAAGCCCGCCAATCCCTGTCGCTACTTCTTCTCCAGCTCTTCAATCATGGCGGGAACGATTTCGAACAGGTCGCCGACCACTCCGTAGTCAGCGACTTCGAAGATGGGCGCGTTCGCGTCCTTATTGATCGCGGCGATGGTGCGTGCGGCCTTCATTCCTACCACGTGCTGAATGGCTCCGCTGATGCCCAAAGCGAGATAGAGCTTTGGCGCGACGGTCTGGCCGCTGCTACCGATCTGGCGATCCATGGGCAGCCAGCCTTCATCGCAAATGGGGCGTGAAGCGGATACCTCGCCACCCATCAGCTTGGCCAACTTCTCGGCAAGCGCGATGTTTTCAGGCGCCTTGATACCGCGTCCAACAGAAACCAGCACAGGCGCTTGTGTCAGATCGACAGCCTGTTTGGCTTCGCGGAAAAGTTCAAGCGGCTTGGTACGAATTTGTTCAGCTTTCAATTCGACCGAAACAGGCTTCACCGCTGCTTTGCCGCTGGCATTTTTTGCGGCAATATCCGCACGAAACGAGCCAGCCTGGAAAGAAGCGATCCAAGGCCCTTCCCCGGTAAAGACCACATCTGCGGATGTTCGCCCTTGAAACATCTGCCGCACGAAAATCAATTTGTTGTTCTCGTAGCGATAGCCAACACAATCGCCGATCATGCCCTTACCCATGGATGCAGCGAGTTTCGGCGCGAAGTCGCGCACCTGATACGTATGCGGGAGGAGAACTAGATCCGGCTTCGCTGATTCAATGACCTGACGCAGCGCGATACTGAATCCGTCGGGCGTGTATTTGTCGAGTAAGTCGTGCTCGACAAGCAGAGCTTCGTCGAGCTGAAATCCGGCGAGCTCGTCCGTAAGCCCAGCGACGCCCTTGCCGATGACTACTGCTGAGAGCGAGCCCTTGGTCTGCTGCACGATTTGCTGCGCGGCCGCCAGCGTCTCGAAGCTGACGTGGTTCCACTTGCGTTCGCGCTGCTCAGTAATCAGAAGAATCTTCACAGGACGCGCGCCTCATGTCTGAGCTTTTCAATGAGCTTCGCGGCAATTTCCTTGGGCTGTCCGGTGATGAATTCGGTTTTCTTCGTCTTCTGCGGCACGTAGATACGCTCAATGTGCTGCGTAGACGCATCGGACACGCCGAGCGACTTGCGGTCCACGGTGGCAATTTCTTTCTTCTTGGCCGCCATGATGCCCTTGAGTGTGGCGTAGCGCGGCTTGTTGATGCCGGATTGAATGCTGAGCACCGCGGGCAACGGAATCTCGACCCATTGGAACCATCCCGCCTCAAGCTCGCGCTTCAGCTTCAGGCCCGTGCCGATCACCTCAATGGCCATAATGATCGTCGCATGCGGTCGGCCGAGCAACTCGGCGAGGAGCACTCCGGTTTGGCCGAAACCGTGGTCGTCGCTCTGCAGCCCGGTGAGAATCAGATCGAAATTTTCCGCTTTGATGGCGGCAGCTAGCGAGCGAGCAGAGGCCAGCGGACCAAGCTTATAAAACTCAGCATCCAGAATGTGAATGCCGCGATCGGCGCCCTTCGCCAGCGCTTCCTTTATTGTTTGCTTGGCGCGCTCAGGTCCCATCGAAATTGCCACGACTTCGCCTTGATGCTTCTCTTTCAAGCGCAGAGCTTCTTCAAGCGCATAGGTATCAGGTTCGTTCGTTTCGAAACTGATGTCGTTCTCGCGAATCCAGGCCCCTCCTTCGACAATGGTCAGAGGCGCATCCTTTGCGGGAACCTGCTTGACGAACACACCGATTTTCAAGGCTTACTTCCCTTCCCAGCGCTTGAAGATCAGCGAAGCGTTGGTGCCACCGAAACCGAAAGAATTCGAGAGGGCGTACGTTACTTCAGCCTTGCGCGCGACGTTCGGGATGTAATCGAGATCGCAGCACGGATCGGGAGTCTCCTGATTAATGGTGGGCGGAAGAATCTGATCGCGCAGCGCCAGCACGCTGATGCCGGCTTCGAGGCCACCGGCGCCCCCGAGCAGATGGCCGGTCATCGACTTGGTGGAGCTGATGGGGACTTTGTTTGCGCGCTCGCCAAACACATGCTTCAGCGCAGTGGTCTCGATGGCGTCCCCAATCGGTGTCGACGTGCCATGCGCGTTCACATAGCTGATATCATTGGGCGAAACTTTCGCATCTTTCATCGCCGCCATGGACACGCGATAACCGCCGTTGCCCTCTTCGGCGGGTTGCGTGATGTGGTACGCATCGCCCGACATTCCGTAGCCCACAATTTCCGCCATAATGTTTGCGCCGCGGCGCTGCGCGAATTCGAGAGATTCAAGAATCAGCACGCCCGCACCCTCACCCACGATAAATCCGTCGCGCTGCGCGTCAAAAGGACGGCTGGCGCGTTCCGGCTCATCATTTCGCGTGGAAAGCGCGCGCATGGCGGCGAATCCACCGATACCCATGGGAGTGACTGCGGCCTCCGAGCCACCGGCAATCATCACTTCAGCGGCACAGCGCTGGATGATTTTATAAGCGTCTCCAATCGCGTGAGCGGAAGCGGAACACGCCGTGGCCGTGGCGGAGTTCGGTCCCTTTGCGCCGTAACGGATGGAGACGTGGCCGGAAGCAAGATTGATGATCGCCGCCGGAATGAAAAAGGGAGAAATTTTTCCGGGACCGCCGTTCAAATATTTGGAGTGCTCGCGCTCGATTACGTCGAACCCGCCGATGCCGGAGGCAATGTAAACACCTGACGTATCGGCGATCTCAGGAGTGATCTGCAGGCCGGCCATCTTCATGCCGAAATCGCTGGCGGCCAGAGCGATCTGGATGAAGCGGGCCATCTTCTTCAGTTCTTTTTTTTCAACCCATTGCAGTGGATCGAAATTCTTCACTTCGCCGGCAATCTGGCAGTCGAAGGCGCTCGCGTCGAAGTGGGTGACCCGGCCGATGCCGCTCTTGCCAGCCAGCAGATTGCGCCACACTTCATCGGTGCCGATGCCACAAGCGCAGACCAACCCAACACCCGTCACAACAACTCGGCGGTTCAACGGAAAACTCTCCTGTTCGTTACGGGGTAGACCGGCGAACTACTTCGTTGCCTTGGCGTGTTTCTCAATGTATTCGATGGCGTCTTTAACCGTGGCGATCTTCTCGGCATCTTCATCCGGAATTTCGATGCCGAAGGCCTCCTCGAAGGCCATCACCAGCTCGACGGTGTCGAGCGAGTCGGCGCCCAAATCGTCCACGAACGAAGCGGTAGGGGTAACTTCGCCTTCGTCGACACCGAGCTGTTCGACGATAATCTGTTTCACGCGTTCTTCGACGCTGGCCATTCTGGTGTTTCCTCCGGTATCGGCTGTCTTGCTTGCACCCCCGGGCAGCGAGAGGGGGGGTATGCCCGTAAATTGATCCTGCCCATTCTATGCGTGAGGCATGGCTGGGTCAACCTTTGCGCACCAAATTGCAACCCAGCAGACAAGGCGAAACAAAGGGCGTTTGGCTTTTCTGACTCCAACTTTCAGCATCAAACATCGCCGTTACCCCATGTGCATACCGCCATTTACGTCCAGCACCTGACCGGTAATGTAGCCGGCCTCATCGCTCGCGAGAAATGCGATGGCGGCGGCCACGTCGCGGTCAGACCCGAATCGTCCAAGCGGGATCAGCGATTTCATTCTTTCCTTGAGTTCCACCGAAAGCACGTCCGTCATGGGCGTCTCGATGAAACCCGGAGCAATCGCGTTGACAGTAATATTCCGTGAGGATACCTCCACCGCGATGGCGCGAGTGAGTCCAATCAAACCGGCCTTCGACGCGACATAGTTCGATTGCCCAGCGTTCCCGGTTTCCGCCACTACCGATGCGATATTAATAATGCGTCCAGAGCGCTGCTTGAGCATGGCTCCCAGCGCCTGCTGGGTGCAGAGATGCGCGCCAGTAAGATTGGTGCGCAGCACCGCATCCCAGTCGTCGAGCTTCATGCGCAGCGAGAGCGTATCGCGCGTTATGGCTGCGTTATTGACCAGGATGTCCAGCCGGCCGAATTTTGCGAGCAGCTGTTGAAACCCACTCTTCACCTGGCCCGCATCCGCGACGTCCATCGGTATCGCCAATGCCGCTCCGCCCGCAAGTTCGATTTCACCGACCAGCGAGCTGAGTTTTTCCGCGTTGCGAGCGGCGACGCCAATCTTTGCTCCAGCTTGCGCGAGAAAGCGAGAGGTGGCACGACCGATTCCCTGCGACGCACCTGTAATAAGAGCTACTTTGTCTTTGAGCGAAAACATAGGAGTAGAACCCTATCGCATCGGCGGACGCGAGAGCAATATTAACTGCACACTACCCAATAAATCCTCAATCGCCGGAATAGCGCTGCTCACGGAATGGATCGCTATAAATGTGGTAACCGTTGCGCTCCCAGAAGCCCGGAGCGTCGCGCTGCAGGAATTCCACCCCGCGAACCCATTTCACGCTCTTCCAGGCGTAGAGATGCGGCACCACCAGGCGCACGGGATAGCCATGATCCTCCGGCAAAGGCTCGCCATTGTGTTTCAGCGCGAAAAAGGTGGTGGGGCGCATCAGATCGGCTAAAGGTACGTTCGCCGAATAATCGTAATCGGCGTGGACCATCACGTATTGCGCTTCCGGCTTGGGCTGAGCAATCCTGGCAATCTCCGTGAACGGAACGCCTTCCCAGCGGACATCGAAACGGCTCCAGCGCGTAACGCAGTGCATATCCGCAACCACTTCTTTCATGGGGAGTGCCTCAAATTCGGCCCATTTCAAGCGCACCGGATTCTCGACCAGACCGGTGACATGGAAATCCCAGCTGGCAGGGTTGAACCGGGGCGGATCGCCGAGATGTAGCACAGGCCACTTTAGCGTGAGTGATTGCCCTGGCGGCAGCCGGCCAGCCTCGCGCATGGCGCGCTCCAGTCCGCGGCGGTCGGGGGCTTCGGATGTGGTCATTTCGACGGATTGAATTCGATCAGAAGATTGTTAATAGGAAATTCGCCCACGTCTTTCGACACATGCACCACCGCGGGCCGCCACATCACCTCATCAGGGACGAGTTCGCGGATGTTTCCCTTAGTGGTTAGAGGAGCGCTTACGTTATCCCACTGCTCCACCTGGGTTCTGTCCAGGAAGATGGCAACCCGCACATTGTGACTGTGGACCGAACTCACTTCGCCCGGCGTCATCTTTTCGGTGAACACGGTAAAGTCCCGGCTGTCGTAGAGCACTTTATTTTCCGGCGCCGCAGGGGTTCCGGTCGGCAAGGCTGCAACCTTGGGGTGGTTAGGCTTGATCGATACTTCGAGATACTCGCCGTCAGTGGGAGCAGTGTAGCGCTGGCCTGTTTTGAACACCTTGATGTCGCCGCGATGCATTTTAGTATCGTTCAAACTTAGGTCGCCCAGTGCCACAAGCACGCGCTCTCCGCATGAGGGCGCGCCATCTGCGCAGGGCGACTGGTCGCGCGTCACGCGCACGAAGTCGTTTTCGAGCGCCGGGCCGGGCACAGCAACCTGAAAGAAAAAGAGAATGGCCCACGAAAGTGCGATGTTCAGGTTCATATCAGGCGTAGTTTAGCTTAGCTCGGCGAGTTGTCCACTAGATTGGCGGCGTAATAGAAGTTATCATCACTGTTTCACACAGCCATAGAATTTGCTGAAAAGAGGGGCAGTTGACTGCGCGGATTCTGAACGGAAACGCGATACGCGACCAGATCTATGGCGAGCTGGCTGGCGAAATCGCTTCACTGGGAGCGGCGGGTATCAGGCCCGGTCTGGCGGCGGTGTTGGTAGGGGATAATCCCGCATCGAAGCTCTACGTGAACAGCAAAATTGCGGCGTGCGGAAAGCTGGGACTGGCCAGCTTTATGCTCACACCTCCTGCTTCGATAACCACTGAAGAATTACTGGCGTTGGTGGGTGAACTAAACCGCCGCGAGGACGTGGACGGCATCCTGGTGCAAATGCCGCTGCCGCCGCAGGTGAATGCCAAAAGGATTCTTGAAGCCGTCGATCCGGCCAAGGATGTGGACGGATTTCACCCCATCAACGTGGGCAAGCTCGTGGCTGGGCAAGCTAGCCTGGTGGCGTGCACTCCAGCGGGCGTAATGGAGATTTTCCGCCGCAGCAGTATCGCGCTGGAGGGCGCAAACGCTGTGGTAATGGGTCGTAGCGACATCGTCGGTAAGCCCATGGCGTTGCTGCTTCTGCATGCGAACGCCACGGTAACCATCTGCCATTCCAAGACGCGGGATTTGAAAAACGTGACGCGTCGCGCGGACATTGTGGTGGCGGCCATGGGTCGCGCGGCTATGGTAACCAGCGACTACATTCGATCGGGGGCAACGGTGATTGACGTGGGACAGAACCTAATCAAGGACAAAGCGGAAGCCGAGAGCATCTTTGCGAATTTCCCTGAAAAAATCGAATCGTTTCGAACGAAAGGATCGGTGCTAGTGGGCGACGTACATCCCGAGGTGGTGAACACGGCAGGCGCGTTCACGCCGGTGCCGGGCGGCGTAGGCCCGCTGACAATTGCCATGCTTATGAGTAATACAGTGAAAGCGGCGCGACTGCGGCGCAGGGAAAAGATGCCTGCCGCGGCGGGACGTGCCCGCTGATGCTGCGCGTAGGTCTAACCGGCGGCATTGCCTCCGGCAAGTCGACGGTTTCCGCGATGCTGCGTGACCGGAATATTCCCGTGCTAGCGGCAGATCCGCTGGGACATAAGCTTATGGAGCCGGGAGAATCGGCTTATGATGAAGTGGTGCGCGAGTTCGGCAGCGAGATTCTGGCCGAAGACGGGTCGGTGGATCGCGGCAAGTTGGGCACGATCGTCTTCGCCGATCCCGCCAAGCGCGCCCGCCTCAACTGGATTCTGCATCCAAAGATCATCGAAGCCATTCGACAATGGTTCAAGTCACTCGAACATCCCGGCGGTTCGGAATTCGCCGTGATGGAGGCGGCGCTGATCTACGAAGCGAACGTGCAGAGGGACGTCAATCGCGTGGTGGTCTGTTGGTGTACGGCTGAACAGCAACTTGAACGGTTGATGGCGCGGAGACTCACGGAAGAACAGGCGCGGCGGCGGATTACCGCGCAAATGCCCGTGGATGAAAAGAAAAAGCTGGCGGACTTGGTCATCGACTGCTCCGGGACCATCAAGGAAACACAGCAGCAGGTTGCCGAAGTGATCGAAAAGCTCAAGAACGCCGCTGCGGTGAAGTAGGCATGGCAAGAAAACGCAATCTAAGGCGTGCGATCCGGTTGCTGAGCATCGGTCTGATTATCGGGCTGGGCGCTTACTGGCTGGGATCACGCTATGGACAGCGCGGGCCGGATTTGGTGGACGCGTTGCGCGCACCAGCGCCGGAGGCCCTTCAAACCGGCAGTCTGCCGGCAAACGTCAAGCTGGATGCCACAGAAGCGGAGAATGTCCGCATCTATCGGCAATCGGCCCCGGCCATCGCGAACATTGTCACCCGCACGGTCGAGTATGACTTTTTCTATAATCCGGTGCCGGTGGAAGGCGCGGGCTCCGGATTTCTGATCGACTCGAACGGCCATATTCTGACGAACAACCACGTAATCGAAGGCGCGCAGACCATTGAAGTCACTCTCGGCGACCAGTCGCGCTACAAAGCCAAGCTGATCGGCACCGATACGCGCAGCGACATTGCATTGATTCAGATCGATCCCAAAGGACGCAAGATCACGCCGCTCCCGCTGGGCGATTCGCGTAACCTGCTAGTAGGGCAGCGCGTATTGGCAATTGGCAATCCCTTCGGATTTCAGAGCACGCTGACGACGGGAATCGTCAGTTCATTAGGCCGCACAGTGCAGACCAGCGACACCACCTTCATCGATGACGCCATTCAAACCGACGCCGCTATTAACCGCGGAAATTCCGGTGGCCCGCTGATGAACTCACAGGGCGAGGTAATCGGCATCAATAGCGCGATTTTCTCCCCGAGCGGTACCACCGCAGGAATCGGCTTCGCCATTCCGATCAACACGGCCAAGCGCGTTGCCAGCGAATTGATCACCCAAGGGCGCGTGCGCCACGCAGTGATGGGAATCGAGGGGCGGGCGATCTGGCCTGATCTGGCCGAAGCACTGGGGCTGTCGGTGCAGCAAGGCCTGCTTGTCGAACGTGTGGTTCCTAACGGGCCTGCGGCTAAAGCCGGTGTACGCGGGGGAACACGTTCCGTGCTGGCGGGCTTACAGGAATTGCGTATTGGCGGCGACGTACTCATCGCCATCAACGGCAAAGCGGTGACTAACCAGAATGATTTGAACCTGATGCTGAACCGTTCCCAACCGGGCGACAGGGTCACGCTGACTTTGCTGCGCGACGGCAAGCGCATCAACTTGCCGGTCGTTCTGGGCGAAGGCCAAAGCTGATCCTTCCGCAGTCGCCCAAGTTCCCTGTTCTGCAAATCTACTTGCCCGAGTCCTCAGATTTCTATGGATCGTTGGGGTTGCTGGTAATGCCGCGGGCAGGATTTCGCAGCCTGCGAGTGAAAGCTTCCTCGTCTTCAGCCACGCAGAAAAGCTCGTCCATCACGGCGCGCTTTCCGCTCAGCAACTTATAGAGTTTGGTGTCGCTCTCCCACGGGCCCGTGTAGGCCTTGGGATCGTCTACGGTGAACTGCAAGGACATGGTGGTGGCGTTCACGCGCTTATAGCGCTCGATCAGGTGTAGTTGATCGCTACGGGGGTCGCCGTAAAAGTCCAGCCAGGTGCGATCGTTGAATCCGACTGAGTCGACAACGAACGTATCGCCTTCCCACTTGCCTATGGATTCACCCATGAAAGTAGGATCGGGATCCTGCGTGTGGCTGCGGCCGTCGGTCCAAATTCCACGCCAGGCATGTTCGCGCTCGAAGAACATGAAGGTACGTGTGGGATCCTGCACGATTTCAAACGGCTGCGGATAAAAGAGGATCCGCGGAATCCCGGTGGGGCGGCAATGCTGGATGGGATCGTTGTCCAGCGGCACGGTGCGCGGCCCATAGCTGGGCTTGTTCGCGTCGAACTGCGCTTTGCCCCAGGCCGTGAATCCCGGAGGGCCCTCCTTGCTCGGCGTGGCATAAATACCCTGCCCGGGGATCTTGTTGAAAAATTCCCAATAGCCGGAGAGGTCGTGAGCGTTGTAGCGCGCGGATTCCGCGGCTTTCTCCTTCGCTTGCTTGCTCTCCCCTTGCGCAAATAAGAGCGACGATGCTCCGGCCACCACACCCACCATAATCCCGAGATTCAACCAACGATTTCGCATATGTTCACTCCAGGTCTCTTTGGCACTCCTGCTGGGCAATTCTGCTTGGCATTTCCGCGAGATGCCGAGCGGATTGAGGCATTCAGCTTCTGATCCATTTACTGGTCTTCCGGCGCGAGCTCTTGCGGCGTCAGAACGTGGCCATCCGAAAAGACCACTTTCTTCAGCCCGCCGACTGGCGTGCCGGCCTTGGCCGGATTCAGAGTGATGGTCACCTGATCGCCGGGCTTGAGTGATTCTTTGGTCCAGCCAGCGCCTCGCGCCAGTTTGCCCGGGCTCAGCGTCTCGACGGCCCAGTGCACGACGTTGCCTTTGTCGTCCTTCGCGTCGAAGTAGATCTGCACGTGAGGATTGGTCCACTCGAAATCAGTGACTGTGCCCTTCACCGTAATGGGATTCTTCGTGTCGTAAATCGCTCCACCATGGTGCGCAAACGAGACGCTTCCCCACGCACACAATATGGCTACTGCCACCGCTATAATGACCCGCCGTATGTTCACTTTATTCCTCCCGAGGTACTTATCGCATTAGAGGGACCGTGCAGCTTTCCGGTTACACGGTGCCTTCGACTTCAATCAAGCACTAGAACTGGAACCGCAATCCAAACTGGATTCGGCGAGTATCGCCGTTTCCGATGATCGGGCTGTTGGCGATGACGTTCGGCGTTCCCGTTGACGCTCCGAAAGAGGCCGGGGAGGCCAAGTTTGAACCGTTCGTTCCGTTGGAAACACCAAGCTGCGCGAACTGTGTGCTGTTCAGCAGGTTGTAGATCTCCACGCGGCCCTGAACGTTGAAGCGCTCTTTGAATACAAAGTTTTTCATCACGGTCATATCCCACACCCGGAAACCCTGTCCTCGCAGCTCGTCGCGCTGCATGGTGCCAAAGGTTCCCTGTGCCGGGGGAACGATCACCGAACCGCTGGAAACATAGCAGCCCAGGCGCCCCAACTGCTGCACGCCGGTTGTTCCTCCGGGGCCGTTTGGTACACCCGCAGCAGCGGTCTGGCATGCCTGCGGCATCTGCGTCACGCTCGCCACACTCGTGCAGCGCGATACTTTCGCAAAGGTGCTCCCCGTTACGCCAAAGCACGGAATTCCCGTCGTCCGCCCGTATCCATTAAAGTCACTAGGATTGCCGGCCAAGTCCCAACGGTCCTGCGATTCTCCGGTACCGCTGATATCGTCGGTCGAATCCAGCGGACTCCAGGGCAGCGCGCTCCAGATCTGCGTCGCGGAACTGACGGCCCAACCTTCCAGAAGCTGTCCATCCCCCTTTTTGCCGGGGAGTGCGTAGGTTCCCTCCAAAGTAAAGCGGTGCCGCACGTCCAGCACGCCGCTGCCATATTCCGCATTCCGGTTGGTGCTGTCCTGCGGGATGATTTCGTTGATTTCGCCGGGGGCCATGTCGAAGGCGTGCGCATAGGTGTAGCCCGCAGTGAAGGTCAGCCCATGCGTCACGCGCTCGGTCAAAGTAGCCTGCAATCCGTTGTAGTTGGAGCGCTGCCAATCGGACAGTAAAAGAATGTTCGAGAACCAGGGATACTTCGCCACATAGGGGCGCCGCGCATTCTCTGCCGGACCACCATTAGCTCCCGGCGCCGGCTGGTTGATATCAACTGGATCCAGCATATGCTGGCCGTGATTGCCAACATAGGAAACATCCAGGGTCAGGCTGTTCGAAAATGCGTGCTGGACGCCGAAGTTCCAGAGAAAGAACTGAGCGTCGGTCAAGTGCGGATCGACGGCGGCAATCTTGCAAGGAGCGGTATTGGAGCAGCTCGCCGTCTGACCAACCAGGCTGGCGAAGATCGGCACACCCGCCTGCCATTTCGCAGGCGTTGCCACGGAAACGTTACCAAGGTTGATCGTTCCACCGGCGTTTTGCGTGGCGCCATTGCCGATCAGGTTAAATGCGGTCGGAGTATTCTGCAGCGTCGTCGGATTGAAGAACTCCGCCGCGGTCGGCAGGTAGTAGGAAATGTTGAACCCCGAGTGAACGATCATCGTTCCCTTCCCGGTGACATCCCAGGCAAGTCCCAGGCGCGGCTCGAACATCCATGGATATCCGCGATAGAGATTTGCGCCGTTGGCCTGCACCAGACCGGAAGGCGTGCTAGGTGAAAAGTTTCCGAGCAGGTTGTTCGCTTCCTTTAGCGGTGTTTCATATTCATAGCGAAGGCCGAGATTCAAGGTGATCCGCGGCGTCAAGCGCCAGTCGTCCTGCGCGTAGGTAGCGAGTTGCTCGAAGGTTACGGTACGTTGCAGGTTGCCGGTCTGGATCTGTTCCGCCGAGGGCACACCGTTCAGGAAATCTTCCAGCGCGGTCGCCCCAGGGAATGCGACGCCGGTGGTAGTCGAAGTCCCAAAGGCGATAACGCCCTTGCTCAGATATTCATTAATTTTACCGTCGAAAATGTTGTGTGCGTATTCGAATCCGAATTTGAAATTGTGGTTCCCGTGCGTGTAGGAAAGGTTGTCGGAGGCACGATAAATCAGCGACTTATTCCAGATTCCCTCCGGATCGCCCAGCGTCGGAGACGAGGGCGAAGTTCCGAAACCGCTGATGGTGGTAGCGGCGATACCGCAGATTTGCGCGCCGGAGACATAGCCGATCGCCGTGTAATTGGGATGGTTGGCATTGGTTACGCAATCCGCGCCCGGATTGGCTGTCTGCAGCGAATAATCCCAGCCGGCCCTTACTTCGTTCACCCAATTCGAACTTGGCACGTAAGCCCAAACCACGCGGCCCACCGTAACGGAGCCCAAAATATTCGTCGCGAAATAAGGCTGAGTTACGTTGCCGACCGGAGCATTCACGTAGCCGATGCCGCGGAAGAAGTCCAGGTTGAAGCTGTTCTTGTCATTCAGGTGATAGTCGATCTTGGCCGAACCACTGTCGGAACCGCCGTTATCGGCGAAATCAGTAGGAAAACTGGTGCTCCGAGTATTGTTCGAAAAAAGACCCGCATTCGGTACGCAAGAAACCGTGTAGGGTTTCGCGGCGCCGGCTACGGTGCAGCCCGCGAGATTGAGGCTGAGCGCACTCAAGGTCGAGGGCGTGTAATTGTGGTTGTTCAGCATGTCGTTGATGGCATCTGGAAAGCTGGAAGCCGTTCCCGCGCCGGCAGCCACCGTGGGAACAACAATGTTCTTCGGGTTCCCAACGTTGTACCGCTGCGCTTCGTAGCCGAGGTAGTAGAACGCCTTGTCCTTCTTGATGGCCCCGCCACCCGTCGCGCCGAACTGCTCGAAGATGGTAGGAGCGACCTGACGCGTAAACGGATTCGCTGTGTCTAGAGAGGTATCGCGGCCGAGTGCAAATCCGGTTCCGTGAAACTGGTTCGTGCCCGATTTCAGACCGATGCTGATCTGCGCACCGGGCCGCCAGCCGTATTCTGCCTTGGGATTTTCCACCAGGTTCATTTCCTGCACGGCGTCCACGGAAAGAATCACCGACTCGTCCGGGCCGCCCGCCTGGAATCCAATATTCAAGGGACCCGCCGTTCCCCAGGAATTCACGTCGGCAAGGCCGTCAAACACGTAGATGTTGTAGTCGGGGCGCATACCATTCGAATACTGAATCAAGCCGCCGCCGGCTCCAGGCTTTGTTGCGATACCCGGCCGATAATTCAGCAAATAAAGGAACGTGCGTCCGGCGATCGGCAAGTCCGTGGCAGTTTGGTTGGTAATGGTGCCGCCGAGCTGCGCGTTGGTAGTGTTCAATTCCGGCTGCTCACCGGTCACGGTCACCGTCTGCGTCTGCTCGCCGGGCTGCAAGGAAAGGTCCACGCGTACGTCTTGGCCGACACCCACATTGATGTCCTGGCGGTCGACGCTCTTGAAGCCTTTAAACTCGGCGTGAACGGTGTAAATGCCGGGAGTCAGGTTCGGTGCGGCATAGGTGCCGGTGCTATCCGTGGTCAGCGTTCGCGAAACTCCGCGCGCAACGTCAGTCACTGTGACCGTGGCGCCCACGATCGCGCCTCCTGTTTGGTCGGTGATGGCGCCGCCGATGCGGCCCAGGTTCACCTGAGAAAATACTGGCAGCGCCAGCAGCAAACTCAGCAAAGCGAAACTCGCCACCAAAACGTGGCTTTGATTTTGCCGTGCAAGGCGCGAAAACAGACTTTGGCCAGGGATCATATTGTTCTCCTCGTATTTGATTCCGAACGGACGCGTCTCGACGGGTAGCGGAGCAAGGGGTACCCGGATTAACTGGATCAGCGGACTAAAACGAGACATGTGTGTACGAATACGTAAATGAAAGGTTCTTTATGTTTCCACACCCAGTCCTGCCTTCACCCCTTGAGGCAGAGTTGAACCGGCGGGTATTGTATACAGTACGTCACCCATTTGCTTCATGCATTGTTATAATGTTGTCCATGCACTACACACATATTCGGAATGCGGATCTGAACTTGCTTGTAGCCTTTCAGGCGCTGATGGAAGAGCGCAGCATAACTGGCGCGGCGCGAAGGATGTTTTTGAGCCAGCCCGCGATGAGCCGCGTTGTCGACAGGTTGCAGGAGGTTTTTGAGGACGAACTTCTTGTACGCACTCCCAAGGGCTACGAGCCCACGCATCGCGCGCTTGCGGCCTATGCGGAACTGGAGCAGATTCTTCCACGAGTCGATGCCCTGCTACGCGGGGCCACATTCGATCCCTCCGAAGAAACGGAAGTATTCCGGTTGTCCGCTTCCGACTACGGAACCGGCATAATTGTCCCACGGCTGATGACCCTGCTCGCCTCGCAAGCGCCCAAAATCACTATCGAGGTAGTCCCAGGTCACACACGATTTGAGCGCCTCGACCGGAACGAAGTGGATCTGATTCTGAGCGATAACGCTGAGCTCGCCGAGTGGACTAATAAGGCCTCTCAAGCCCTGCATAGTGAATCACTTAGCGAGTGCGATCTCGTTTGTTTGGTCCGCTGCGGCCATCCAGCAACCAAGCGCCCCTTGACCATGAGCCGCTACCTCAAAGCCCAGCACGTCGAACTCGGTTGGGGCGAGACGCTCAGCCCGGGCGGGCTCTCGTTCGTGAGCGAACAGCAGACAGTCGTCGCGCGTGCGCTGAATCCGATAGGTAAACGCCGCAACGTTCGCGTGCGAATTCCCTACCCCTTGGCGGTTGGCGTGATTCTTGAAGGCACGGATTTGGTGGCGACTCTGCCCTCGATCGTTGCGACAAGGCTCGCCGCCCGCACAAAGACAGTTGTGATACCTGCCCCAGCCGAATTACGCAAGCACCGTTTCACGTTCAATCAGATTTGGCATCCTCGGAACGAAGCGACTCCTCTTCACAAATGGCTTCGCGGGTTGATCCGCCAGATTGCGAC
>DASZMG010000013.1:0-21225 GCA_035551975.1 Candidatus Acidiferrales bacterium | reverse complement strand
ACCAGCACCGCACCAATCACCAAGCCGACGCGAATGGAGATCTTCACAAGCCAGCCGACCAGGTGAAGACCAAAAAGGACGATCATTGCGCCAGCGATAGGCGCAAGCAGGTCGCGGTTTCGCACCAGGAATGCACCCACGGCGCTAGCCGATGCGCCGAAGGTGATGAACACAATCGAGAACCCGGTGACAAACGCCAGCGCAGAGGCCAGCAGGCTGCCGCGCGGCGCTTTACCCTCCTTGAGTTGCTCAACCCCGATACCGGAAAGCATCGAGACGTAGCCCGGAACCAGCGGAAGCACACAAGGGGAAAGAAAGGAAATCAGACCAGCAATAAAGGCAGCGAAGATCGAAACGTCCATTTTCGGCTCATTTCACCATGCGCGCTGGCCTCCACGGCGAGCACGCGGTTTGGGTTGCGGATACGCAATTCTCCCACGTTCTTAGACGCATGGTGGCAGTTTTCGATTCACCCCCAATTGAAGGGATCCGTTGGAATCCGAGCGGCGTTTTGGGAATAGCTCGCGAACACAACCTTCCGCTTTAAAAGATTTTCTCTTGGCGGCGAAGGTTTCCGACCGAGCCCAAGTTTGCGATGCGGAATACGGCCATGTACAAGTCCTCATTACGGATCGTGCCGAACGAGAATCTGCGAACTTCGAAACCTATGCCGCAACAGGAACTGTTGTAGTTCACCTGGGCCAACTGATTTTGAAAGGTTTCCTGTGTGATGTCGTAGCTGGCACCGAAGCTTGCGTTCCAACCGCGTCGGTTGACGTCGCCATAGCCGATGAGAGCGCGGACCTGATTGGAGCGCTGTTCGAAATTCGGCGGGGGCGGCGAAGGATTCACCGGAAGGTTGACGGTGGAAAAATGGGCCAGCGTGAGAAAGGAGTCACGATACGGTTTGAGCTTGAGCAGCGTTCCGATAGCCGAGAGGCGATTGCGCACTGGATCGTAATTCACGATGAATTGAGTGTCATAGCGCTTGCCCGGCTCGATGGTTAAGTCGCTGACGATTGGAGAAAAATGGCGCGCGGCGTCCGCAAAGGCAAACGGCGTCAGCAGATCGGTTGTCTGGAAGACGTTCCGCTGGCCCGGTATTAGCGCGCCACCAAAAGTCGGGTCGACGAAATACTTTTCGGCAATCTTCCAGGTGATCAGTTCCTCTGTCTTTCCCTCTTCATTGCGGCGAAACAAGCGTTGCGTGAAGCCGTATTCGAATTCGTTCGTGTCGGTGAGTGTTTCGTCTTGATCAAACCGGACAAATCGGCCGAAAGCGTTGACGCCCGTCACATAGTTGTAGACGATGTCCGGCTCGATCACATGCTTCCACTTCGAGTCGCCTGCGCTCCAGACGCGTTCAATGGTCGGCGGACGGATGTCGATCGAAAGTTCGCCTGTATTTCGGAACAGTCCACGGGCGACGAAGGCGCCGTTCTGCAACTGCCCGTCGTAATAAGTGGAGCGAAATGTGAAATTCGAAGTGACGTTCAGCCAGGGTCCCCAGTGCAATGGGACGGTGATGCTCGGGGCAAATTCGCTACGATCGACAAACGCCGGAGTGCTGAACGGGGTCACGGTTTCGGCGCGATGGACGGCACCTGTAAACGCCTCGAACGATGCGTAAACGGGGAAACGATTTAAGATGAGCTGCTCGACCGAACCGAAACGTACCTCGGGTGCCGCGCGAAGAGTGATCGATGTCTGTGGCGTGGCGCTGAGAAAGTTTTCATAGCTCAGGGCGGCGGCATTTAAGCTGAAACCGCGAAAGTTATTGGTGAGAAAGGCGGTGTTTCTGACTTCGGAATTGACCGCTTGGACGAAGGTCTCGGAAAAGGCCAGACGAAACGTAAGCGAAGTGAGCTGATCGAGATCGGCAACCGCCCGCCACCCACCGGGAAGCAAAGCGGTAAAAAGCAAATTAGCTTCATGTCCACCCTGCTTGATGGGTGGGCCCGATAGTTGCGGAATTCCCCGATCGATGACGCCGAAATAGCTGGCATCCAGCCTGGCATTCTGCCACGGCCGCATGCGTAACTCGCCTTTTTGACTCCATCCCCGTTTGCTGTAATAGGAAGCGCCAACGGTGGCGTCCATCCAGTCCGTAGGAGCCCAGTAAAAGGCGTCGCCGAAAACGTAGCCCTTTCGGGAACTGTCCCCAGGTTCGGGAATCATAAAACCCGAAGTGCGCTGCTTCTCGGCAGGAAAAGTGGCATAGGGTAGGTACAACACTGGAATCGAAAATATCCGGAAATTTCCGTTTTCAAGATGAACCGATTCGCGCAACTCCACGGTTGATTCCGGGGCGTAGAATTTCCAGACGGGACGGTTCGGATCGCAAACGGTGAGCCAGGCTTTTGAGACACGATAGGTATTCTCGTTCACACGCTCGGCTTCTTCCGCCTCGAAATACAGTGGGTTCGGGCTTATCAAGAGGGTAGCCGACGGGCGGCGCTGGATAGCGAAGGTCGCCCGCACATGATGAAAAATGCCGTGGCCCGTCTTGAGCTCATAACGCGCATCGTCAGCCTCGACATGCTGCGTGAGATAGTCCAGCTGGACGTGCCCGCGAGCATTGACCACTTGCGCCTGTTCGTCGTATTCGATGTGATCCGCACGAAGGCGAACATTTTCGTAGCGAATGTCCACATGGCCGTCGGCGTAGAAAATTCTTCCTGACTGCCGCTGCTGATCGGCCTCGAGGCTCAGTTCGCCGCCCGGCGACGGAAGCTTAAGAGGAATTTGCGAGCTGGTTTGAGAAAACGCGGGGCCTGCTGTTGAAATCAAAGCCAGAAAGAACGCTGTGAATCCGATGATTCCGAGGCTTTTTCGCGGGAAAGATGCGTTTGGCATGCCGAAAGAGAGTCCGAAACGGAAAATCGAGCCTAACACGCGCCTGTTTCACCCGCAAACGATGCTGCGAGCGCGATCACACCGCCGGCGACGTTGGCTCATAAGAAACATTTTTGATTTCGCACGAGTGTCGCGCGCGAATACAAGCGTGATATGATCGCTGCGTTCCGCACACTGGAATTTCCGCAGCGCAAAACGGACCAGTGACAAGAATCTGTCCGAAGTGTCGTGCCCTTCTGCTCACGAGCACGGAAAATTGTTCTTTCTGTCATCCTCCGGCGGAAACTCCGGCTGCTCGCAGAGGCTCGCGCCAAATCGAATTTGAAGACGGCGGGAAGGATCTCTGGCGGAAGGAAGTTACGCGCCGTCTTGGTGATTACCGGGCGCGCCGCGGTCAAACCAAGCCGGGTAACGAATACTCCATTCCCGGCGCATCACAAGCGCATGTGGCGGCTGAGCCAATAGCCCGTCTGCGTTCGCCGCAGATGATCTCCGCTGCAGCGGGCGACCGGCTGGATATCTGTGTTCAACCTGAGTTGGACTTTTCGAGTTTCCACGACGACCGCGTACATCCCCAAACCGCCCTCGTTCCAGTGGCGAGCGTAAGTCAAAGGCGCTGGGCTGGAATAATAGACGCGGGATTTATCACGTTGACCGTGGCGTCGTTTCTGACGCTGTTTCACGGCCTAGGCGGTGACATTGTGGTCGGCAAGCTGGACGCGCTCGTTGGTCTTACAGTTGTGTTCCTCTTCTATTCCATGTATTTTGTTCTGTTTACGATACTAAATAGCGCCACCCCAGGGATGCAACTGTGCGGGCTCAACACCGTGCGTCTGGACGGGGCGCTTCCGGACACCCGGCAATTGGTTTGGCGCAGCTTCGGCTACCTGCTCTCGGGAGTTACATTAGCCTTTGGCTATCTCTGGTCGGTCTGGGACGAAGATCACTTCACTTGGCATGATCGTATCTCGCATACCTACATAAGTGCGGTGCCGCCCCTTAGCTGACACAATAAGTTGCTTAGATTCCGCTTCTTAGATGCGCTTCGATCTGGTAAGGTAAATACCTTACATACGGCCCTCTCGTAGTCTAGTAAGATAGACATTGCGAAGCGTTCGTTTCGGTCAGCGAACGCTTCCTCGGAACCTTAAGTCCTTTATTCGCAACAGCGGCAATTATGAATAAATTTATCGCAGTAGGCAATTTCGTGACGACGTTTGAGGGTGTAACAGCATCCAATGTCTCGCGGGCTCAGATAGCAGGGGATATCTCATACTTATCTACATCTAGATTTCATAATTTGGGGGTTTATAGCTATGAAACAAAAGGGCATACACACAGTCAGCAGCGGTAGGGAAACAGGAAAGGGCCGTTTGGTGCCGACCCGGCCAACCGGCGTACAGTACCAGGTAGAATACACAATTCAGTTGCCGGTGGAGGTTCGGCAGCACGGACGCGCGCCTGCTGCGGTGAGCACAAAGTGGTCGCGCTGCTCGGTCCGTTCGTCGCACGCCCACTATATTCCTGACGGTACCTATTTCCTTCACGCCGATGACGGTCGTGTTCACCAGTTAAAATCGACTCATGGTGAATGGGAATTTCTCTGCGCCGCGTAATTTAGGAACAAGTTGTTATGGAAGCGCCCAGGCTGATTCCTGGGCGTTTGTTGGTTTTAAGGCGTTCGCCGCGAATAGGTAAAACCATCGTCGATTTTAGCGAATCATTGGGACAGCCGGGGAAAGTATCAGCCATCCTCTGCATTCGCCGCCCTTCCGCACACATTTCAGCTCCATAACGAAAAGCGACTCCAATGACACGGCTGTGATACAAAAGATTCACCTATGGCCGATTCCTCTTCCGTGCAGGTGGCGCCTGCTGCGGCAGTACACACCTCCGCCAGCGAATTCGAGAATGCCACTTACCGCAAGGTCACTCGGCGGCTGATTCCCTTTCTGGTGCTCTGCTACGTGGTCTCCTACCTCGATCGCATCAATGTAGGCTTCGCGAAGCTGCAAATGCTCAGTGATCTGGGCTTCAGTGAAACCGTCTTCGGCTTTGGAGCAGGAATCTTTTTCATCGGCTATTTCTTTTTCGAGGTTCCCAGCAACATCATCATGCATCGCGTGGGCGCTCGAGTGTGGATCGCGCGAATCATGGTCACCTGGGGTTTGGTGTCCGCGGCGACCCTGCTGGTGAAAACTCCCTTCCAGTTTTATGGCGTGCGCTTTTTGCTGGGGTTGGCCGAGGCGGGATTTTTTCCCGGCATCATTCTCTATCTCACCTATTGGTATCCGGCGCACCGGCGCGCGCGCATGGTCGCGACATTTATGTTAGCAATCCCACTTTCGGGAATTATCGGAGGACCGATCTCCGGGTTCATCATGCAATATCTGGCGGGCAACTCGGGGTGGCCCGGCTGGAAGTGGCTTTTTCTGCTGGAAGCTTTGCCCGCGCTTTTGATCGGCGTCGCGACCATCTTCTATCTCGACAGCGGAATTCGCCGGGCAAAATGGCTTACCGAGGATGAAAAAGAGCTGCTGGAGCGAAATATCGCCGCGGAAAGCCGCGAGAAAACCGAGCATCCTTCGGTGCTGGCGGTATTTCTAGACCGCCGCGTATGGTTGATGTGCTGGATTTTTTTCGCCTGCGCCATGGGCCAATACGCGCTGACATTCTGGATGCCTACGCTGATCAAGACGGCTGGAATCAAAAGCATACTAAACGTTGGATTGGTGACTGCGATTCCTTATCTGGCGACGGCCGCTACGATGGTGCTGGTCGGCGCCAGCGCGGACCGGCATCGCGAGCGGCGCTGGCATTTGGCGGTGCCCATGGTGATTGGTGCCGCGGGCCTCATCCTGAGCGTGCTGGCCGGGACGCACACGGCACTGGCTGTTTTCTTTCTTTCGGTTGCAGCGGCGGGAGTGATCACGTCGGCGCCGTTGTTCTGGAGCTTGCCCACCGCTTTTCTTTCCGGAGCGGCAGCCGCTGCGGGAATCGCCGCGATCAATTCGGTGGGTAATCTGGCGGGATTCGTGAGTCCTTACATGGTGGGCTGGCTGAAGGACATGACGCGCAGCGACAAGGACGCCATGCTGTGTCTCACGCTGATCCTGGTTATTGGAGCCGCGACGGTTTTTATGGTGCCTGCAAAAATGGTGAATCGATAGCGCAAACACCAGCGCCTAAAATCCGCTAAAGCTTTTTGTCGTCGACCAGAGCGCGCAAGGATTTTTCGTAGGGCGCGCGAGCCACTCCACGTTCGGTAATGATCGCTTCGATATAGCGCGCTGGCGTCACGTCAAATGCCGGATGCGCCACCTTCACGTCGGGCGAAATTCTCTTTCCGGCAAAATGACTCACTTCTTCGGCCGAGCGCTCCTCAATAGGGATTTCTTCGCCTGATGCGATGGAAAGATCGAGAGTAGAAATCGGCGCAGCCACGTAGAACGGAATTTTGTGCTCGCGCGCGAGAACTGCGATCCCGTAGGTGCCAATTTTGTTGGCGGTATCGCCGTTTGCGGCAATGCGGTCAGCACCTACCACTACCGCGCCAATGCCGCCGGTCTTCAGAAAATGGCCAACCATGTTGTCGGTGATCAGCGTGAGAGGAATTCCGTCCTGATGGAGTTCCCAGGCGGTAAGCCGCGCACCTTGCAAATAGGGCCGCGTTTCCGGGACAAAGACTTCGAGGCGCGAACCGCCGGCAACAGCCATGCGGATCACTCCGAGAGCCGTGCCGATGCCACCGGTGGCGAGCGCTCCGGCGTTGCATTGCGTCATCACGCGGCCAACACGAGGCATCAGTTCCGCGCCAAACCGTCCAATCTGTTCGTCCGCTTCGCGGCGCTCCTGATGCACCTTCAGCGCTTCATCGATCAATCCCGCGCGAAGATGTTGTAGCGCGCCATTCCCTTGGTTCGGAAGCGCGGTGCATATTTCCTCGAAACGGCGCTTGAACCGCTCAATGGCCCAGAAAAGATCGACAGCAGTGGGACGAGTGCGCGCCAGCGTGTCGCAAATCGTGGCAAATTCCGACCGGAGTTCCGGCAGTGTCTGTGCTTGTGATTTTTCCACGCCGATCGCCACACCCATTGCCGCGGCCACGCCGATGGCCGGAGCGCCGCGAATGATCATGTCTTTGATGGCAGCGGCAACTTCGCGATAGTCGGTATAAGTGTGATAGACCACTTCGCCCGGCAGTCGGCGCTGGTCGAGCATGACCACGCCTTCCGGCGTCCATCGAATGGGTTCCACCGCGCGCACCGCTGTTGAATTCGTGTCCATCTGCTTGTTCATTTTCCTTTGCAGCCGCCAGACGCAATTGGCGCGAGCTAATACCCGCTGGGAACCGTTCGGAGCCAATGAGTGCTCACGAGAAAAACGATAAACAAAAAGGAATTGTAGCTCAGGTGCAGCAGATAGCTGGCAAAGACTGTCTTCGTAACGGCCCGTACGTAAGTGAAGACGAGACCAACCACGACAAGCAAACCAATTTGTGTCCAGCCACCCCAAAGCTGTGCGGCGTGAAGCAGGCCGAAAAGCGTTCCGGTGACGGCAACCGATGCGGCAATTCCCCAGGCCCGGGCAATCACCGGATAGATAAAGCCACGAAAGATGGTTTCCTCCATCACCGGCGCCAGCAGCACGCTTACCAGCATGAGCAATAGAGCGCTGCCGCGATCCTGAAAAAAAGTTTCAATCGGCAATTTGCCTTTCGGCCGGAAAAAGCCCGAAGAAAATTGGACGAACATCGAGAGCAACAATCCGCCGGCAATCAAAAGCGCATAGGCCACCGGTTTAGGCAAAACTTTTGTCTCCAAAGGACGCCAGCCGACTGTGTGCCAGAAAGGTCGTCCTTCGCGGAGGTGGGTTTGCGCCGCCAGGTAGCCGAGCAATCCGAATGAAACGAGGATCTGATTCACGATCGCGAAATAACTTTTTGCGGAAGGGGATGTGCGAAGTTGCGTTGGCGTAACGCCGAATGCCGAGAAAATAAACATCAAGGCAATGCTGATCAGGAAAGTTCCGCCAACGGCGAGCAGCGCGAAAATGACCAGGTCTATCCAGTCCCAGGGCGAGCGCAGATCTTCAGGAACCGCAGAAAGTATCTCCGGATGGTCCTCTAGGGGAGACACATCCGTGGATGGCGCTGGATGAACCGAGGTTTCCGAATTCGGCTCCATATTAGCTGGCGCGGCGTTCGTTAGCGCCGCCGAGCGCCTGCGCCAGAATCTGGCCGGTGTAGGACTTTTTATTTCGCGCGACTTGCTCGGGCGTGCCTTGGGCAATGATGCGCCCGCCTTCTTCTCCGCCCTCGGGACCAAGATCGAGGATCCAGTCTGCCTGCTTGATGACGTCTAGATTGTGCTCGATGATTAACACGGTATTGCCGAGTGAAACCAGGCGATTGAGCACGTCCAGAAGTTTTTTCACGTCATCGAAATGCAAGCCGGTAGTGGGCTCGTCGAGGATATAGAGAGTGCGGCCGGTCTGGCGCCGGGAAAGTTCGCGCGCGAGCTTCGTGCGCTGCGCTTCGCCGCCGGAAAGCGTGGTTGCGGATTGGCCCAACTGAATGTAGCCGAGGCCGACATCGGCCAGCGTCTGCAATTTCTGCTGAATGGCCGGGATATTTTCGAGAACCTTCAGCGCTTCCTCAATGGGTAGATCGAGCAAATCGGAAATCGAATGCCCCTTGTAACGCACCGCCAGCGTTTCGGCGTTATACCGCTTGCCGCGGCACACTTCGCAGGTCACGAAAACGTCGGGCAGAAAATTCATCTCGATGCGGCGCAGTCCGTCGCCCTGGCATGCTTCGCAGCGGCCGCCTTTCACGTTGAAGCTGAAGCGTCCCGGCTTGTAGCCACGTTCGCGAGATTCGGGCAGCATGGCATAAAGTTCGCGAATCGGGGTGAAAACTCCCGTGTAAGTGGCGGGATTGGAGCGTGGTGTCCGGCCGATGGGCGCCTGATCGATTTGCACGACCTTGTCGATGTGCTCGATGCCCAGGATCGCGCGGTGCGCTTCGGGCTTCTCCATGGAGCGGTAGAGCTTCGCTGCAAGTGCGCGATAAAGAATGTCGTTCACGAGCGTTGATTTGCCAGAGCCCGAAACGCCGGTTACCACGGTGAGCAATCCCAAGGGAATGGTCACATCGATGTTCTTTAAATTGTTACCGTGAGCACCGAGGATTGAGATGACCTTCTCGTTCGGCGCGCGCCGAGTGAGGGGAACGGGAATCTGCGTATGGCCGGACAGGTATTGGCCGGTAAGCGAAGCGGGATTCGCGGCAATTTCCTGCGGAGATCCCGAGGCGACCAGATAGCCACCCGCTTTGCCCGCGCCAGGACCGAGATCGACAACGTAATCCGCGCGACGAATCGTTTCCTCGTCATGTTCGACCACTAAAACCGTGTTGCCGAGGTCGCGCAAGGTTTCGAGCGTGTTCAGTAAGCGTCCATTGTCGCGCGCGTGCAAGCCGATGGAAGGCTCGTCCAGCACATATAGGACGCCACGCAATCGCGAGCCAATCTGCGTCGCAAGACGAATTCGCTGTGCCTCCCCGCCGGAAAGGGTTGCGGCGGATCGGTCGAGCGTCAGGTAACTAAGCCCGACAGCGAGAAGAAACTCAATACGCTCGGCAATTTCGGAAAGTGGCCGCCCCGCGATTTTGCGCTGACGCAGATTGAGCTGCGCGCGAATCTTGTCGACGGCGGCGCGGGCGCGAGTCAGCGGCAACGCCGTAAATTCAGCAAGCGAGAGGTTCGCGATCTTAACCGCGAGACTTTCCGGGCGCAGCCTGCGTCCCTGACAAGCCGCGCAAATGGCCGGCGACATGTATTGCGTGAGCCACTCGCGGTAATTGTCGGAATTCGATTCAGCGAGGCTGCTTTCGAGATAGCCTAGGACGCCTTGGAAGTGAAGTCCCTTGCCCCCGTTGCTCTCGGGATTGCCGTTGAGAATCAGATTCTGCACTTTACGCGACAATTTTTCGAACGGCGTGCCGAGATCGAAATTGTAAGCGGTGGCAGCAATGCGCAGCGTGCGCTGCAAGAAG
This sequence comes from Candidatus Acidiferrales bacterium, assembly GCA_035551975.1. GTDB lineage: Bacteria > Acidobacteriota > Terriglobia > Acidiferrales > UBA7541 > Palsa-295. The sequence goes on along the minus strand of DASZMG010000013.1, from coordinate 11,312 downwards.
GTAGAACCCGAACCCGGACCGAGCGCTCCTTCAAAGAGCGGCTTGCTCCAATCTAGGATGACCTTCGCCGGATCGAAATCGAATTTCGATCCGAGCCCGTGGCATTCGGCACATGCTCCGTAAGGCGAATTGAAACTGAAAGAACGAGGTTCAAGTTGTGGCACGGAGATGCCGCAATCGGGGCAGGCCAGTTTTTCCGAGTAGACGTGTTCCTCGCCACCAACGACAGCAATCGTTACCAGACCTCCTGCAAGCTTCAGCGCAGTTTCGATCGACTGCTCCAGACGCTGTGTAATGCCGTTTTTGAGCAGCAGACGGTCCACAACGATCTCGATGGTGTGATTCTTGCGGCGATCGAGGGGAATAGGCTCGTCGAGGCTCACCAGCTCGCCATCGATGCGCGCGCGCAGATAGCCGTCCTTGGCATATTTCTCGAGTTCCTTCTTGTACTCGCCTTTGCGGCCGCGCATCACCGGCGCAAGGACCATAATGCGGTCGTCCGGCTTGAGGGCGGTAACCGACTGCACTATCTGCTCGGTGGATTGGCGAGCGATGGCTTGTCCGCAATTGGGGCAGTGCGGCGTGCCGATGGCGCTGTAGACCACGCGCAGGTAATCGTAAATTTCAGTAATTGTGCCCACCGTGGAACGCGGTGAGCGAGTGGTGGTTTTCTGCTCGATGGCGATGGAAGGCGAAAGGCCTTCGACGGAATCAACCTCCGGGCGCTCCATTTGATCGAGGAACTGGCGGGCGTAGGCCGAAAGCGACTCGACATAGCGTCGCTGGCCTTCGGCATAGAGGGTATCGAAGGCCAGCGAAGATTTCCCCGAACCAGACAGGCCGGTAATCACCGTGAGTGTGTTGCGCGGAATCTCCAGGCTGATGTTTTTCAAATTGTGTTGCCGGGCGCCCCGGATGACGATTTTTTTCAGGCTCATAGGGAAAGCTGGGGGCTACGCGCCGCCAGCAACACTAGGGAGGCACACAGCGCGAATAATGCGACAAGCTCAATCCTTCAACATAGCAGTGCGTTAAGTCCTGGTCAACCGCTCTGGATTGATGTGCCCGAAATCATTTCGCTCTTTCCTCGCTCTTTCGGCAGGTTTAGACCTTCGCCTACTCGACACTCTGGGTCGAGTAATACGCGGGCCAACTTCTTGAAAACAAACAGAGACGGCACGCGCCACTCGACACTGAAAAAGGCGAAGACGCGTCACGGATTGTTCAGCCAGAAAACCGCGGCCCGTCCGCTACTTTCAAGTTTTCCACAACCGTTTCTTCCTGCGCCTCACCTTTGCCATCAGGGTACGCGCAACAAAAAAACGGGCTGCGCCAGAAAGTAGTTGTCGTAGTAATTCGTCGCGACGTGTGCAAATCGTGAGCGAATGCCAACATGAAGAACTAAGGCGTTCACCCGATGCAAACTCTCTGTTTCAGATTTGCGCGCGGAAAATTTTCGCAGAGGCGTGGACTTTTTACTCGGGCCGTGAAACCAAACACTCGCCCTTTCAGCACATTAGGTTTGGTTCATCGCGTGCGATAAGAAAAGGCGTCAGGGAAGGAAAGCCGAGGATCCCTTCGGGGATTGAGGGCTGGGCCGGCTTCCTTCCCCGGCCTAATTTTTCCCTCCTCTTTTCTTTTACCTTCTCAACTCGCCATTGAAGAAACGCCTTAACTCAGCGCCTGGATTCGTGTAAATTTATTGAGCTAACCTTCAGAAAAAGTTGGGGCGTGGTCCAATCGGTAGGGCACCTCACTGTTAATGAGGACGGTGGTGGTTCGAGTCCACCCGCCCCAGCCAACTTTTGTAGTTCCTTCGCGCGGGAATGCTTAGCTAATCCTTGATTACGGGAAACTGGGATTCAGTCCAGCCGCGCCAGCCGCCATCCATGGAAATCACGTTGGTATAGCCCATTTTTTGCAGGTTGTCGGCTGCGAGAGCCGAGCGGAAGCCGCCGCCGCAGTAAAGAATGATGGTGGCGTTCTTGTCGGGCGCGGTTTTCTCGATGTCACGCTCAATGACGCCCTTGCTCAGGTGGATAGCACCGGGGATATGGCCGCGAGCCCATTCGGAATCCTCGCGGGTATCGATGAGCAGAATTTTCTCGCCAGCGTCGATGCGCTTTTTGGTTTCGCGGTAATCTTCCTCTTTAATGCGCTTCTTTGCGTCGTTCACCAGAGCCAGGAAACCTTGGGGATGATTTGGAGCAGCCACGATTCACCTCGTGCGATTCAATTTGTAGATGCGCTGAACCTGAAAACTGATGCAGATTGCCAAGCAGGTGCGAGAAAACTGTAGCACAGGCGAAATGCTACTTCATGTCGCGCCAGTTGGGGCCGACCTTGGTCTCAACAAGCAAGGGCACGCGCAATTTGCAGACGCCTTCCATCACCTGCTTGACCAGCTTGCGTAAAGACTCGACTTCTTCTTCGGGCGCTTCGAACAGCAATTCATCATGAACCTGTAGGATCATCTTCGATTCGAAGCGCTCCACGGCGAGACGGCGGTCGACCTCGATCATGGCTAGCTTGATGAGGTCCGCGGCGGCGCCCTGCATGGGCGTGTTCATAGCGGTGCGCTCGGCGAAATTGCGCAGGTTCACCTGGGGAGAAGTGATCTCTGGCATGGGACGGATACGGCCGAAGATGGTTTTGGTGTAGCCGAGCTTGCGGGTTTCGGCGATCTGATTGTCGAGATACCTTTTGACGCCGCTGTAGCGCTCGAAATATGCGGCGATGAATCTGGCGGCTTCTTTGGTATCGATGCCCAAATTCTGGGCCAAGCCAAACGGCGAGAGGCCATAGATAACGCCGAAGTTGATCACTTTGGCCACGCGGCGGTGTTCGCGCGTCTGCTCCAGCGGCAACACGCCAAAGACTTCCTGCGCGGTGCGCGAGTGAATGTCCTCGCCATTGCGAAAAGCTTGCACGAGAATCGGATCCTCGGAGAGATGTGCGAGGATGCGCAGCTCGATCTGCGAGTAGTCGGCGGAGAGAAGCTTGCGGCCGGGAGATGCAACAAACGCGGCGCGAATTTCGCGGCCCAACTCGGTGCGGATGGGAATGTTTTGCAGATTGGGGTTCGCCGAGCTGAGGCGGCCGGTGACAGCACCGGTCTGATCGAAGCGCGTGTGCAGGCGTCCGCTAACAGGATGGATCAGGCGCGGCAAAACATCCGCATACGTGGATTTCAGCTTGGTAAGCTCGCGGTATTCGAGCACTTTTTTCGGTATCTCGTGGGTCAGTGCCAACTCTTCCAGAACATCGGCAGCAGTCGAGCGGCCTTTCGCGAAGCGTCCACGACGAGGCATCTGCAATCCGAGGCGATCGAAAAGCACTTCGGCAAGCTGCTGCGGCGAATTGATTTTGAACTCGAATCCCGCCAGTTCGTGGATGCTTTTTTCCAGGCGCGAAATTTCTTCCTGGGCCTTCGTAGAGATGAGGTCGAGTTCTTTTTTGTCGACGCGAACCCCGACGCACTCCATCCGGGCCAGCACAGAAGCAAGTGGGAAGTCGATCCGGTCGTAGAGCCCAGCGAGACCCATTCTCTCCACTTCGGCGCGCAGCACGGGGGCAATCCGCAGCAAAAAGTCGGCGTGCTCTCCGGGCGCACCGGAAAGGGTTCGGTTCAAGTGGCGTAAAACCACCTCGGCGAAAACGTGATTCGCCGTGGTAGGCCGCACGAGATAGGAATAGAGAATTGTCGCGTGCTTGATGCCGGCAATCGGAGACAACGTCCCGGAGGGCTGTCCCGTGGTGCACAGCAAATTGAAAAGCTTGGGATCGTGAACGATCTTAGGGCGCGTTGGGTCGGCGAGCCAGTCCCGCATGATGGCCAGCGTGCGGTTTTCGACGTCGTTGGCGATAAAGTGCGCCGTGCCGGGTTCAACGGAAACCTCAATGCCAAGCACACGCGTGCCGAAGCCCTCATCATCGGGCTCTTCGGACTCGAGCGAAAGCCAGACGGCCGCTTCCTTGCCGGCTGGAATAGCACCGAGAAACGCTTCGAATGCGGCGGGCGAATCAAGCGCGGAATAATTCGTGGTGCGCTCGTCGACTACCGGCGCGAGTTCCTTGATGAGCGAAGAAAAATCGAGCTCGGTATAGAACTCGCGCAGCGCCACAGAATCCGGCTCTCGAATTTCGAGCGCGTCGAGAGATAGCTTCACGGGGACGTCCGTAGGGATTTTCGAGAGCTGTTTACTGAGCTTTACGAACTCGCCGTATTTTTCGAGTGCCTCGCGGTAGCTGGAGCGCTTTACCTCGGCGGCGCGGCGCAGGGCTTCCTCCGCGCTGCCGAACTGCTGAATCAACTGGCGCGCGCCCACGTCGCCGATACCGGCCTTGCGCCGTTCACCGGGCGCGGGTTTTTCGTTCGGGTCGCGCGCGCCTGGAATGTTGTCGATGGTGTCGCCCATGAGGGCCATCACGTCGGGAACTTGTTCCGGCGGCACGCCCATGAGCTCGACGACTTTTTCGCGGTCGATAACCAAATCGCCCTTGGTGGGATTGAGCAGCCGAACGCCATCGCCGACAAGTTGCAGCAAGTCTTTGTCGCTTGTAACGATGACGACTTCAAGACCCTGCTCAGTGGCTTGGCGGGCGAGCGATCCAATTACGTCGTCGGCTTCGTACCCCGGATATTCGAGGATAGGAAGACGCATGACGTCGCAATACCTGCGCACAAAGGGAAGTTGCAGGGAGAGCTCGTCGGGCATGGGCGTTCGCTGCGCCTTATACGAAGCGAAAAGCTTGTCGCGAAATGTGGGTGCGGGCAGATCGAAGACCACCGCGATATAGTCGGGGCGCAGATCCTTATTTTTGAAGAGCCGCCGCATCATGGTGGCAAAAAGATAGGGAACTTTTGTGGGCACACCGGCTTTGGTTTGAAAAGCGGTGCCAACCGGAACGTAAAAGGCGCGATAGATATAACCCATGGCGTCGACGAGAAACAGGCGCTTGCGGGCCTCCGGTTTCATGGCGGCGGGCTTAGCGGCTGCCAATTCCGGAGCTTCCAACTGTGACTCGTGCCGGGTTTTCGCTTTAGCTGGCATTTTTCTGGTGGCCGCGCGATTCGCCCGGCGATAAAAAACCGCGCAAGAATGGCGGGAAATCTCAGTATAGCAGAGCCTCGATTCCGGGCCTCTCCCGCGGTAATGCGCCAGAAGTAACGCGCCTTAGGCCCCAGGGCTTGCCGGTGCAATACTTGTGAAATATTCTCCCCGGCCCCTGCGTACTTAAAAATGGACGGACGCACGACAAGCGCAGCGATGAACGACGCGGAATTGGCGGAAGTGCTGTCCCGTGTGCGGGCAGGCGATGCCAACGCCTGGGGCGAACTTTATCGCCGGTACGCGCCGGCCATCTTCCGCTTCTGCCGCCGTGCGCTGCCCACGCGGGAAGATGCGGAAGACGCCACAACGGAAGTGTTCATGAAAGTGCGGCAAAAGCTGGGGACGTTCGATTCTTCGAGGCCATTCTCTTCCTGGCTTTACAAAGTCGCCAGCAATCATTGCTGGGATTTGCTGCGACGTCGGCGCATCCGGCAAGACCTTGAGACAGAAGATGCCGAGGCGCTGCCGCTGGAGCATCCGCAACCGAGCCAATTGGAGCGGCTGCAGGCCGAGCACGCCAATAAAGAGGTACGGGAGGCGCTGGCAAAACTGCCAGACAGGGCACGTATGGCGCTGGTGCTGCGCTACTACACGGAAATGAGCTATGACGAAATTGCCGACGCGTTAGGAGTGCGGCGTGCGTTTGTAGGCGTGCTGCTTTTGCGCGCGCGGCATCAATTGCGGGACATCTTGCGGCAGGGCGGCGCAGAAGTGGCGCTGGCCGCGGGAGGTAAATGATGAGCCATTTCGACGAAATGACCGTGCTGCTGCACCTCGATGGACAGCTCGATGCGGAGCAGGAACGGGATTTTCCCAATCATCTTTCTTCCTGCGAAGCATGCCGGAATCTGCTGCAGGTGCTGCAAAAGGAAAACATCTGGCTGCAACAAGCTTTCAGCAGCGACGAAGAATCGCTGCCGGCGAGGTTACGCGAGGTTCCAGGCCAGACCGAGACAGCGTTTCCTTGGGGCTGGGCCGTAGGGCTAGCATTGGCGGCTACGGGAATTTACACCCTGTGGAGCGGAATTGTGGACCCCTGGCTGACACAAGCTTCCGAGGCGGGCTTCAATCAAGGAAATGTGCTGACGATGCTCTTTTTCAGCGGCGCTTTTTGGGGAGGATGGGACGCCATGCAAAGCATGATCGAATTTCTTTCGATGGCCTCGGTAGCCATCGCGGTGCTGTGGTTATTGCGGCGCCGCTGGAAGCGATTCACCGTAGCGGCGGCTTTGCTGGTAGCTTCGCTGGGAATGCTGACGCTTTCACCGGCGGCGCGCGCGTCGGACGTCTACCATGGCGACCCGAACTACACGCTGGAAACTGGACAGGAAGTCCATACCGATTTGGTTGTGATGGCACAGCACACACGCATCGACGGAGATGTGGATGGGGACCTGATCGCTTTTTCGCGCAGCATCACGGTGAACGGGCATGTGAAAGGCGACGTTCTGGCATTCGGCCAGGATGTACGCGTGAATGGGCCGGTGGACGGAAACATTCGCGCGTTCGCGCAATCGCTGGAACTGAACGGGGTAGTGGGCAAAAACGTGATGGCCTGGGCGCGCGAGTTGGACATGGATGAAAAGACTCGCGTGGGCGGAACGATGACTCTAGGTTCGGCAGATGCGCAATTGGACGGGCAAGTCGGTGGTGATCTACTTGCTCTAACAGAGACGATCGATTTGAACGGCACGCTTGGCGGCAACGCGGACATTCGAGGGCAGAGGCTGAGAATTGGGCCGAACGCGGACATCAAAGGACAAATCAAGTATCGCGGCGGCCGGCAGCCGGTGATTGCCACCGGAGCGAAGCTGGCGAGCCCCGTTGGAGTACTCTCGCGCGGGAGGCCGCGCCCGAACTACGCGTCGCCCGGTTTTTACTGGCGGCAAATTTTGTCCTGGGCTGCGGCGCTGCTGTTTGGCATCTTGTTGTTTATGCTCGCGCCGATGTTCTTCAATGAGGTGGAAACAGCGGCGGATAGTAAGTTCGGAGTTTCGCTTGGCCTGGGGTTGCTGTTTCTGGTGGCTACGCCGGTGGCGGCGATCATCGCGTGCTTCACAATCATCGGTCTGGGCGTAGGGATCACCACTTTTCTTCTTTACCTGATTGCCCTTTACGCGACTCAAACATTCATCGGCGAATGGGTTGGCCAAAAGATGCTTGGCGCCGGAGCGGGAAGCGGAGCCGTATTCGCCAGGCTGGCTCTTGGGCTTGGGGTTCTGCACTTGCTGCGAATGATTCCGTTCGCGGGGCGGCTGATCGGCTTTGTCGTGGTGCTTTGGGGATTGGGCGCGCTGGTGCTGGCGATTCACCGCAGGCTGCGTCCCCTACTCACAACTGCCGCGGTGTAACGCCCACGCGGCGGAGATGGAAAAAGGCGCCGGCAAAATTTCCCCAGCGCTGCGGCAGCTTCCGCTACAATTTCCGCCTGCTGCGGCGCAGTTGCAACGCGTGAATCGCCGCTTGCGAGGAATAACGGTTGAGCTTTGCTGAGCGGCTGCGCGAAATTCGCTCCGGATTCGATCCCGCCTTTTGGGTAGCAAACACCACCGAGCTTTTCGAGCGGCTGGCTTACTACGCGACCGCCGCCGTACTTGCGATTTACCTGAACGAACAGCTTCATTTTTCAACCGAGCTTACCGGATGGCTAATTGGAACGTTTGGGCTGGTGGTGTGGTTTCTGCCGATTCTTGGCGGCACGCTCGCGGACCGCTTCGGTTTCCGGCGAGCGCTGATCTTCGCGTACCTGATAATGACGGTGGGCTATTTTCTGCTTGGCTCGCTTTCGGCTCCATGGATGCAGCCGCTGCGGCACACCCTCGGTGATAAATGGCTGGTGCTGGCGATACTGATGGTTCCGGCACTGGGGCCGGGCGTAGTGAAGCCATGCGTGGCGGGAACTACGGCGCGTGCGTCCGATGAACGCGTGCGCTCGCTAGGCTATTCGATTTACTACACCATCGTAAACATCGGCGGGGCTATCGGGCCAATGCTCGCGTTTCTGGTGCGAAAGCAGCTTGGGCTTGGAATCGAAAATGTGTTTCGCGTTTCGGCGGCCAGCGTCTTTCTGATGTTCTGGGTGACGTTGTTCTTCTACCGCGAGCCGGCAAAGGCCGGCGAGCAGAAAGTTGCCAGTATTTCCGTGGCCATCCGGAATATGTTCGCGATTCTGGGCAACCGGCGCTTTATGGTGTTTCTGCTGATTTCATCCGGGTTCTACATCGTGTTCTGGCAGGAATTTATTTCCGCGCCCCTTTTCATACGAAAATACATCAACCCGCAGGCGAATGTCGATCTGCTGCTCTCGGTGGATCCCATCGTGGTGATCTGCTTGCAGATTGCCATCGCATATCTGACACGAGAAATGGAAGCAATACGCGCGATTGCACTGGGATTCTTGCTCACAGGCCTCTCCTGGAGCCTGCTGGCTCTGCATCCGACCATTCCGATGGTGGTAGCGAGTTTTGTGGTGCTGGCGCTGGGCGAGGTGATTCAAGCTTCGCGCTACTACGAATACATTTCGCGGCTAGCCCCTTCCGGACAGCAAGGCGTATACATGGGCTACGCATTTTTGCCGGTGGCCATAGGGTATTTCATTGCGGGGGGCCTCGGCGGCTACTTGCTGCATGAATTCGGGGACGTTTTGCACCGACCGCGCGCGATGTGGACGGTCATTATCGCTATCGGCGTAGTTACCGCCGCAGCGATGTGGCTGTACGACAAGATGGTCAAGCCAGCAGAAGCTGCCGGATCCACCCCTTAGTTCAACATGCGGCGGATGTTTTCAACCGCTTGGCGCGCGGCGGTGTAGCGCGGCTCAATGTTCAGCGCCTGCTGAAAATAGTCGCGAGCGCGGATGATCATTCCCTTGGCGAAATAGACGCGGCCCAGATTGAAATAGGGATAATGACGCGCCTCGTAACGCGGAGCTTTGGTGGCGAGCTCGAGCCAGGCAACTGCTTCGTCATAGCGCTTCAAGGAAATCAAGTAGGACCCGATGTCGTTATACGGATTGCCAAAATCCGGATCAACCGCAATGGCGTGTTTGCATTCCTCGATGGCCTCCTGCACTTTGCCCTGGAAGTGATAGGTCCAGCCAAGGAAAGTATGGGCTTCTGCTGTCGGGACAATTGCGATCGATTGCTTGTAAAGCGTGACGGCGCGGTCGAAATCGCCGCTCATTTGAGCGGAGTAGGCCTGCTCAAACAATGCATGCGCACGTTGGTGCTGCGAGTTTGTCATTCAGAATGAACCGGGCGCGGCATGCCACGCTATATGGCGCGTTGTGTTGCGCGTGCTTCGACCATAGCGATGGCCTGATCGGTTGAAATCACTCGTGCGCCCGCGGCTTTCAGCTCGGCGAGGGTGCGATTCCCTTCTTCGGGTTTAAGCGTTTCGATGGCGTCTTGCACGATGGAAACTTTCCTGCCGAGGTTCAGAAGTCCGCTCACCGCACAATTCACGCAGTATTCGGTGACCACACCGAAAACAATGTATTCCACATCCACGCCGAGCAGCCGCACCAGCTCGCTCGTTTTCGGATTTTTGAAAACGTCGAGCGTCTGCTTTTCGAGGACCACCTGCTGGTAGCGCGACAAATCCCTGGGTAGCTCGAACAAGGGATCGTTGGGGATGGTCAAACGGTTCGGCGCCAAGCCTTCCGGAATAATTTCGGCACCGGGAGTTCCCTTCACGCAATGAGGAGGAAAAGTTTGGAATTCTGGATCGTCCGGAGTATGAGCGTCGCCGCTGGAGACCAGAAACACGCGGCCTTGCCGGGCTTCGTCGACAAGGCGCTGAACGTTCAGGATGATCTTTTCGGCTCCCGGCACATACAGCTTGCCGCCCGGGAGCATGAAATCGGCTTGAGCGTCAACTTCCCAGAGAACGATGCGGTCGGGTGTCATATTTCGCTGATTCGAACTGGCAGAAACAATCTGCCGTGTAAGCTATTTTAACGCGGCCCGGCTGACGCGGCGGCGAACCTTTTCCAGCATGGTTTCAAGCTGCTTGCTGTACCGCACGGGATAGTTTGCCTTGCGCGCGATCTGGCGATAGCGCTTCGGCAGGTGCGCAAGATTGTCCATGGCGCGCTCACGCAATTTTTCGACCGGCTCTTTCGCCGCCACCCGCTGACCGCCGCGCATGTATTGGATGAGCAGCGGAGTTCCGCCGTTCGCCGATTCCTTTTCCAGCGCAATCTTGTCGTCGCGAAATTCACCGGAAGCATTCGAGTAACGGAAGATCTGCTTGCTCCCAGGGTAAGTCACTTTGGAGTGGCTGAACTTTGCGGCTTCCAGAACTTTGCCATCGCGTTCCACTTCCACCAGCTTATAGATCAGATTCATGTGCGGGGCGTCGCCCGGCGTACTCAGAGCAGTGCCTACGCCGAAAGCGTTGATTTCGGCGCCGTCGGCTAACAGCTTGGCGATTTTGTATTCATCGAGGTCGCCGGAAGCGAAAATCTGCACGTCTTTCCAGCCCACGCGGTCAAGTTCGCGGCGCGCCCAGCGGCTGTCTTTTACGAGATCTCCGCTGTCGAGACGAATGCCTGAAGGCTTTTGACCGATGGCGATGATTTTCTTGATGGCGTTGTGCACGTTGTAGGTATCCACCAACAGCACAGAGCCATCCGGAAACGTGTTCAGGAAATGACGGAAGGCTTCGGCTTCCTCTTCGTGAGCCATTACCCAGGAATGCGCTTGGGTTCCATAGGTGGCCAGGTGGTACATTTGGCCTGCCAGCACGTTGGAGGTGCCGGTGCAACCGCCAATCACTGCAGCCCGTGCGGACAGCAAGCTTGCCGCGGCGCCGTGAGCGCGACGCGCGCCAAAGTCGACAATCGAGCAGCCTTGAGCGGCTGTAACCAGCCGGGCCGCCTTACTTGCGATCATGGTCTCGTAGCTTAAGGTAGCCAGAAGATAGGTTTCCATCAGTTGAGCTTCGATGATGGGAGCAACCACACGCATTAACGGCTCGCCCGGAAACACAATAGTGCCTTCGGGGACAGCCCAGATATCACCCGTGAAGCGAAAGTGGGAGAGGTAGTCAAAAAACTCGGGATGGATCTGTTTCAAAATAGGATGCTGCCGAAGGAAAGCGACGTTTTCGGCCGAGAACTGAACGTGCTCGAGGTATTCGAGAGCCTGTTCCAGTCCCGCAGCGACCAGATAATTCCGCTGCGGCGGGATGTTGCGG
>DASZMG010000012.1:0-2663 GCA_035551975.1 Candidatus Acidiferrales bacterium | reverse complement strand
CCCAGCCTCGAAAAGGAAGGCACATTCACGAGCACCGAGCGGCGCATTCAGCGGTTGCATCAAGTGTTCGAGCCCATTCCCGGCAGCCGGCCGGATTGGAAGATTACCCAAGATATCGCCAATCGTCTGAACGCCAACTGGAACTACGCGCACCCCAGCGAAATTATGAACGAGATGGCATCGCTCACGCCGCTGCTGGCGGGAGTGAATTATGAACGGCTCGAAGGTTACAAGTCCCTTCAATGGCCCGTTGCCGCCGATGGCAGCGACCAACCGCTGCTCTACACGAAGGAATTTAATTTCCCGGATGGTAAGGCGCGGCTCTTCCCTGTGTCATGGACGGGCCCAGTGGAAAAGTCCGACGCAGAATTCGACCTGCACCTTAACAACGGCCGATTGCTTGAGCATTTCCACGAAGGAAACATGACCTACCGCGTGAAGGGTATTAAGGAAAAGACCCCGGACACCTTCGTCGAAATTTCTCCGGAGCTCGCGAAAGAGCGCGGCGTCCAGAGCGGTACGTGGCTGTTGCTCGTTTCCAAGTATGGGCAGGTTCGCGTGCGCGCATTAGTCACAGACCGTGTCAGCGGGCTGGAACTTTATATGCCGATGAATTCCACCGAAAGCCCCGTGAATCGCCTGACAAGCAGCATCAGCGACCCGGTAACTCATACGCCTGCCTACAAGGAAACCAGCGTACACATGCAGGTCTTGGCCGAGGTTGGGGAAAGTCCGCTGCCGCGTGCGAACTCGCGCTTCGGCCACCCTACGCCCCAACATGGCGTCGAGGTCGAGCGTAAGTGGAAGCGCTCGGACTATAGCGTCCCGGGAAGTCAGCTTGTTCAAATCCAGCAAAAATAAAGAGGAGCGAGAGTCATGGCCAAACCGATTCGTTTAGAGGTACACGCCCGCGATCCGCGCGAGGAACTCCGCTCGCGATTGGATAGTGCACCGCTCGAACACGCGGAGGCATTGCTGGCCGGATACGAAGTTCTGCAAGGACTGCACGATTGCGGAGTTCTCGAACTGCTTCGCGGGCTCCTGGGTTCCGGCGGCAAAGTGCTCGAGACCGCCACCGATGTGGCGCGCGCGCCGGAGTCGGTGCGCGCGATCCGCAATGTGATCGTTCTTGGTAAGACGCTCGGAGAAATAGATCCCGATCTTTTCGACGGATTCGCCATGGCGCTTCCCGAGGCGATTCGGGAAGCGAAAGCGAGAGGCAAGGAGCCACCGGGCTTCCTGGCGATTCTGAATAAGTTTCGGAGTAAAGATTTGCGGCGCGGGCTCGTCGCCGTAAACAGTTTACTCGAGGCATGGGGAAAGGATTTTTTTTCGGAAGCACATTCCCAGTCAGAAAAATGAGTGTATTGGGCGTGGGCTCGAGTTAGAGCCCGCCAAAATTTGATGGAGGATATATGCGAAGCACGAATCGTTGGGTGATCGCTACGGCCGGAGTTTTTTTGCAAATTGCACTGGGCGCAGTCTACGCCTGGAGTGTGTTTCGCATCCCGCTCGCGCGGCAATTTGGATGGAGCATTCCTGAAGTCACGTTAACGTTTACCATTTGTATCTTCGTGGTAGGTTTCGCGGCATTCTTCGGCGGCCTCTGGCTGAATCGTCGCGGTCCTCGTGTCGTGGCACTGACTGGCGGCGTTCTTTACGGAGTGGGAGTCTTCCTGGCCAGCTTCTCCGACCACGGGCTGTGGTGGTTATATTTGAGCTACGGAGTGATCGGCGGAATTGGATTGGGCTTCAGCTATATCGTTCCGGTGGCTGTGCTCGTCAAATGGTTCCCGGATCGCAGGGGGTTGATCACTGGCATCGCGGTGGGCGGCTTCGGCGCGGGGGCTTTAATCACAGCACCGGTGGCGACGCGATTAATCCAAACCATCGGCGTACTTCACACCTTCGCCTACCTTGGCATCGCTTTCTTGCTCGTCACGGTTATTGCCGGATTATTCATGCAGAATCCTCCGGAGGGCTGGAAACTCGAAGGATGGACGCCAACTGCTTCGGAAATTTCGCATAGAGCTCACCGAGATTACACGCTTGGGGAGGCTTTGAGGACGTGGCAGTGGTGGGCGCTCTGGCTCCTGCTTTTTCTGAATACTTCGGCCGGCATTTCGGTGATTTCGCAGGAAGCGCCGCTCTTCCAAGAATTGGCGCGTGTCAGTGCGGTCGTGGCCGCGGCGATGGTCGGCGCAGTGAGCATCGGAAACGCGCTAGGGCGGGTGTTCTGGGCCTGGGCTTCCGATGCCATCACGCGCAAAGCAACCTTCTTCGTGATGTTTCTGCTGCAAGCGCTGCTCTTCTGGTTCCTGCCCGGCTTTTCTTCCGCGACCGTACTTACCGTGGTCGCCTTCACAATCTTACTCTGCTACGGTGGCGGATTCGGGACGATGCCTGCATTCGCAGCCGACTACTTTGGAGCCAAGAATGTCGGCCCGATCTACGGCCTCATGCTGACGGCATGGGGATTTGCCAGCGCCTTCGGGCCGCTCCTGATCGCGTACCTGCGTCAGGCAAATGGCACGTACCGCGGGGCGTTGCACATCATTGCCGGCGTAATGCTGGTTTCCGCCGTGCTACCAGTGCTGGTGTCACCCCCGCGCGAGGCAACGCTCGATTCCAGTTCGCGGATGCGGGAATCGCAGTATTCCAAG
>DASZMG010000011.1:0-34811 GCA_035551975.1 Candidatus Acidiferrales bacterium | reverse complement strand
GCGGGCGGTAACAAACCGGGAATGCGGCGCGTTTGTGCTATCGGCAAATAAGCGCGCGAGTCGCAGTTGTCGCGGCAAAGCGAGAGAGCCGCGAAGCGAGGCGATCGAGCACGCTAGTTATAGACGCGTCGTCCGCCATGGCGGGTGCGTAGATGACTACAAGAATGTCGTGCGCGGATTCGGTAACCATGCTGCGGGTGGAGTCACTGATGGGGCTGCCAAACGGACCTTGCGAATCAGCGAGAACGGGGCGTCCTTCGAGATGCCAGGTGCGCTTGCCGATGCCTTCATACGTTTCACCAGGCGCGCCGTGACGGAATGTGATGGGCGGATGAAGTTTGCTACGGTCGTAGCAGCCGAAGGGCCAGCCTGTTTCGATCGAGCCGATGTTGCCGATGTCGACGACGTTGGAGACGCGGTAAAGGCCCTTGCCCTGAATCACGCGGCGCAACAAGGCTTCGGAGGAAGGGCGGTATTTCGAGGGATCGAGTCCCCAGCGGCGAAACATCTCGCGCACAGCGCGGACGGGTGAGGAGTCCGCGAGGGATTCGAGAGTTAAGGCGCGGCGCTTTTCGTCGCAGATGGCGTCCATTTCGTGGGCGAGGGGTTCGTTCACGAGGGAGACTTGGATGGCGTCGGCTTCGAGGACGCCGAGGGTGACGGCGGGAAGTGCGAGGTGGATGTTCATGTCGGGCTCGATGATCTATGAAGATAGCAGAGAGTTGATGATGCGGCTGTTGCTCACCGCCCGCTCGCCGATAGTTAGTGCGCGGTGAGCGCAGCACACGAAGAGAGGTCCCTCGACTCGCTGAACTGCGCTCGCTTCGGGATGACACATTAAAAAAGAGAGCGACGCCGGCTGTGAGGGTCCCTCAATATTTTCCCCGCGATCTGACAAGGGCCGAAGAGAGAGAGAACCTTCATTCGGGATGCATTAGTGAGGCGGCTCGCGCTCACTGCGCTCTCACCGATAGTAGTGCACGGTGAACGCAGCATACGAAGAGAGATCCCTCGTCGCTGCGCGGCCGACCCTTGGCCGGCCGCTACGCTCACTCGGGATGACAGATTAAAAAGCGCCACCGCTGGTGAGGATCCCTCGATCGGAATGATACAACGTCAGGAGGGGTCGACGATGATTTGGCCCTTCATTTTGCCGTGGCCGAAGCCGCACAGCTTGCAGCATTCAAATTCGTAGGTACCCGGGGTGCGCGCGGTGAATTCGATAACGCCGGTTTCATGCTTTTTGAATTTGACGCAGTTTTCGCTGGCGGCAATTTCGAGGCCGGCAGGCGTGCCGGGAGCGGAGCCTCCGGCGACAGGCTTGATGCGGACGCCGTGCTCCTTGTCCTCCGCGGTGATGGAGAGGCGCACGGTCTCACCAACCTTGACGTGAACCTCCGCGGGCATGAATTCGTAGTTGGTTGCAGTCATTTCAACAACGCGCGGAGTGGAAGCGGCATTCTCCTGGGCGTGAGCATGGAAACCAGCGAAGGCAAACACGGCGATTAGAGCGGCTGGAAGAATGGCGGAGCGAAAGCGCATTTTTTTACCCTCGAGTCTAGATTACTACTAAGAGCGTCATACCATGCACGGTGAACGCGGCACACGAAGAGAGATCCCTCGACTCGCTGAACTGCGCTCGCTTCGGGATGACACGCACTTTATTTTGTGGGCGAAATGTAGAGCAGAGCCGGATGTAAACGGGAGCCCATGCGCTCGACTCGCTGAACATTCCTATCTGCCCTAACCTGGCAACTTCTCTGCGCCCTCACCGGGCACCGCTCGCTTTGATGACACGTGTTCAGTGTTTTTTGGCGAATCTGTTGACACCGAGCGACGTACAGAACGACATTTGATCAACCTCAGACAACAACTGAACTACCTACAGACCACATCCTCAACGCCCATGGAAATATTGATTCTTGTCAGATGAGCGAATGCGGAGTTTGGGTGCCCGCCTGACGGGATGCGCACGAATCAGGAGTTCGCGGCGCGAAAGGCTACGACGGCGTTGAGACCGCCGAAGGCGAAGGAATTAGACAGAGCGGCTTCGACGCGAGCGGCGCGCGGTTCATTCGGGATGTAGTCGAGATCGCATTCCGGATCGCGCTCGTTGTAATTGGCGGTGGGCGGAAGGACGCCGTGCTTCAGCGCCAGAATCGTGGCGATGGCTTCGAGAGCGCCGGCGGCGCCGAGCGCGTGGCCATGGAGAGATTTGGTGGAGCTGACGGCGATTTTGTCAGCATGAGCACCGAACACTTCACGAATGGCGCGGGTTTCGGTGGGGTCGTTACCTGGCGTGCCGGTGCCGTGCGCATTGATGTAGCCGATTTGCTCGGGCTGCAAGTCAGCTTCGCGCAGAGCGGCGCGCATGGCGCGGGCCGGACCGTCAACCGTGGGTTGCGTGAGGTGATGCGCGTCGGAAGACATGCCGGAGCCGCAAATTTCGGCGTAGATTTTCGCGCCGCGAGCTTTCGCGGCTTCGAACGGTTCGAGAATCATCATGGCGCCACCCTCACCGAGAACCATGCCGCGCCGATCCTTGCTGAAGGGGCGGCAGGTATCGGGCGCGATTACTCGCATGGCCTCCCAAGCTTTCAGCAGACCGATGGTGAAAGGCGCTTCGCTGCCGCCGGTGACGGCCATTTCCGCATCGCCATCGCGAACCAACCGAAAGGCTTGGCCAATGGCGTGATTCGAAGAAGAGCAGGCGGTTGAAACAGTGTAAGTGGGGCCGCTCAAACGCAGGTCCATGGAAATCTGGCTGGCGCCGGCATTGGCCATAGTTTTCGGGATGGTGAGCGGGTGAACGCGTCCGCGCCCGGCGACGTAGAGATCTTCGAATCCCGCTTCGAGCGAGGACTGGCCGCCGACCGCGGAGCCACAGACGATGGCGCAAGACTCGCGAAGTTCGGGAGTCAACTCGATGTGCGAATCGCGCAAGGCCTCGCGCGCGGCGATAACGGAGAACTGGGCGAAGCGATCGATGTAGGCGTCCTTGCCACCTTCAAAGTGCTGCAACGGATCGTAACCGCGAACCTGCGCACCGTTTTGAAAACGGAGGGAAAGACGGAGAGAGGAGCAGTCCACACCCTCGATGCGTTTGATGGCGGGACGGCCTTCGCTCAACGATTTCCAGCTATCGGCCGCAGTGAGGCCCAGCGGCGAAATCATGCCGATGCCGGTAACCGCGACGCGGCGCCGGGTCATCTAGCGGGGACCCGCAAGATTAAGCAGCAATGAGGCCGAAATCCACCGCTGAAATTGTTCCGCGTAATGAAATGGGATCATCGAGAGGTTTAGTTTGCCGGTGTGGGCGAGCCGAGCGATGCGTCGGGGGAAGCACTCGCCTGAATTTTCTTGATGCCATCGACGACGTCCTTGACGGTTTTGATGGAGCGCACGTCATCGTCCGGAATAGAAATGTTAAACGCATTTTCCAGCTCGAAAAGCAGAGTAAACACATCCAGCGAGTCGATGCCGAGTTCCTGGAGATTGGTGTCGATGGTGATTTCATCGGCTGAAATTTTCTTGACGGAAGCCAGAGTTGAAATCACTTTGTCGGCAACAGCGTCGGACATCAAAACAATCCCTTTCGGGCAAGCCTTCTAATCCGGTGCGAAAGCATTCGGCGAATCACGGCATAGCCCTCCCATTCCAACTCGGCGAACCCGCCGAGTTTGTTGTCCAGTAAGACAAATATTAGCAGGACTGCGCGCGAAGGGCTCGGCATTTTGATGCCGCAACGGCACCGGCCGACCTTGGACCAAGGTACAGGCGCCGGTTGTAAGCTACCGGATTTCAAAAGGATGTACAGGTAAGACACCTGTCCCACGTATGTACCGCCGTCCAGTAGTACTCCACAAGCAGGACCGCCGACAATCGCACTGCACGAACACAAGGAAAGAAAGGTTTAAAGCATTTCAGCTATGTCCGAACAGAAACAAACCCTTGGAATGCGTAGCGCGGCCATGGTCCTCGCAATCGTGGCAACCTTCCTCGTGGCGGGATGCGGTGGAACCGCGAAGCCGTCCGCGAACTCGACGAACCCTTTCGGATTACCGACCGCTGCCGTGCTCTCGATCAGCAACCAGAGCCTGAGTTTTGGTGAAGTGACGGTAGGAACGGCGACCTCTCAACTGCTGAGCGTAACCAATACCGGCACCGACAACCTGAAAATTTCCGCAGTGCACGTTTCGGGACAAGGTTACACCGTGAGCGGCGGTTCGAATGCGACCCTCACTCCCAACCAATCGGTGACCATCTCCGTGAATTTCGGACCTTCCACTTCCGGCTATGCCGGAGGAACGCTGGCGATCACCAGCGATGCATCAAACCCGGTGGTGCAGGTAGGAGTTTCCGGAACCGGCGTTACTGGCCAGCAATCCGGCCACGGCGTATCGCTGTCGTGGACGCCTTCGTCCTCTAATGTGATTGGATATTTCGTGTACCGCAGCACGGTCTCCGGCGGACCGTACACGAAGGTGAATGCCACCGTGGATAGCCAGCCGACCTTTATGGATTCGGGACTGGCCAGCGGCGTCTATTATTACGTGGTTACTTCAGTGGATTCGAGCGGAGTCGAAAGCGGCTTCTCGAACGAAGTACAAGTGGTAGTTCCCTAAGTACCCGCAAAGAAAACGAAAAAATTGAGGATTTGAAACGCCTTCTGCATCGCAGAAGGCGTTTCGTTATACTGGCGGCATCGAACGGAAGATTCCAATCCGGCTGCCTGACATCTTGGATTCGCACAAATCCACAAGAAAACTGACTTGGGCAAACGCAGCCATGCTGCTGATTTTATTTCTGGCGGGAGGGCGAGCGAACGCGCAGGCGCCCGCAACTTCCACTTCTTCCATATTTTCCACGCCTTCATCATCGTCCGCGTGGGCAGTGACCATCGTTCTGCCCGAGCGCGCAATCGCCGGACAACCGGCGATGCTGGCGGTGCTGGGAGCGGACGGACGGCTTGCCTCCGGCTTGAACGTGGAAGTGGGAAGCGGACAGGTGACGACCGATGAAACTGGACGCGCCTATTTTACGGTGCCCTCCACGGGGCAGATTCTGCTGGCGAAAGCTTCGGGAGCCTCGGCGGTGGCGCTGATCGATGCCGCGGCGGCTGGGATTTCGCGAGCACTATCCGCGCCCGAAGTAGCGTCTTTACGCGAGCCCTTTTCCATCTGCGGGCCTGGATTCGGCCACGATGCGGAAGCAGTGCACGTGAGAATCAACCAAGAGCCGGCGCTGGTGATGGCCGCGTCACCCGAGTGCCTTGCCGTTTTACCGAGCCGAAAAACAACGGCAGGGCCTGCGAAGATCGCGATCTCATCAACGATCACACCAGGGGAGCAGTGGAAAGCGAGCACGACGCTAGTTTCACTCGATCCGGAAATGCCGGGAGCAAATCCGCTTCCGGGACAAAAGATGATACTCAAGGTGCGCGTGAGAGGGTCGGAAAAGCGGCTGCGAGTGGCAATCGAAAACGAAGTTCCCGGAGTGCTGCGGTTTCCAGGCGGAGACGTGCAGGAAGCGCTGACCAGCGGCGGACCGGAAAATATCGCGACAATGCAAGCGCAAGCCATTCGCTCCGGAGATTTTTCGTTCGCGGCAAAGCTGCTGCCGGCGCCGAACGAAGATATGGCCCGCGCGTACCTGCAAGCGGCACTTCCCCTCGCGGAGCAGCCCATGCAGAAAAATCTGAACAGGCTGATGAAGGAACTGGAGCGGCACCCTCAAAACCTGGATAGGGTGAGGCGCGGGATCGACGGAATGCTCAGCAACACGGCGGCTGGCGATTTTCGCACGGTGCTGGCCGCGGCGCGAATGGCACTGTCGTAGCGCCCGCACGTTCAGGATTGGCTGACTACAAACTGTCTCATAGGCACTCGGACTCTGACAGGCGAGTTCCTTCAGCTTTACGGCACCGGTGAAGCCGTGCTCTACCAGACATCAAAAGAGTAAGCAGATCCCTCGTCGCGAGGACCAACTCTTCGCTCACTCGGGATGACACGTTCGTTCGGTTTGTGCCTAATTGCAGAGATTGCTGGATGACTTCTAGTTGGTAGCAGGCTCGAGAGCTTTGGGAGCGTTTTCGGGAAGAGCGCCCTGGGACATTTGCTCGAGAGAATTGCGCGTGCGCAGCAGCTTGGTGTCGGCTTCCTCGTAGCACTGCTGCGCGTGGCGCAGGTGCCCACCGATTTTTTCGTAGACCGCGGTAAAACCCTCGAACTGTTTCTGCAAACCTGCCATGCCGGCTAATAACTGGCGGGTGTTCTCCTCGATTTTCTGACCTTGCAAGCTGATGGCTACGGCGTTGAGACAGGCGTAGAACGTATTCGGGGAAACCGGGAAAACGCGCTTGCCCCGGCAATATTCGTCGAGGCGGCCGTATTTGGTGTCCTGAGTCATCAGAAGCTCATAGTAAACGCCTTCGGAGGGCACGAACATGAGCGCGTAATCGAAGGTGTTTTCATGCGGGAGAATGTATTTGTCGGCGATAGCATCGGCATGCTTGCGAACGGCGAGCGCGAATTCGCGGCGGGAGTCTTCGCCGGTTTCAATGACACGGCGGTAGGCCTCGAGCGGGAATTTCGAGTCGATAGACAGGACGCGGTCTCCACTGCGCACGATGGCGTCAACGATGGCGCCAGTGGATGCGAAACGATACTGGGTAGAGTAGGCGCTTTGAGGAAGCGCGTCCTGCAGCAGACGCTCGAGGGTGACTTCGCCCAGCGTTCCGCGCGTTTTTGCACCGCCGAGAATGGACTGCAACGTTTGCGTGGCCTTGGATAAATCCTGGCTGGTTTGCTGTACCTGGCCGATTTTCTGGCTCATCTGCAGCAAGGCTTCGGTGGAGGATTGCAATTTCTGCGCGACTTCGCGCTGCGCGTCGGAAGCCAACTGGCCGGTGTTGGCGACGCCGGTCTGCAGTTCCTGGCGCACCTGACCGAGCTGCTGATTGACGGAGAGCATCAGGCTATTGATCTGGCCGCTGATCTGGGTGATGACCTGGGTGGTAATGGCCTGATTCTGCGCGGCGAGCGAGTTTTGCATTTCCTGGCGAAGCGCAGACAACTGCCCTTCCGATTGCCTGGCGGTGGACCAGGAGAGCCAACCCACTACCGCGAGGGCAAGAACGACGAATGCAATCCAGACGACAGGATTCATGAAAAGAGGCCTCGAAATTTACCGGAAAGACTCACTGTAGCGCGAAGAGCGGATTGTGGGAACGAAAAAGCTAGTTCCGCGAGGAACCGGCGATTTGAATCAGAGGATCGGAGCCAGGAGAAGGAGTGGAGTCGATGGTCTGAGGAACGCGCCAGGAGTCGAGGGTGGAAATCTGGTGCACGCAGGAAACGGTGCAGCGGGGAGCGCAACCCTTTTTGGTGCGGAATTCGCGCTGGCGCTGCTCGGGCGTGTATTCGGCGAGCGGGATGCCGGGATAGCCGCGCTGCTGCGAGCAGTAGTGGACGAGCCCATCTTCACAGATGTACAGATAACGCGCACCGGCGCGGCAGCGCCAATTATTTTCGCGGCCTGCGGCGATGTTGTGCTGGAAACCGTTGACGCGGGTGAAGGAGCGCTTGCCGAGCGACATGATCTCCTCGAATATTTCGCGCTCGCGCTCGCCGAGAGGGCTGAGCTGGCCATTGCCATCGTGCAGAATGCCTACGGTGGAAGTGAATCCAAGCTGGATGGCGCGGTGAGCGACGGTGAGAGCGTCCTGCGGATGGCGCACGCCGCTGCCGAGAACCGAGTTGATATTCACCTGAAATTCGGCGTGCTCGGCGAGAAGCTCAAGCTTCTTGTCGAGCACCTTGAGACTTTTCTTTGAGACGTCGTCGGGCTGCACGTTGTCGATGCTGATCTGAAGATATTCAAGGCCGGCACGATTGAGGCGCTGGATGCGGTCGGCAACGAGCAGGTAACCATTGGTGATGAGGCCGGCGATGATGCCATTCTTGCGGATGCGCGCGATGATGGCGTCAAGATCAGGATGCAACAGCGGTTCGCCCCCGCTGATGGTGACGATGGCGGTGCCCATTTCGCCGAGGCGATCGATGCGGCGGAACATTTCTTGCAGGGGCACGGGCTGGGAAAAATCGTCGAACTCGTTGCAATAGGTGCAGGCCAGGTTGCAGCGGCGCATGGGAATGATGTGCACCAGCAGAGGGTGGCGCGTGGAAGCGAGGCCCTTGGCGAGCATTTTGAACTCGCGCAGCTTGCGGTGCGCGGCGAGGAATTTGCGGCGAATTTTCTTGCGGGAGTTCACGAGAGCACAGGGCGCATCCTGCGAATTTGCAGCGCAGGGTAATTAGATTATGCCATAGCAATGAAGGGTCGTGGCGGGCGGAAGGGCGCGGGTTCACGCGCCTCAGGCGGTGGCGGACTGAGGCGCGTCGAGCTTTTCGAGGGCGGCCATTTGCTGCTGGACGGTCTCGACCACGAATTCGTCGCCGAACTTGGTGTTGATCATCAAGTTGTAGAGCGAACGATTGGGCCACTCGGCGTTGAAATAGTGGCGAATGAAGGAGGCGCGCTCACGATCAATTTCGTTGATGAGCTGGAGAGCTTCTTTTTCGGATTTGCCGATGAGTTTGAGGCGGCGAACTTTTTCGTCGAGCGGGGCGTAGGTGAAGAGGTGGAAGGCGTCGCGGCGGCTGCGCAGGAAATAGGCGGAGCCGCGGCCCACGATGACGCATTTGCCGCGCGAGGCGACCTCCTCGACAACGTCGTGAAGAGTGGCGACCATGCAATCGGTATCGAAGGTCGTGCGCTCGGCGACGGGAAGCGAGCGCTCGTAGCTGCCGCGAGCGTAGACCTTGAAGAGGCGATAGAGCAGATTGTCGACGCGCTCGTCGCAGCGCTGCGCGGCGCGCTGGTCGACGCGAGCAACCTTGGCGATTTCGGCGGTGAGGTCGCGGTCCCAAAGCTTCCAGCCGAGACGGTTGGCCAGCAATTGCGCGACGGCTGCGCCGCCGCTGCCATATTCGCGCTCGACGGTGATGATTCGGATGGACATGAGTGCCCTCGCGTTCTGGGTTTCGGAAGGACGATCTGGGCCGTGTCGCACGACCGAAGCTAGCGATCAGGCCCAAGCCTCAGTAGCCAAAACATACCCCGCGACGGCAACGTTTTCAAGTGAGATTCAGTTTTCTCAGGGAGTAAAGGAGGCGGAACTAAGGTAGGAAACGGGAGGCAGCCCGGAAAACGGGAACCGCCGCCTGAGACTGCGCCTGTCACAGAGGGATCGCACGAACGGATCACAGGAACGGCTTTACGTACACTTTGGGTTCGCAGGACATGCCGAGCCGCAGCCTATGATCGTTGTCTTGGCCCGGCGCGAAGACCAGCTTCACCGGGATGCGCTGTACGACTTTCACGTAGTTTCCCGTGGCATTTTCAGGAGGCAGCAGGCTGAGGCGAGCGCCGCTTGATCCGGAGATGCTGTCGACATGGGCCTTGTATTTTCGGCCGGTAGCATCGACGCTCACCTCCGCGAACTCTCCCGGGCGCACGTATTTCAGTTGGGTCTCCTTGAAATTCGCGGTAACCCAGACGTCATTCAGGGGAACCACGTCGAAGAGCTGCTGGCCGGCCTGAACGTTCATGCCTACTTCGGCGTTCTTGGTGACGATGCCTTCCATGGGGGCCTTGATTTGGGTGTACGACAAATTGAGCTTGGCCTGGTCAAGAGCGGCTTGCTTCTGCTGCACGGTGGCTAAGGCAGATTGGGCGCGAGCGCGCGTCTGAGCCACTTGCTGGGGACCCGTTTGCGAGGAGCGCAGATTGGCCTGCGCCTGCAAGAGCTTGGCGCGAGCCTGGTGGATCTGCTGCTCGGCGGCAGAGGCGGAAGATTTGGCGGCTGCGACTGCGGCGCTGCTCACGCTGGCCTGTGCGACGGCGGTGTCGTACAACTGGCGCGAAATTTCCTGTTTGTCGACGAGCTGTTTGTAGCGCGCGAGATCGGCCTGGGCCTTGACATTGTTCGCTTCGGCCTGCGTAAGCTGGGCCTGAGCGGCGTCAAACTGTTGCTGCGCGGCGTCGATTCCCGCCTGGGCATTTTCAACGTCGGCCTGCGATGCGGAAACCTGGCTGGTGGTGCTGACGGAAGTAATGGGCACGTTGATGTTGAGTGAGCGGGCAGTAGCTTCGGCGTCGGTAAGATCGGCTTGGGCTTTTTCGACGGCGACCTGGTAGTCGCGCGGATCCATTTCGGCGAGAACGTCTCCTTGATGCACGTACTGGTTATCGTCGACCTTGACCTTGGTGATGTATCCGGGAATGCGGGCGCTGACGGGCATCAGGTGGCCGTCAATCTGAGCGTCATCGGTAGATTCGTAGCTGGAAAAATAGCGATACGCAAAGTAGCCGCCCACCAGCACGAAGATCGCGGCAATGATCAGGATGGTCCGAGCATGGGGATGCGTACGGAAAAAACTTTCGCGCCGGGGTGGCGAAGGGGGCGGCGCGGCGTGATTTTCGGGGTTGGCTGGGGTCTGGACGCTGGAGGGCGGCGCTTCCACTTCAGTCGGCTGTGCCATTTTATTTTCCTTTGAAATATTCCTTCACGCCGTCTTCAGCCGCGCCCATGGCGCGAGCAAGAGAAATCTTGGCGTAGTTAAAGAGGTAAAGGCTCGAAATATAGGATTGATGGGCGGTGGCGACCGCCTCCTGTGCCTGAACCACTTCCACGGTATCGGTGACGCCCGCGGCAAAACGGTCGCGCGATTGCGTGAGGCTTTGCTCGGCAAGATCGATGTTGCTTTGCGCCACGGTCACCTGCTGCGAAGCGGACTCCAGGTTGAAAAGCGCGACACGCACGTCGGAATCGATCTGGCTACGAAGATTTTCGACGCGGTCGCGAGCCTGCTGAAGCTGGGCATCGGCTTCAACGACTTCGCCGTGGATCGCGCCGCCCGTGAATAACGGCACAGTGACGGTTCCTCGGACGTCCATAACTCCATGCGAGGAATCGAAGTGCTGACCCGCGTCACCGTAATCCCCGCTGAAAGAGACAGTGGGATAGCGCCCGGCAAGAGCGGCGCGCCGCGCATATTCAGCCGCGCGAACGTTCGCTTGCGCCGCCTGAAGATCGGAGCGCGACTCATAGGCGCGCTTCAGGGCTTCGTCCACGCCCATCGGCTGCATGGCTTGATACGGAGATTTGTCGGTGAGATCGAACTGCTGGCCCGCGGCCAAGCCGATGATGCGTGCCAGAGAAAGCTTCTGAATAGCGAAATCGTTCTTGGCCTGTATGAGTTGCTGCTGGCGCGTTTGCAATTCGACGCGCGCGCGCAGCGCATCAATAGCGGGAGAGGTTCCGGCGTTCACCTGGTCGTTGGCCTGATTGTAGAGAGCCTGGGCGGTCTCGACCTGCGCGCTCACCGAATCGATCTGCGCTTCATCGGCAACGGCCTGGAGATAAGCATAGCCAACGCTAAGGACGACTAAGTCACGCGCGTCTTTGTAGGTGTATTGCGCCGACTTGATGCGCTCCGATGCAGCGTGCGTGTTGCTCAGAGACTTAAGGTCCAGCAAGGATTGAGTTAGATAAGCGCGCGCATCAAAGTAAGCGAACGGGCCGACAACAGTCGGAATGCTGATCCCGGGAAAATGAAAGGTGAAGCCGAATTCGGCCAGGTTTACCTGGGAAATGTCCGCATAGGGCTGCAAGTTCAGGTGCGGAAGCAGATTGCTGAGCTGCTGCCAGCGCTGGCCGCGCGCGCTATTCACGTCGGAACTTGACAGCAGCAGACCGAGGTTCTGTTTGAGTCCGCGATCAATGGCGTCCTGCAGCGAGAG
The DNA here is from genome assembly GCA_035551975.1 of Candidatus Acidiferrales bacterium. GTDB lineage: Bacteria > Acidobacteriota > Terriglobia > Acidiferrales > UBA7541 > Palsa-295. The sequence continues at coordinate 23,006 of DASZMG010000011.1, read as the reverse complement.
CGGTAAAACACCTGGAACGAGCTGCGACGGAACGCTGCCGGAAAAATCGCTGCCTTGCGCGGTGGGAGGCGCAGCGGACTGGACCGGAGCCGTGGATGTGGATCCCGATGAGCCAGAGGAGGCAGACGTCGAAGAGGAAGGCACTGCGCCGGCCACAGGCGCCTGCGCCCAGACGGAAGCCAGGCTAAACAGCGAAACAGTAGCCAAAGCAACTGAGATAGCGATCCAACGGCGCTTCGATGCCGGTTTCGATGCCCCTATCAATGAATTCCCTCCCGTGACTCGCCCGACACTGCCGCTCCAGTTGGATGAAGCGCCGAAGCAGTAGGACTCACGTAATTCCGCCACTAGCTCTACTGTAAGATTATCGGCGCTTTTCGGCCTTTTCAGCGCCACGCTTTTTCGTTGGCTGAGCCAGAGAAAAAGCAGGGGTAATCAAATCCCACACAGCCTCGGTGGTTTGTAGTAGCCCTGAATCGGGGCTCAGCGCCCAGGCCAGCGTGACTCCGTGAAAAATGAGCTGGGTGAGCCGCGCGAGCGCCTGCGCGGAAAGTTCCGCGCGAATTTCACCGCGCTCCTGAGCGATGCCGAACATTTCCGTCATCAAGCCGCGCGCGGCGTGAATGCGCTGTTGCATTTCGGCGCGCGCCGAAGCGGAAGAAGCGTTGGCGGCGTAAATGGAGCGGAGCAGCTCCGGGCTTTCCGCTGACAAGCCAGCCAAATAGGTGGCGAGATTCTTGATCACCGGCAAAACAGGTCCCTCGGTGCGGCGTGCTTCTTCGGCGGCGCGCTCGATAACGGCTACGCGCTCATCGCCAAAAGTGGCGAGCACGTGCTCCTTCGAGGGGAAATAATTGAAGAAGGTGCCTTTGCCCACGTCGGCGGCTTCGGTGATGTCCTCGACGGTGGTTTCCAGGTAACCGCGCTCGGCAAACAGACGCAGCGCCGCGCGGAATAAACGCTCGCGGGTAGCGGTGCGATGGCGTTCGCGGCGGCTGGGAACCACCGGGTTTCGTGATCGCGGGGCAGAATTCATGCGCGACGAATGACCTGCATCCATACTCGACTGTAAGTCATGATTGGCCATCAGTCAATACCATGGCGGCCGGGCCGGTTCCAGGTGGGCGCCTGAAACCGGCGCAAAGTTACTTGGACAGATTCTTGGGGCTGTGTTGCTTCAGCGTGTCGATCAGCAGTTTGGCCGAGGGCGGCACGGGTACTGCGTTGTGCAGAACGATCTCTTCGGCGTCGAGTTTCTTGCCGTAGATCTTCTCGTTCGCATCGTTATCGGGACGAAGCGTGGAACCTTCGAGGGAAACACCGGCGAAGAGTCCTCGCGAGCGCGAATAGGTGAGCACTTCGGCGCGAAGTGTAACGTCAGTGTCGGCCTGCGCGTCACGGCCTTTGGGGCCAGCCGCCGCCGCGGCATCGGCGCCCAGCTTTACTTTGCTGCTGAGAATGGAACTGGCGCCACGCTGGTTCATCACCAGCAATACGAAATCGGTGGCCTGTCCGCCCAATTGAAAGCCGAAGCTGCCGCCTTCGAGCGCCATCATCGTGGGTGCGCCCCAAGGACCTTGAAAATCATCTCCGCTTCGGCAAGTCATGGCGCCGCGGCCATAGCTGCCGCCGACAATAAAAGCGGCTTTCAGTACGGAAGGAAACACGATGACGCAATCCGCTTTATCAAGCAAACTCTGCGGAATGTCGTCCGGGATGTTGATGATTTCCTTCATTACCTCTCCGGCGTTCTCCAGCCGGTCAGTTTCTTTATCGGCACGAGCGAACGAAGGATTGCTGAACATGGGAAGAGCGATCAGAGCCAATGGCAGAAGATACGAGATGATCTTTTTCATCGAAGCGCCTCCTCACGGGCGAACCAATCATAGGGGTATTTGCCGAGATCACGCAACCAGATGGTGGGATACGAACAGGCGGGCGAGAGGAGTTGCCCTATAATCAGAGCGAGTTCCTTTCATTGGCGTCCCTGAGGGCATTTCGCGCCTGCACAGCGGGCAGAAGCCGCGCAACGTTGCCGGGGCTAGTGGTGTGCACCGCGCTGGCGCTAATGGCCATGCGGTCGCTTGCCGGACCCGTGCCCAAAAACGCAGCTGGCGACGCGGAAGTTGGGAAGCTCCGAGCGCGCGTCGAGACATTGCTGGGCGCAGCGCATTCCGAAAGAGGTTATTGGGGGATTTTGATCGCGAATCGCGATACGGGTGAAACGCTCTATTCGCTCAACCCGGATCATTTCTTTACGCCCGCCTCGAACGCGAAAATTTTCACCACGTCTCTGGCTTTTGCCACGCTGGGGCCCGATTACCGCTTTCGAACCACGCTCGAATCACCGGGAGTGCTCGGAACAGACGGGCGGCTGGCCGGAAATCTGGTGCTGATGGGGCGCGGCGATCCTGATCTGTCGAATCGCAGATTTCCTTATGACAAGAAAGTTGAGTTTGATGGCGCGGTTGACAAAGTGCTCGCCGAAATGGCCGATGCGGCGGCGGCGAAAGGGCTGAAAGAAATCGACGGCGACGTAGTCGCAGACGACAGCTACTTCCCCTACGATCCGTATCCGGCGGGTTGGAATGTGGGGGACGTGTTTTTCCGGTTTGGCGCGCCGGTGAGCGCGATCGCGTTCAACGACAACACGGTTTCGGTGTATATGCGGCCCGGCGCCGGCGCGACGGACGCGCCTTCGATCACGGTGGACCCTGCCGCAGCCGCGAACACGTTTGGAGTGGAACTGCAAACGGTGACATCGAACGACAAATCGGGATTCGCAGTAGTACGGCAGCCCGAGACGAATTTTTTGCTGCTGCGAGGAGCGATTTCGCCGGGGCACGCGCCGATGCGCATCGACATTGCCATGCCCGATCCGGCGCGGACAGCGGCGGCGGAATTGAAATCACTGCTGGAAGCGCGCGGCGTCCGCGTGACGGGCGCGGCGCGAGCGCAGCATGGCGCGCCGCCCGTAACTACGGCGAGCGGCGAACCGGTACTGGTGCCCATCGATACTTCGGCCATGGCCGGAAACATAACAGTGTTGGCCGAACATCTATCGCAACCGCTGATCGAAATCGTTCGAGCGACCAACAAAGTGAGCCAGAACCTGCATGCGGAACTGCTGCTGCGGACCGTGGGACGGGAAAAAGTGGGCGTGGGATCGACCGCGGCGGGATTGAAGGCGGAAAAGGATTTTTTGAAGGCGGCCGGCGTTGCTGACGGAGACGTAATTTTGTCGGACGGATCGGGACTCGCGCGCGACGATCTGGTAACGCCGCGCGCAGCGGTAACGCTGCTCGAATATATTGCGAAGCAACCGTGGGGGCCGGCATTTCTTTCGACGCTGCCGGTTGCGGGCGTGGACGGCACGCTGGAAAACCGCATGAAAAATTCGGCGGCCACGGGATTCATTGAAGCGAAAACGGGCGCGGCGGATCATGCGCGGGCGCTTTCGGGTTACGCCACAACGCGTGGCGGCGATTACCTGATTTTTTCCATCTTCGTGAACAACAACTCGCAGCACGGCACCGACGCGACGGAAACGCTCGACGCGATTGCCACCGCGATGGTCGATACGCTGGGGCCCACGGCCGCTCCGAAGCGAAGCAAATGAAAACCGGGAAAATTGTCACGGTATTCGGCAGCGGACTGCCGAAACCGGGCGATGCGCATTACGCCGAAGCACGCGCGCTGGGAGCAGAACTCGCAAGGCGCGGATTTGTGGTCTGCACGGGTGGCTATGGCGGCGTGATGGAAGCGGTGTCGCGCGGGGCAAAGGAAGCGGGAGGCCGGACGATTGGAGTCACCGCAGCCGTGTTCGGCAGGCGAGCCAACAGATGGGTCGATAAAGAAATTCGCGTCAAGGAGTGGCGCGAGCGTCTGTTTGAATTGGTGGAACGAGGACAAGGATACGTTGTGTGCCGGGGCGGCACGGGAACGCTGGTGGAACTGGCTGTAGTGTGGGAAATGATGAATAAAGGAGTGATGCAATCGAAGCCGACTGTCGCGCTGGGGCGGTTTTGGGCGCCCGTGGTAAAGCGCGTTGCGGAAATGGAAAGCAGCCGGAACGGACATTCCCGAAAGTTTTCCAAGAATCGCGTGCATTTTTCAACGTCGGCGCGCGACGCAGCAGACTACTTGTCCAATTTCTTCGGTGCAATCTCCGGCGAGCGCAATTCGAAGATCCGGAGCGCCCGGAAATCCCGCCGGTAAATTCACGCCTTTTCGTTTTGATTCATTCTTCAGGCTACAATCGGCGTTGAGGATTTTGTGGCGCGTCCTGCCGAAGAACTACTTGAATTCGACAAACTGAAAGAGATCGTGGCGGGCTTCACCACGTGCGCGCCGGGGCGCCGTTCGATTGAAGCGCTTTCGCCGCAGAGCGATGTGGCGCCGTTGCAGGCGGAATTCGCGATGATTGGCGAGGCCATGGAATATTTGCGCGGCGGCTCGGAGCTGGGATTCGGGTCGCTGGCCGATCCGGATGGCTGGCTGCCGCGATTGTCGGTGCCGGCATCTGTGCTGGCGAGCGGCGATCTGCTGGAAGCTTCGACGCTGATCGACGCGGCGACGGCGGTGCGGCAGACCTTTAAAGAGCTGGGCGCGAAGCATCCTCGACTGGCCGAACGCGCCGCCGCGCTGGCCGACCTGCGCCACCTTTCGACCGCGATCCGCCGCGCGGTGCTGCCAAATGGCGAAATCAGCGACGACGCTTCGCCGCAACTGCGGCGCATCCGGGCGGGCATGGGCGAGGCGCGGCAACGCATTCAGCATTCACTCGAAAATATTTTGCGCGGGCGCGGCGAACCCGCGGGCGCGGACTACGTGACGCTGCGCAACGACCGCTTCGTGATTCCGGTGCGCGCAGCGGACCGGCGCGCAGTGCCCGGAGTGGTGCACGGCGCGAGCGCCACGGGGCAAACCGTATTCGTGGAGCCGCTCGAATCGATCGATTTGAATAACCGGCTGGTGCAATTGCGCGAGGACGAAGCGGTGGAAGTGGCGCGCATCCTGGCCGAGCTGACCGACCGGTTGCGCGCGGACCGAGGGCCGCTGGAGGCAATCGCGGATTCGATTGCGCATTTCGATTCGATCTTCGCGCGCGGGCGATTCGCGCGGGAATTTGATTGCACCATGCCCGAATTCACCGCGGGAAATTCGCTGCGTTTGGAGGCCGCGCGGAATCCGGTGCTGGAGGCGACGCTGAAGCCGCAGAAGCGCGCGACGATACCAATGTCGCTGGCGCTGGGCGGCGCGGAAACGGTGCTGGTGATCAGCGGGCCGAATACCGGCGGGAAAACAGTGGCGCTGAAAACCGTGGGGCTGGCGGCGCTTTCGGCGCAATCGAGCATTCCGGTTGCGGCGGAGCGCGCGGAGCTGCCGATTGTCGATCATGTGCTGGTGGACATCGGGGATGAGCAATCGATTGCGGCGGACCTTTCCACTTTTTCGGCGCACATGCTGAATCTGAATTCGATGCTGGCGGTGGCGACGGGGCGGTCGCTGGTGCTGGTGGACGAAATGGGCACGGGCACGGCGCCGGAGGAAGGCGCGGCACTGGCGGTGGCGCTGCTGGAAGAATTTCGCGAGCGCCGCGCGTTGACGCTGGCCACCACGCACCATAACCGGCTGAAATCGTACGCTTCGACCACGCCGGGAATCCTGAACGCGGCGATGGAGTTCGATGAGGCGAATCTGCGGCCGACCTACCGGCTGCTGGTGGGCGTGCCGGGCACGTCGAGCGGGATTGAGATTGCGCGGCGGCTGGGATTGCCGGAACGCGTGGTGGAGCGTGCGCAGGCCGGGCTTTCGCCGGAGTCGCGCGAGGCGAATGAGCTGATCGCGTATCTGCATCGCAGCCGCGATGAGATGGGAGAAATCAAGCGCGAGGCGCGCGAGGAGCTGGCGCAGCTTGAAAGCGAGAGGCGAGAGCTGCAGACGGAATGGGTGGAGCGGCAGAGAAAACGGATCGCGGAGCTGGAAAAGAATTTTGGGGAGGCGCAGAAGCGTCTGGAGGCGGAAGTGGCGCGGCTGGTGGCGGAGGTGAAGGATCGTCAGGCGCGCGGGCAGATGGAGAAGCAATCGTCTCGACGAATGGGCAAGCTGGCCTCGGATGCGCGAGCGGAAACGGACGCGGCGGTGGTGGAGACGCTGGCGAGCTCGCAGCAGGATTTGGGCACGATGACGGTGGACATGGCAAAGCCTGTGGACCCGGCAGAGCTTTCGGCCGGAGACAGAATTACGGTGAAAGGTTTTAAACAGCCGCTCGTGTTCCGCAGGCACGATGGACGCACGGCGGAAGTGGAAGCCGGCCCGCTGCGGATGAAGGTGCCATTGGCAGATATCGCCGGGATCAATACTAAGTTCGAGGGGGCGAACTTCGCCGACGCGAAATTCGGGGGAGCGAAGCCAAGCGCCAGACCAGGTGAAGGTGCCGCAGGTCGCGCGCGCGGAATTACGGTGCACGCGCAGCCGAGCGAAAACGCGGCGCCGCAGGAAATCAACGTGATTGGCTGCACGGTGGAAGAAGCCACGCGGCGCGTGGACAAATTTCTGGACGAAGCGGCGCTAGCGGGAAAACAAAACGTGCGCATCATTCACGGCTACGGGACGGGCGCGCTGCGGCGAGGGCTGGGAGAATTTTTGTCGACGCATCCGCTGGTGGACATGACGCATCCGGAAGCGGAAGATCGTGGCGGGAATGCGGTCACAGTGGCTGAGTTAAAATCCTAGCGGCTGTTGGTAGATTGTTGGCGCACGGCGGCACGGTAAACATGGCGGAAGCGGGATCGTTCGCGGAAAAAGTAAAGCAGCAGGCGGACATCGTCCGGGTGATCGGCGAATACGTGCGCCTGCGCAAAGCGGGACAGAATTTTGTGGGGCTGTGCCCGTTCCACCAGGAAAAGACGCCGTCGTTCGCGGTGCATCCGGTGCGGCAGATGTACCACTGCTTCGGGTGCAACGCCAGCGGAGACGTGTTCAAGTTCGTGATGGAACTGGAGAAGGCGAGCTTTCCGGAAGCGGTGCGCACGGTGGCGGAAAAGTGCGGCATACCGATTCCGCAGCGCACGGAGCGGTCCCCTGAAGAGCGGCGGGAGAATCAGCAGCGCGCGGTGCTGATAGATATGCATCGCGACGCAGCGGCTTTCTTCGCCAGGCAATTGCAGGAAAGCAGCGAAGGCAAAGTGGCGTTTGCGTATTTGGAGGATCGCGGGCTGAATCGCGAGGCGATGATGCGCTTTGGGCTGGGCTTCGCGCCATCGAGCGGCGATGCGCTGGTGCGCTATTTGAAATCGAAATATCCGGAGAAGGCGCTGGATGTGTGCGGGCTGGTGTCGCGCGACCAGTCGGGACGCCTCTACGATCGCTTCCGCCGGCGCATTATGTTTCCGATCTCGAATGAGGCGGGGAAAGTGATCGCGTTTGGCGGCCGGGCCATGGGCGACGACATGCCGAAGTACATGAATTCGCCGGAGACGCCAATCTACACGAAGAGTTCGGTGCTGTATCACCTGGACCGGGCCAAAGAATCGCTGCGGCAAAATGATTTCGGGATTCTGGTGGAAGGCTACATGGATGCGATTGCCGTGGCGCGCGCGGGAATTTTGAATGTGATCGCCAGTTGCGGCACGAGCCTGGCCGAGCCGCAGATCAAGCTTCTGGGGCGGTACACGCGGCGGGTGGTAGTGAATTACGATCCGGACACGGCGGGACAGGCTGCCACCGACCGATCACTGGCGCTGCTGCTCGAGAAAGAATTCGATGTGCGCGTGCTGGCGCTTCCGGGGGGAGAAGATCCGGATAAATTTTTGAAGGAGCGCGGAGCGGCAGCGTACAAGGAACTGCTGGCGCAGTCGCCATCGTACCTGGATTACCTGATCGGCAAGGCGCGGCGGATGGACCGCTCGACCGCTGAAGGAAAATTGGCGGCGCTGAATTATTTAATGCCGTACGTGCAGCGGCACCCGAACCGGCTGATGCGCTCGGAATGGGCCACGCGGATTGCTTCCGAACTGCGCGTGGATGAGCCGGTGCTGCGCGAAGCGTTGCGGCGCGCGGCGGTGGAACGGCGCAGCGAGGTGAAACCGAAAGCGCAGTTGCTTGGGCCGGTGGTAAAGCAGGCGGAGACGCGGCTGATTCGAATGCTGGTGGAAGCGGAGGCGTTTCGCGAGCGGCTGGCGGAAGAGATCGCGGCAAGCGAACTGCATCGCGGGCTGGAGACGGAGAAAATTATCGAAGTTCTGGTGCTGCGGGTGCGCGAAAAGCCGGACGCAGCCGCGCTCGCGTCGGTGTTGGATGAAAAAGACCAGCGCATTCTGTTCGAGGCGCTTTTCGAGCAGGCGCTCGAGCATACCTGGGAAGAAGCGGAATCCTGCCTGGAGTTCCTGAGGAACCGGAGAATATCGGAGGAGCTGGCGGCGCTCGACCGGCAACTGCAATCGCCGTTGCCGCAGGAAGATTTGCTCCGGCTGCTGGCGCGAAAAGATGAATTGCGGCGGGTGCTGTCCCAACAGAAACACGCGGCAAGATCGGCCGTACGCCGTAGCTAGCTGATCGTAACTATTCCCGCTATTCGGGCGACGTTTCCCTCACGGTTTCAATCACCGGCTTCCCTTTCCAGAAGCGCCCAAAATTCTCAAGCGAGCAAAAGGTGCGGGTGCGCATGCGGTCGATACAAAGGTTACCGAGCAGATGATCAATTTCGTGCTGAAGAATGCGCGCATACCAGCCGGAGGCTTCGATCTCGCGTTGTTTTCCGAATTCGTCGAGACATTCGACGCGGACGGTGTGAGCGCGCGGAACCACGGCTGAGAATCCGGCAAGGCTGAGACAGCCTTCGAAAAATTCCACGTTCTTCTCGGATGCGGCGGTGATTCGCGGATTGATCAACACGTGGAACGGGACAGGATTCCTCTCGCGCGCGGCGAGATCGGCTGGCGGCACAAGTTTCAGATATTCTTCGCTATCCTCGATGACGGCGAGCTGCAGCGGCAAGCCGATTTGCGGCGCGGCTAGACCCACGCCTGGCGCATCGCGCATGGTTTCCTTCATGTGCTCGATGAGCTGCTGAATTTCGGCGCCGGCAATTTCACACGGGTCCAGCGGACGAGCTTTCGTTCGCAATACCGGCTCTCCAACTTGAACGATCTTGAGTCGCAAATGGATACTCCGTATAAAAGTTTGGTTTAAAAACTCTTCGTGTTTAATCGCCAGCCGCTAAAAATCACATGATTATCCCGCATAAGCAAGCTGCCTGCGCGATGCGCGAAATCGACATCCGCAAATGGTGAACAAGTCGTCGGCTGTGGATAGTTGTGGATAATGATGCGGAGAATTTTGCTAGAGTATTCGGGAATTTCGCAGTGACCAAAACAGCCCTGCACCTTGGCCGCTGTGTCCTCAAATAGTGACTATCGCTGCCGGATCTTGTCCACGCGGCGCTGGAAAGCAAGATGTTTCCCGTGGAACTGGGCTCTTGGTATTGGGCGTGCAGTTAAAGTGCAACTTAGGGAGAAGTGTGGAATAGGATGCCGCCGACTTTGGGTTTAGACAGCAAGGAGTCTCCCCGTTTCGCGCCCGAGCCGTCGGTGGCTTTCCAGCGGCCGAACGCGGCGGTTTTCCGCTTTGCTCCCAAACCGAAAGATGCTGAAAATCCGCTCCGTTACCGGCTGGCGACGACACCTACATTCGTAGTTTCCGAGGATTCCGGTCTACTCCGCTGGTGGAGCTCCCTGAAAACCGCGCTGATCCGTGTTCCGGCAGATCGCGCGGCACTTGGCGGCGATCCGTTGCGTGTGCACGCGGGAAGGCGCGGCTATTTCCGGGGCCGCTCATGGACGATGTCGCTGGCCTGCCACGCCGCAGCCATTCTGCTGATTGTCTACGCGCACGAGCAGTTTCCGGATAGTGTGTCGGCATTCGAGACGCCGATTCAACCGAACGAGGTCATCTACTATCGCGTGCCAGTGCACCAACTTCCCAAGACGCTGCCGCACATCGCGCCGCCGGGGCCGGGCGGGCGTCCGCTGACGGGCATGAGGCCTATAGAGGCGCCTGCCGCGGGCAGCACCACGTCGCAAAACGTGCTGACCATCGTGTCCAAGCCAGCGCATCCAGACAACAATCATCAGACCATTATTCAGCCTTCCTCGCCGCCTGACCTGAAGATCAACGTAGACCTGAAGCTGCCGAATATCATTTTGGGCAAGCCCATCGATGCGCCGAAGGCGCCGTTAAAGTTCGATCCCATGGCAGCGCGGCCAACGCAAAAAGATCGGCAACTCCAGGCGGATGTTGCTCCTACGCCCGATGCGCAGAACTCGCAGAACCCGGAAATGACGTTTCTAACGCCGCCGGCATTCAAGCCGTCCATGCCTGTGGCGACGGCTTCGGGCGTGGCACAGCGCAAGAACACCAGCGGAACCGGCAATGTGCAGGCGCCCAACGTGAGCGCCACTTCTGGAGATTCGTTGACGCTGGCGGTAATCAGCACCGATCCGTCGGGCGTCGCCAATGCCTCGGAAATCATGCTTCCGCCGGGCAATCGAAGCGGAGAATTCTCGACCACCGTGGGCGAAAATGCCATCGGAACGCCCGGAGGCAGCCATGCCGGAGTTGTTGGCGGAGGCCCAGGAACAGCCGGAAAAGGCGGAGATAGCAGCAGCGGACCCGGTTCTGCGACGAGCGGTGGCGGGGGACTTTCCATGTCTGAAGGACCGGTGACGATCAAAGGAGAGGGCACGAATTCGATTGGCTCAGGCATGCTTGGAGCGGCGCTGGCACGAGGAATTGTTTATCCGGTTCCCGCGGCTTTCAATATTCGCAAACCCTCGCTGATTGTGTCCGCTGGCGCACTGGGCGGCGGCGGCCTGGACGTCTATGGCGCGCTGCAGCATTGCGGAAAGATCTACACGATCTTCCTGCCGATGCCAGGAAAGAACTGGACCATGCAGTATTGCTCGCAGGCGGCCACGCAGCCAGCAGCGCCCGAATCGGCCACTGTGGCGCACTTCGGCGGCGGCCTGGTTCCCCCTTCAGCGGAAGCGAAGTTCGATTTCCAGCGCTCTGCGATCCCCCCCGAAAAAATCGGGCGCATGATTATTTTGAAAGGGCTGCTTCGAGCCGATGGATTGATCGACCAACTCGAGGTTTATCAGGGCGTCTCGCAAGAAAACGACGATAACGCCCGATTAGCATTCAGCCAGTGGAAGTTCAAGGCTGCCCTGCAAGAGGGCAAGCCGGTTCCGGTGCAAGTTCTGGTTGGAATTCCCGCAACGATACCCGCTTCCGCGAATGCTTCTGCGGACCACTAAACTAGAGTTGTAGCAATACGGGCGAGCTTCCGGGACAGTGAGCACAATTGTGCTCAATATGTGCAGCGAATTTCCCAGAGAAGCGCCGTAAAGCGTCACCTTTTTGTACATTCCTACTGTCTTCTACTTACCAAGCGGCTGAACCGTGCGAGTTTACGAAGGTTTAGTACCTCTTGGACCCCTTTTGGCAGCTAGTTTGCGAACCATAGACGCGAAGATCGTCTCCGGTAGGTAACACAAGGCAGGATTTGTGTCGGAGAAGGCCGTGTTTTGGCAGTTTTTGGCAAGGGGCGGAACTTTGAGCGAACAGCCGATTAACATCTCATTCATCAGCCAGGATTCTGGACTGGCGCAAGCGATCGCCCGGGCATTGGGACCGGGGTTTTCGAGCCGCGCGTTGAGCGACTTCCAACCGAGCCGCCTGGGAGATCTTCGCGAATGGTGCGATGTGGTGCTGCTCGACCTGCGCGATACCGGCAATCAGCGCGACCAGGAAGCGGCGCTGCGTCTGATGGACGCGATAAACCAGTTCCAGTCTCATCCGCCTATTGTGGTGCTGTGCGACAGCGAAAACCGGCAACTGCCCGTCAGCGTGATGGAGCGGGGCGCCTACGACAGCGTTAGTAATCCACCAAACATCGTTGAGCTTCGGCTGATCCTGAAGCGCGCCTGCAAATTTTATGCGGCGGAGAAGGAAGTGGAGCGGCTGCGAGCTTCGTCGACGGGGCCGGGCAGGCTGCACGAATTACTGGGCACGTCGCCGATCATGCAGGAGATGTTCGCGCTGGTGCACAAGATTGCGCCGTGCGACGTGAACGTGCTGATTACCGGCGAGACCGGAACGGGAAAAGAGCTGCTGGCGCGCGCGATTCACCAGTTGAGCGGGCGAAGCAGTCGACCACTGGTGGCGTTCTCGTGCGTGAATTTGCCGGAAACTTTGATTGAAGATGAGCTGTTCGGGCATGAGAAGGGCGCGTTCACGGGCGCGTTGATGGCCCGGCGCGGCCGGCTGGAAACTGCCGATCAGGGCACGCTATTCCTCGATGAGATTGGGGATCTGGGACTCGGATTGCAGCCGAAATTGCTGCGCGTGCTGCAGGAACGCAGCTTCGAGCGGTTGGGCAGCAGCACCCCGGTAAATTTGAATATCCGGCTGATCTGCGCGACGAACCGCAATCTGGCGGACATGGTGCAGAAAGGCACTTTTCGCGAAGACCTCTATTACCGGTTGAATGTGGTGCACATGCACCTGCCTCCTTTGCGCGACCGCCGCGAGGATATTCCGCTGCTGGCGCAGCACTTCCTGCAAATTTCATCGGAGCAATTCGGCAAGAAGGCCAAGAGATTTTCGCAAGCTGCTGTCCGGACGCTGGAAGAATACGGCTGGCCGGGGAACGTGCGCGAACTGGAGAACGCGGTACAACGCGCGGTAGTTCTCTCTGACGGACCGACCGTCGACGCGTGGCATCTGCCGCCTTCGATCATTGGCACCTCTGAAACCGCGGCGGTCAACGGGCTCTACGAAGAAGAAGTGCGTCAATTCAAGAAGCGGCTGATCGTCCGCACGCTACGCGAGTGTAACTGGCACAAGGCGGAGAGCGCACGGGTGCTGGGCGTTGCCCGTGGCTACCTGCACAGGCTGATCAATCAGCTCGAAGTCCGCGAGCCGGAAGACGCCGAGCCGGAGACCCGGGAGCGCGCTCCGGCGATGAAGCAAACCGCGTAGAAGCGGAATCCGAAGCAGCCTCACCTGTTTGGAGCCCATTGTTTTGAACTGTACGAGCGGGCAGAGGTGCGTCTGCTCATTCCTGATGGGACAGCGGCCGGGTATGTCGTTTGGAACAGGATTGTGTCGTTTGGAACAGGGAATGCATTTATTCACGGGACGAATCGGCTGTCTCCTGATGGGGACGCACGAAACAAAGCTCTTAAGCGCAAGCGGACGATCGAGTGAACACTTTTAGTGACACCCGCATGATGAACGAATCAGCCCTCCGCGCTGGCGTGGATGAGCACGGCAATGGCGTTTCCCTGCCGCTGGCGGTGCCCACTGCCTCAGAATCTGCGGCCATCGCTCTGTACCGCCGCGTCTGCTCGTTCCCAGTCATGCTGGCCACCCTGCTGGTGGGAATGGTCTTTGTGTGGGTTCGACTATTCAACGTCGACCCCGACCTGTGGTGGCACCTCAAAATCGGCGACACAATCCTCCGAACGCATCATTGGCCCACCGCTGATGTGTATTCCTTCACGGTTAACGGTCAGCCATGGCTCGCCTACGAATGGCTCGGGGAATTGTTACAGGCTTTAGCGTACCGCGTCGGCAATCTTCACGGCCTCTTAGTGTTTTCTGTGTTCATTGGCAGCGCTGTTCTCATAGGTCTATACGTTTTGGCGACCCTGAGCTGTGAAAATTCGAAAGCCGGATTTGTTGCCGCCGCTGTGCTGGCACTTTTTACAGTCGTATCGTTTTCGTTGCGACCGCAGATGCTCGGATATTTGTTTCTCGTTTTGACTTTGATCGCACTGGAACGCTTCCGGCAGGGAAAGTACCGGATGCTTTGGTTTTTGCCCATCATGATGCTCCTCTGGGTAAACACACACGGCTCTTGGATTGTCGGGGTGGGCACGCTGCTTGTTTACTGGATCAGCGGAATTTTCAAGTTTAGTTTGGGCAACTTAGAGGCGAAGCCTTGGTCGGCCGGTGAACGTGTTCAACTCGCAAGCATATTTTTGTTGTCGGTGATCGCTATTCCCGCCACCCCTTATGGCATACGAGTCGCCACGTCTCCGTTCGAATTCGCTTTCTCTCTACCCTTGAATGTCGGAAACATTGAGGAATGGCAGTCGATGCCGTTTCACGAAATCGTCGGCCAAGCTTTCCTCGCTTTGCTATTGCTCATTGCCATTGCACAAATAACGTTGCGCTTGCGCTGGCGATTGGAAACGCTGCTGCTCTTCTTGGCTGGCAGTGCATTGGCTTGCATGCATATTCGATTCTTGCTGGTTTTTGTACCTTTCGCTGCGCCGGTGATAGCAACAATCATCGCCCGATGGATACCCTGTTATGACTCAAGAAAGGATAAACCACTGCTGAACTGTGCTCTCATGGTTTTACTATTAGCCGCCATCGCTCACTTTTCACCTTCAGCAGCGGATCTCCGTCATAAAATCGCGCTCAACTTTCCGGTAGATGCGGTCAAATACATGCGAGGCCATCCCTTATCGGGACCGATGTACAACAGTTATGGATTTGGCGGGTACTTGGTCTGGTCAGAAGCCCCAAGACGGAAGGTGTTCATTGATGGAAGAGGAGACGTCTACGAGAGGGGAGGTGTCCTCGCAGACTACCTGCATATCTCACGGCTTCAGCCTGGCGCATTATCCGTTCTTCAACAGTACGGTATTCAATCTTGCTTGTTGCGACGAGATGAACCGTTAGCAACGGTGCTCTCGTATTCTAGAGACTGGCGGCGTGTATACGCCGATCAAGTCGCGGCTCTATTTGTACGCCGAACTGAGCCGGAGTATCGGTATTTGCGATAGCTCAAGTCTCGTTGTAATTGGCTGGATGCAAACAGCACACTGCAGCGTCTCTGACAGGTGACAATGTGACGGGGCACTTAGCGGAATTACGACCAATGATTGCCGGTGCCACAGATTCGGCAATACTTAAGCCGCGAATATCTGTAAGTGCCGAGTGGAAGAGCAGGTGCTCAGAAGATCAGGAGTTAGATTTTTTCATGAACCTTGTACGAGAGGAAACGATGAAAAACTTGCTGGTGCGGCTGTGGAAAGACGACGACGGTCAGGATCTCGTTGAATACGGACTGCTCTTGGTTCTCGTCGCTCTACTTTCGGTAACCTTTATCACGACGATCGGGCAGAAGCTCTCAACGATATTTAGCAATGCCGCGAGTGTCTTGACGAGTGCTGCTGCCTCCTAAGAGATCACTCCTCAGAAAACCTGCGTTGGGTGTTGCCCAACTACTAGGCGCGCTAGAGGGCCCATGCAGAGTGTCTTAAGTCAAGCGATATGGCCGTGTGTCTTGGCGCTCGCGGGGTGTGCGGCGTGGATTGACGGCAGAACGCGGCGAATTCCGAACTGGCTGACGGTTTCGGGGTTTGCGACGGGGCTCGCGGTGCATTTGCTGTTCGGGGGCTGGCGTGGGGGAATTACCGCCTTGGAAGGGGCGGGCCTAGGACTCCTAGTCCTGCTACCCTTGGTGCTGTTGCGGGCGTTGGGCGCGGGGGATTGGAAATTGATGGGGGCGCTCGGGGCATTCGTGGGGCCGGTGATGCTGTGGTTCGTGCTGCTGGCAAGCGTGCTGGTGGCGGGGGCCATGGCCATCGTGCAGATGATCGCGGCAGGAAGGGTACGGGAAACGATCCGAAACGTGGGGCTGCTGATCATGGGCTTTTTCACGTTCGGCTTTCGCGCCCATCCGGAGATTTCCATCGACAATCCGGACGCGCTGAAGCTTCCCTTCGGAGTGGCCGCGGCGGCCGGGACGCTGATCTGCTTCGTGGCGGCGCATTGGCACCTGGCCTGATGGGCTCGTAAGTTAAGGAGACTCGGTTCATGAATCGAAACCGTATGCTGATCGGCTTGGGCGTCGCGCTGCTGGTGGCCCTGCTGGTCAGCAATTTTGTGTATCGCAAGTTTCAGCAGGCATCTGCTGTGAAATCGACACCCATGAGCCAAATCGTAGTCGCGGCGAAATCGTTGCCCCTGGGCACCCGCCTGGAACCTTCCCTGGTGCGCACCATTTCCTGGCCGGCGAATCAGTCGGCTACCGGGATGTGCACGCGCCTGCAGGATTGCGTCAATCGCGCGTTGATCATGCCTGTCGCCGAAAATGAACCGATCATGCAGAGCAAGCTCGCGCCTATCGCGGCAGGCGCGGGACTCGCCGCAGCGATACCGCCGGGAATGCGGGCCATGTCAGTCGCCGTGAACGATGTGGTGGGCGTGGCTGGATTCGTCACTCCCGGCACGATGGTCGATGTGCTGGTCACCGGAGCTGTCGCCGCGGGACAGGGCGGACAGAACATTACGCGCACGATTCTGGAGAATGTACGCGTGCTCGCCGCCGGCCAGAAGGTGCAGCAGCAGGATCAGGAAGGAAAGCCTCAAACGGTTTCGGTAATCACGCTTTTGGTTTCACCGGATGATGCTGCGAAACTCGCCATGGGCAGCACGCAGGGAAAAATTCAGCTCGCGCTGCGAAACACCATCGACACGGATGACACCATGCCGCCAGCCGTGCTGCAAACGTCGCTTTTCTCGTCGGGTGAACCTGTTGCAACGCCGCTCGTGGCCAAGCATGTTGCACCGGCCAAGCCGGCCAAGCCTGACGCTCCCGCCGCTTACCAGGTGGAGATCATTTCCGGCAACAAGCGCGAAACGAAAAGTTTCACCGAGCAATGAGGAATCAACGGGAGAACCGGATGTCCGGAAATTTTAGAACGCGTAGCCAGATCACAATTCTCGCAGCGCTGATGATCTCCTCAGCGCTATTGCCGGTTGCCAGTCACGCGGAAGTTCGACAGCAAGCGCCTCTTCCCACCGTGGCACAGACTCCCGTCCCTTCGCCCGTTAATTTGCCAGCAGCGCAAGGCGCAGCGCCCGCGCAAGAACAAGTGCCGGCGCAATCCGCCGAAGCGCCCCAGGTGCTGCATTTAATGGTCGGCCGTTCGATCGTCATCACCTCGCCGACACGAATTCGCCGGGTTTCCGTGGCTGATCCTGCCATCGCTGACGCGATCGTGGTAAATCCAAACCAAGTGCTGCTCAATGGAAAAGCGGCCGGCGGCGTTTCGCTTATTCTGTGGGATGATCAGGACCAGACCCAAGCCTTTGAAGTTTCCGTCGACATCGACATTCTGAGCCTGAGTGAAAAGATTCACGAAGTGTTTCCGACCGAACAGGTCCAGATCGAAACCTCGAAGGATTCGGTGATTTTGTCCGGTCACGCATCCTCCGCAGCCGTCGCCGAGAAAATTCTGGAAGTGGTAAAGAACGCCACGCCAAAAGTCACCAGCCTGATTCAAACGCCGGCGGTGCAGCCTGGGGAAATCCTGCTGGAAGTGAAATTCGCGGAAGTGGACCGCTCGCTGGCCACGCAATTCGGAGTAAACATCCTGAGCCTGCCGGGCGCGAAGAACATCGGTTCGATTTCCACGCAACAGTATGGGCCTCCTGCTTTGAATGGCGGGCTCACCACTGGAGGAGTTTCCTCCACGGTGACCAGCACCGCTTCTTCAACAACGGTCACAACCGGCGGTTTCAACCTGAGCAACCTGCTGAATATTTTCCTGTTCCGCCCGGACATCAATCTCGCGGCGACAATCCAGGCACTGCAAGCCCAGAACATTTTGCAGATTCTCGCGGAACCGAACCTGTTAACTGCGTCGGGCAAAGACGCGTCATTCCTCGCCGGCGGCCAGTTTCCTTATCCGGTGGTGCAGTCGGTGGGCGCGTCCGGGGGCGCGCCTGCCATTACCATTCAGTTCAAGGAATTCGGTGTGCGGCTGAACTTCACGCCAACCATTCAGCCCGACGGATTGATTCACCTTAAGGTAGCGCCAGAGGTCAGTTCGCTCGACTTCACCAACGCCGTCACGTTGCAAGGTTTCACCATTCCGGCGCTGTCCACCCGGCGCGTGGAATCGGAAATGGATTTAAGAGACGGACAGACCTTCGCCATCGCAGGTTTGATCGACAACCAGGTGCAACAATTAATGGATAAGATTCCGGGCATCGGAGATATTCCGATTCTTGGGAAACTTTTTCAGAGCCGTTCCACCACCAAGAGCCGGAATGAACTCTTGGTAATCGTGACTCCACGTGTGGTGCGTCCGCTCAATCCGGGCGAGGTGCCTCCAGGTCCGCAGATCGCAGTGCCGTACTTGCCGCCGACAGGGGCTGCGCAGACCAATGTGCCTACCGGAAAATAGCAATGCCAGTATGAGAAGCCAGGCCGCGGTAAGTTTGTATCAGGGATGAACAGGGAAAGATCTCAATGTTAACGGCAGCAATCGTCAGTGGTGACCCAAGCAGTGCGGCCCAGTTGCTCGCTAGCTTGCAACAAACCGGACTCGTAAGCCCCGCGATTCGAAAGTGGATTCTTCCGGAAGACAAAGCGCCCGAGCCCGGAGAGAATATTGCGGATATCGTTCTGCTCGATTTGGCGCGAGATCCCGAACCATTTTTTGCGTTTGGAGCGCTGTTGCGGCGGATGCGCCCGGCGCTGCGGCTGATTGCCTGCTCGTCCACAAATCCCCCGCCTCCACAAGTTCTGCTGGATGCCATGCGCAGCGGCGTCCAGGATTTTGTGACCCGGCCAGTAGTACCCGAGGCGCTGCGTGACATTCTGAAGCGTTTCACTCAGGAGGGCCAGGGAGCCGGGGCAGCCACAGAAAGACTCATTGTGGTAATGGGATCGAAAGGCGGCGTGGGCGCCACAACTGTTGCCGTGAACCTGGGCGTGCAAATGAGTACGCACGCGCAAAAACGCGTTGTATTGCTCGACTTGGCGCGCCCATTGGGAAACGCGCATCTTTTGCTAGACCTGCATCCTCGCTTCGGCATCCGGGACGCCATCGACAATTTGGACCGGTTGGACAGCCATTTCTTCGCCGGTTTGCTCGAGCGGCACAAGTCGAAGCTCGAAATCCTGGGCGGTGCCATGCAGCCGGAGGAATGGCAAACGATTCCGACCGAGCCGCTCGAACGCGTGGTAAACGTGGCGCAAACGGAATTCGACATCGTGCTGGCGGACCTGGGAGCTCATTTTGCTTCCGACTTGAGCTCTATTCTCAGCCGGGCACGCCTGATCCTAATCGTGGCGGAAGCAAACGTGCCGTCTTTGTGGACTTTGCAGCGCCGGCTTTTGGCTTTGACGGGACTTGGCGTGGAGCCGGACCGTATCCGCTTGATCGTAAATCGTTGGCACAAAGGGGACGACGAACCGCTCCGCAGCATTGAAAAAGAAACCAAGCAAACCGTGTTTGCCTGCTTGCCGAACGATTTTCGCAAAGCCAGCGCGGCCATGAATCTGGGCACGCCGCTCATGGAGAACCATAACAACGTGCTTACCGACCAATACCGGCAACTCGCCGATCAGTTGGTTGGTAACACGCGCGGGCCTGCAGCCAAGCGCGGCGGCGGCTTGAGCAACTTCTTTACTTTCACGGGGAAAAAATAATACATGCCACCAAGTTCCCTACCCGGACGCACAGATTTCGGCGCGGTCAAGACGGCCATACACCGCCGTCTGATTCAGAAATTGAATCTGGACCGACTCAGCGAAGTCAAGCGGGAAGAAGTGCGTCGCGAGGTAGGCCAGATTCTGGAAGCGCTGGTAGTCGGCGAATCCACTCCCATGAATCTGCAGGAGCGGGAGCGGCTGGCGCAGGAAGTTCTGGACGAAGTTTTCGGACTTGGTCCGTTGGAACCGCTGCTGAACGATCCATCGGTGTCCGATATTCTGGTGAACACCTACCGGCACGTATACGTGGAACGAAACGGCATCATCGAATCCACGCAGATTCAATTTCGCGATGATGCGCACTTGATGAGCATCATCGACCGCATTGTTTCTGCCATCGGCCGCCGTGTCGACGAATCTTCTCCCATGGTGGACGCCAGACTGGCGGACGGTTCGCGCGTGAACGCGATCATTCCTCCGCTTTCGGTGGATGGACCCTGCCTTTCAATCCGGCGATTCGGCCGCGATCCGCTTGGCGCGGAAGAACTGCTGGCGAACCACACACTGACCCCGGCGATGCTGGAGCTTTTGCAGGGTTGCGTGAAGGCGCGCTTGAATATTCTGATTTCCGGCGGAACCGGCGCCGGCAAAACAACCTTCCTCAACGTGCTTTCCTCCTACATTTCGAACCGGGAACGAATCATCACCATAGAAGACGCAGCGGAATTGCAGCTCAATCAGGAGCACGTGGTGCGTCTCGAGACGCGGCCGCCCAACGTGGAAGGCAAGGGTGCTGTTCAGCAGAGGCAACTGCTGATCAACTCACTGCGTATGC
This sequence comes from Candidatus Acidiferrales bacterium, assembly GCA_035551975.1. Taxonomy (GTDB): domain Bacteria; phylum Acidobacteriota; class Terriglobia; order Acidiferrales; family UBA7541; genus Palsa-295. The sequence continues at coordinate 2,643 of DASZMG010000011.1, read as the reverse complement.
GCCCGGACCGGATCATCGTGGGTGAGGTCCGCAGCGACGAAGCGCTCGACATGTTGCAGGCCATGAATACGGGCCACGATGGCTCGCTCACCACCATTCACGCGAATTCACCACGAGACGCGTTGAGCCGCCTGGAAACCATGGTGGCTATGGCCAATTTGAATATTCCCGATACCGTTTGCAGGCGGCAGATTGCCTCAGCCATCAACGTCGTGGTTCAAGTGAGCCGTATGAGCGATGGCACGCGCAAAGTCACCAACATCACCGAAATTACCGGCATGGAAGGCGACGTGGTGGCCATGCAGGACATTTTCGTTTTCGACAAGCGTGGCATCCGCGACAGCGGCGAAGTCATCGGCGATTTTGTCGCTTCGGGAATCCGTCCAAAGTTCAGCGACCGCCTCCTTGTGAGTGGTATCGAGCTTCCGCCCGCCATGTTCGAACTGGTGCGGCGCCGCTAAGAAGAAAATGCGATCGTGTCCGGAAAATCCGCGAGTTTATCGGTGGACTGAAACAAGGAGATTGGCGTGGCTCTTTTAATCGCGCTGCTGGCATTGCTGATCGCCGGGATTGTCTTCGGCATCTTCTGGATGCTGTGGGGAACCACCAGCAATCCGGAAGTGGTGCGCGAACGCATGGCTGCGGTGCGCAGAGCCGAACAAAGGGGCGATATCACCACCGATCTGGTGCTGGTCCGCGACGAAATGATGAGCAGCTTGCCGCTGCTCAACCGGATCATGACGCATCTGGCCTGGACCGCCAGGCTGCAAAGTGCCATCACCCAGGCCGGCATGACCACCAGGGCCGGAAAGCTGCTGCTGATCTCGGCCGTCAGCGGACTCTCGGTGTATCTGGTGGCGGTGATTTTCTACGGGCAAGCTTTGGCTGGCATCTTTGCGGCGCTGGCCGGGGCGTCGATTCCGTTGATGGTGGTGTACATCAAGCGACGGCGGAGAATGAGCCAGTTCGAGCAGCGCTTTCCGGAAGCGCTAGATTTGCTGGGCCGTGCGGTTCGCGCTGGGCATGCGTTTACGGCGGGTTTGGAAATGGTCGCCAAGGAATCGCCAGAACCGGTGGCCACGGAATTCAAAACCACGTTTGAAGAGCAAAACTTCGGGTTGCCGTTGCGAGACGCGCTCTCCAATATGGCCTCGCGCGTTCCATTGGTCGATGTGCAATTTTTTGTGACGGCGCTGATGATCCAAAAAGATACGGGGGGCAACCTCGCTGAAATTCTGGACGAGCTGTCCCGAGTGATTCGCGAGAGGTTCCGTATCCATCGCGAAGTGCAAATCAAAACGGCACAAGGCCGGCTCACGGCGGTGATCCTGATCCTATTGCCGCTGGGAATGCTGATCACGATGCGGATCATGAATCCCGCGTATGTAAATGTGCTTTTCGAAGATCCGCTGGGAGTGAAGTTGCTGACGGGCGCGGGGATTTTGCAGCTGATCGGAGCTGCTTTCCTTTGGAAGATCGTGCATATCGAGGTTTAGTCATATTGAGGTTTAGCGAGGAACGGTAGATGGTCTCGGGCATAGCACTCATCACATTCTTGGCAACGGCGATAATCCTCATCGCCCTTGTTTACGCATTCACGCCGGCCGAATCGGGAGTGGCACAGAGACTCGAACAGCTTAAGAGACCCGCCAACACGTCACGCGCGGCTGAAACGAAGTTCGCGGAAAAGCACAAAGAAAGGGCGCGCGATCTTCTGGCCAAGGTAGGTAGTCTGTTGCCTGTTTCACCGGGAGCGCGAGCCACGCGGGCTCAAATCATGATGCTGCGGGCGGGCTACCGCAGCGCGGAAGCAACGCTGGCCATCCAGGGTATGAGGATCCTGACGCCCATCGCGCTGATCATCGTGGTGCTGGCTGCGGGTCTGTATCGCAACAATCCGTTTTTCGTTTTTCTGTTCGTCATCATCCTCGGTTACATGCTTCCGGAGTTGTGGCTGTTCTGGAAGATCAAGAAGCGCCAACGCAAATTGCGGCTGGCCTTGCCGGACGGATTGGATCTGCTTGTGGTGTGCGTGGAAGTGGGATTGGGACTCGATCAGGCCTTGCTGCGCGTGGCGCAGGAGCTTCGCATCGTACATCGGGAACTGAGCGAAGAGTTGCAGATGGTCAACCTGGAAATGCGCGTGGGCAAAACGCGCATTGACGCTTTGCGCGAACTGGCGCGAAGAACCGGGCTGGACGAACTGAAATCGCTGGTGGCCATGCTGATTCAGACCGAGCGGTTCGGTACGAGCATCGCGCAGTCATTGCGAATTTTCTCAGACGAGATGCGCACGCGGCGCCGGCAGCAAGCGGAAGAGATGAGCGCGAAAACCACGGTAAAGATGGTGCCTCCGCTGGTATTTTTCATCTTCCCTGCGCTGCTGGTGGTTATTTTGGGCCCGGCTGTGATCGCGCTCATGCACCAGTTCATGAAATAGACCTAAGACTTAGGAAAGGAGTACGGAAATGGATGTAACAACGATTCGCATCATAGCCGGAGTTCTGGCGGTGGTGGTGTTGTTCCTCATCATCTGGCGGCGGCGCGGCAAAGCAATCGACTAGTCCCAAAGGGAGTGAAGATTTCCAAGGGTCTGCTAAGGAACATGATCAAGCTCGATCAAAAGCGTACTGTGTACGTGTA
>DASZMG010000010.1:0-34697 GCA_035551975.1 Candidatus Acidiferrales bacterium | reverse complement strand
GCTCTTGAAAGCCTTTCGCCGGCGCTTCGTCAGCTCTAAGGTTGGCGGCGATGGTTAGTACATCGCCGTCATTGACGCGCTCCTTGCCCAGGACCCTGTATATCTCGGTCCATTCGTTTTCGATGTTATCCAGCTCGTTCACGGGCAGCTTTCTCTCTTTCTGAAAGGCGATACCCATCAAAGTCGATTTCATCTTGTCTAGCGATTCGACATCGAGCCCCCCTGCTGTTCAGAACCTCGAAAACCGTGTATACCGCACCTGGATCCTCAAGCACGAAAAACACAAACTTAATGCTGTTCTTCAATAGGTCCAACAGACTAACTGGATTGCCCCAATCGGCCACAAATTTCTCGCACTCACGAAACGCGTTCATTAGCTCTCGTTGGTGCAGCGTCTTGGCCCCTTCAAATTCCCCCAACTCCCCCTCGCGCAAATAAGCTTCCAGAGTCCCCCGTGCATCGTGGTTCGTCTCGAGTAGAATCAAATCCTTCTTTTCCTTCACCAGTACGGCGCTGAGCTTTTCTGCCTGTTTTTCCTGAGCGTTCCCCGCCAGATTTTTCTCGATGGCCTTGAGAAGTATTACCAGGGTTGTGAGTCGTTGCTGGCCATCGACGACATCGTACATGCGAAGCCGATCCGCTCCACCAATGTTCACGGTTCCCGTGTCCCGGAAAACCAGAGTGGCCATGAAGTGCTCATCACGCCGAAGGTCGCGGAGATTCCGAAGATCCTGGAACAACTCGCCCCTCTGCTCGAAGGTCCAACTATATCCTCGTTGGTAGGGCGGCACACGGAATAGCCTGTCGTGCAAAACTTCATTTAATGTGTACAGTTTTGGCTCTTGAAGCGCCATTTTCTCTCACCTCTGGCGGTGGCTGAAATGACGTCGCCGTAGCGGGCTTCGGTCCGCAAATATTGGGACTCCAGCTTTATAACACGTCGACGAAATCGACGCATATATTATGGATCAGCATATAAACGAGGGTTAAAAGGTTGAACGGGAATTCGCTCGGTCAAGTGCCCTGATCAACGCTAATCGGAAACTTGCTCTGAACTAGGTCATGTTGGCGAAGGAGGATGCTGCTCTCTCCCGGTTTAAAAGGAGAACCCGGATCTGCTGGGGGTGGCAGACCCGGGTCGGGGTGGTGAGAGGGACAGCTCTGGGCAAACTTTTCGCGAGCGCCTGATTTCTGGCGAGCTCGCCGCGCTCTACCTGCCTGCGCTTCGTGCATGGCACCAACACCATCCCTCTCAAAGAATGCGGAATCCCCGCCGATTCCCGATGTCTATCTAGAACCCCCGCAATATCGAGTAATCCCTGTATTGGCCGCGCTCCGCAACAGCCTCACGCTACGTGCGATGAACTCATCCGCTCCTTCGTCCGGGATTCGCAAGGTGATAGCCGTCGGGGCTTCGGCGGGAGGTGTTGAAGCGCTTAAGGATCTTTTTCAGCGTTTGCCGCCCGATCTGCCGGCTGCCATTTTTACCGTTCTGCATATCCCGCCTTGGGCTGACAGTCACTTGCCCGAAATCATTAATAAAGTCAGTCCTCTTCTGGCCTCCCACCCTAGGAACGGTGAGCATGTCCGTGCCGGTCGGATTTACGTTGCGCGACCGAACTGTCATTTGATTTTGGACGACAGCACGGTTCAACTCACGAATGCCCCCAAAGAAAATCGAAACCGCCCGGCGGTCGATCCGCTGTTCCGTTCAGCCGCGTTGAACTATGGTCCGGACGCCATCGGCGTCGTTTTAACAGGGGCTCTCGATGATGGGACCGCAGGGTTGTGGGAACTCAAACGGCGGGGCGGGATCGCGGTTGTTCAGGACCCTAGAGAAGCTCTCCATCCTCAAATGCCAAATAGCGCGATCGCAAATGTCGATGTGGATTACATCGTTCCGTTGAATGAGATGGCGGAACTGCTGACAGAACTGTGTCGATCGGAGAGCGGCAATGGGCGCTGAAAATACTAAAATTACATGTCCAGATTGCGGGGGCTCAATAGAAAAGGTGACGGAGGGGGAACTTGTGCAGTACCGGTGTCGAGTCGGACATGCTTACTCTCCCGAGTCCGCATTGGTAGCTCACGCGGAAAGAGAAGAAAATATACTTTGGTCCGCGGTCGTAGTGCTCAGGGAAGGAGCAGACTTGGCGGACGAGATATCGCGATTCCCGGCAATAGAAAAGCCGCAATGGCTCCGGGAAGTGGCCGCATCGAAGCGGCAACTGTCACAACGTCTTGAAGAAATAGTCGCACAATTAATTGCTTCACAATCGCCTAAGGCCTGATGAACCCCGCGTACCGGACGTTAAGTGCTGACTGCACCGTGTGGGCTCAAGCAGTATAATTTGCGACCGCTCGCACCACCTGTCGGTTCTCATCAAACTCCATGAACTCGCCTGCCTTCGTGCCGTTCTGGTTGACGTAATGAATAACAATGCCAGAGAGCCCGTACATAACATCCAGAAGCTCAAACGCCAGGTTGGGATGGGCTTCGAGCCCGCGCCTAAAATAGTTGCGCAAGGCTTCCTTCCCTTCGACAGTCCCGGATGGGCGATTTAAGATCTTCGCCGCAATCGGGGACGTCAGAACGGCCCCGGATGCATAGTGAGTCAAAACGGCATCAAGGTCGTGGGAGTTCCACGCCTGTATCCAATAGTTTGCAAATTCTCGAGCCTCAATCTCTGTGGGCATCGATGTCCCCCCAGGGCCACTGAAATCTTACTCCTACATTAAGGAGCGCTCGTGCGTCACGATTCCATCGCGGGGGTTAAAAGGGAGAAACCCGAGTCTGCTGGGGGTAGCAGACCCGGGTCGGGGGGTTGAGAGGGACAGCACTGGGCAAACTGTTTGCGAGCGCCTGATACTGGACAGCCCGCCGGCGCGCTATCTGCTAGTAATTCCAGCGCCGCGCTTCGTGCATAGCGCGGAAGACCACTTGGAACGACAGCACCAGCAGCGTGTCAAAGACCGTGCCAAAAACACTTCCCAGCTTCTCGCGCATCCGGCTTTTCATCTTCTCGTCCACCAGGCTTTGCTGATGCTGTACTGCCGCAATCCGCGTTGACTTCTAGTTCAGCACGAAAACCGGAACATCGTGCTCGACGGCCGCTACCATCGACTTGAAAATGTCCACGTCCCAGCTATCCGAAATACGAAGGCGAATCGATTCATTCGTCTCAGACACCAGACGCCCGCGGAGAGGTACGCGCAGGTTGCCTGTCACCACTCTCAGAATCACCGGTTGACCCATCCAGACTGCGTAGCCGCCTTCCATGTGGTCCCCTCTCTGAACTGGCTTCGTCTCGAACAATGCGATTCTCGCCGGGCGGCGCGCCGCGGCCAATGGTACAGAGGACCAGAACTGAGTGGGAGCAAAGTACTACGGGGAAATGAGCCGCCGGAGGGGTCGAGCCGCGCTGTGCTTTTCTGCTATTGTGGGATTATCGGAACGCGTCCGGCTTTATAGCGAGGAACCCTTTAGATGCTTGCGCACCTGCACCACCTGCTTACTTACCTCACCGATGTGCGAGGGCTGATCGAATGGGGCGGCACGGTTCTGGTGTGCCTCATTATTTTTGTCGAGACCGGCATGTTCGTAGGCTTCTTTCTTCCGGGCGATTCGCTGCTGGTAACCGCGGGCGTATTCGCGGGTGCGGGACAATTGAAGCTGGCCACTTTGCTGTCTTTGGTGACGCTCTGCGCCATAGCGGGCGATCAGGTTGGTTACTTCATCGGCCGGCGGGCAGGGAAGATGCTTTACGAGCGTCCCGAGTCGCGCTTCTTCAAGAAAAAGCACTTGGAGCGCGCACACGAATTCTATGAAACCTACGGCGGCAAGACCATCATCCTGGCGCGCTTCGTTCCGATCATTCGCACCTTTTGCCCGCCGGTAGCAGGCGCCGCGAAAATGAGCTACAAGCACTACCTGCGTAATGACATCATTGGCGGATTCCTGTGGGTCTGGGGCATGATCCTTCTCGGATACACCCTCGGTCGCACCATCCCGAACATCGACAAGCGCATTCACTACGTGATCGCTGCAGTGATCGTGCTTTCCTTCATGCCCGCCGTTTACCACGCCTGGAAATCGCGTTCGCGTTCAACGGCAGGCCCCGCACTCAACCGCGCTGAACCCGAGCGGGAATAGCCAGAAAAAACGCGCGCTAACGCAAAACGGGAAGCCTGGCGGCTCCCCGTTTTGGTCTTTTGACGTGACCGTCTGAAATGTCCGTAAACATTGCAGGCGGTTTCGCACCGCAAAAGCGGTGTGTTCTCGGAGGTTGTTAGCTATCTAAGCCCGGTGGATTCATTTTACTGCTTTCCTCCTCCGTGCTGCAGATGCTCACAGCCCACAATTACGCCCGCCGGCGCACCAATGCAAGCAAAAAATGAACGTAATCGTACGGGTTAATACGGCGATCGTAGTATGGGTTCTATTTCAGGAAAAGGCCTTCGCGGACCTGGTCGCGGCCAACGAAAGTCTTGGAAGAGCGGAATTTCTCGAACAGCTCCAGAATCTCTCGGTTATGAAAAACGCGCGTATGCATGGCAAGCGTTGGAGCATCCACTAGCTCCACGGTTTGGGTATCCACGATGCGATAGCGGTGGAATTTCTCCGGTGCGCGGCTATGAAACAGCGCCAGCACCGCTCCGCCCGGCTGAAGAATGGTGTATAGCCGTTCCATGATCTTCGACCCAACCGCCGGATCGAAATAATCCAGCAGATCCCACGCAAGCACGCCATTCACGCTTTCAGGCGGATATTGCAGCGCATTCTCAAGGAACTTTTCCGCAAGCGCAGACGGGGAGACGCGTTCCACAAATCCGTCCGGGCTCTTGGGCGCGTTGCGCATGCGCTCTTCCTCAGCGGATAAGAATTCCTTCCAGGTGCCCAGCAGATCTTCGGTGGAGATGCGAAAGCCTTTTTCAAGGAAGAAGTTGACGGTTGCTTGCCACACCGGACCCAGATCGAGCACGCGCACTCGCGGAATATCGCTCAGCAGCCACAAGAATTCCTTGAGTCCATTGGAGCTGCGCGATTTGAGAGTGGGACTTGCGGTTACCGCCGTAGATCCTGACTTGGGCTTGGCAGCGGTAGCGGTGGCGGTAGCACCGGGGCGGGATTTGCCCATCCAATTCATGCGTCTTTACTCTCTTTCGGTTGAGGCTGAAACCGTTTTGTAGGCTGAAACAGCAGCCGGTTCCGTTGTGGATTGCTTGGAGTTCTTTGCGTCCACGCCGCGGCTCATTTCCACTTTGCCACGGAGCCGGGCTCCGTCGTCAATGCTGATGCGCGGCGTGACAACGCTCCCTTGCACTTTGCTCGATCCGCTGAGGCGAACGCTTTCTCGCGCTTTCAGATTCCCTTGGACGTTCCCCTCGATGACGATGTCGCTGGCATCAATATCGGCCTGCACGTTTCCCTTCGCGCCCACGGTTACTCGGGACCCGGCCAGGCTGATCTTGCCCTGCACGTCGCCATCGATAAATAGATCGGACGAACCAGATAATTCTCCACGGATTTTTAAACCGGCACCAATCGAAGTTGGCGTGCCAGTGTCCTGCGAGACAACTTTTGTCACCGGGGCTGAATACACAGGCGCAGGCGGCACAGCGGCAGGCGCGGGCGTCGGCGTCGAGGCCACGGCCGTAGGTTCAATTACCGGGGGGGGCGGAGGTGGCGCGGCAACCGGAGCGCTGGCCGGGGTCGACGAAACAGGCGTCGGCGTTGGCGGCACATTCGGTTTGGGTGCATTTGGTGCCTGGGCTGATTTCGGGTCGGTAGGCTTACGCCACATCATTCACCTCGGGTAGGGACTCCCAGGCCGGGCGGCAGGCGGTCCTCAAACCGTGGATGCACTATAGTATAGCCACTCCCCGGTGTAAACCCGATGTCGCATCTTCCCGAAATATTCTGGTATCAAAATGCCAACATGCTTGCGAATTGAGTCCACAAGACCCGGACTGGAGGTCTGCACCGAATTGTGCCGAAGCTCCCACATCGCCACGGGCATCCCCACAAACTCGTGGAAGTAAATCTTTAAACCTTGGCGCGATTCCCACCAGGAATCGGGATTGTATTCCGAGTCGCGAGCGGCGGCCACATGGAGGATTGTGCCGGCGGGAAACACGCGTTCGCAAATGTAGCGCGAACGGCGTGTGTGGTAATTCGACGTTACCAGAATTACCTTTCTCCACCCGTGGGCCGAGAGCTGCTGACCAATGGCCGTGCACTCTTCGCGAGTATCCGCGGCCATGTGCGTGAGCCGGATAATTGCGGATTGTGGCACACCCCGGTCGGTCAGATCGTGCTGCTCCAATTCGGAAATACTGGCGTAGGGCCGCAGGAAGCGTCCGCTGGCGATGATATGCGGAGCGAAGCCGGATTTGTAGAGTTCCGCGGCGCGCGTGGCGCGGTCTCCATTGAAATTGTCGTCGCTGAGCATGACGATCACATCCGAGTTCTGCGGCTCGTCGTCGACCACCCAGTAGCTGCCCGCCAACCGAAGCAGCGGGTGCCGCGCCACATAGACGATGCAAACGAGTCCGACAAAGATGAACAGGAAAAGCAGGCTGGAGATGATCCCGCCCCGTTGCGAATGGCGCACGAAAGCTGAATGGTGCATGCCGCGTGAATCGTGCAAGGGAGACGAATCGCGCTCCGAATTTGCCCGCTCGCCGGGATTCATTTGCCGGGATCGAACTGCCGCAATTGTTCCGCGGCCGCTTCCGGAGTGGTCCCGTTGAAGTAGACCTCTTTTAGGCTGTACGACTTGCTCTGCTGCGGAAGAATCGGAAGAATTTCGATGTGCCAGTGGTAGTCCCCCTCGATGGTCCGCCAGTATTCGCTAAGTTCGCCTTTGGTTTGCAGCGTGTTGGGCGCGGTGTGCAGCACCATGTGAAAACTTTCTGTAACGCTGAGAATGCGGCGCAGCACGCGGCCGAGGAGTGTCGCCAAGTGCCGGCGGTTTTCTCCAGGCTGCGGACGCTCAAACTGATGGTTATGCGTTCTGGGCATAATCCAGGTTTCATACGGAATGCGCGCGGCGTAGGGGCAAAAGGCAAAGTAGTCGCCGATGGAATCGACGATGCGCTTAGACTGGCGAATCTCCTGGCGCAGAATGTCGCAGAAAACGCAGCGCTCGCGCTGGCGGAACCACTCGCGCGCGGAGCGCAATTCGTAAAGAATGCGGCGCGGAACAAATGTGGTGGCGTTGACTTGCGAGTAGGCGTGCGTCCATTCCTCGCCGGAGAGCGGGCCCTGATTTTTCGACAGCGTTACATATTTCATGCGCCCGTCGCACTTGAGATCCGCGATGCGTGAGGCATAAGCCTCCAGCACGCGCTCGATTTCCTCGTCGCTCAGATCCGAGAAGAGCCGGGAGTGGTCGCGAGTCTCCACAATGATTTCGTGCGCCCCGACCAGGTCCATGCGGTCGTAGATGCCTTCGGCGGTGCGATTCGGATCTCCTTCCACGTGGTAGACCGGGCGAAAGTGCGGAAACACGCGTACCTGCCACGGAGCCGAACGCGGCAATTCCAGCAGCGAATGGATTTCGATGCGATTGTCAGCGCAAAGCGGGCAATCGCCCGGACGCGGCTTCTGGCGCTCGGTGCGTCCGACGACTACCCAGCTTTTGGTGATGGGATCTTTGCGTAGTTCCATTGCGCTCCGGGACAAAATGCAAAGCGAACATTCTATACCGTGCGATGCGAGTAAAAAAGTTTTCGCCAGAAGTTCTGTCGAAACAGGCACGGCGAACTTTTTGAAGAGGGAAGCGCGATCAGTCGACCGTCGCGTCGAAAATGGCCGTTTGGATTTTTCCGGAGCGCTTGATTTGCACGAAAACGCGATACAGGCCGGGTTTGGGGAAGCCATAGGGAAAGGAAATTTCCGAGCCGATTGGTTCAGATGAGCCGGACATGCCAGACATGTTCATGCCAGCCATTCCGGACATCGAGTCCGCCGCGCTTGCTTGCGAATCGGGACTTACGCCCATTTGCGCCAGATCGAGCGCGGCCATAGCGACCGAGCCGGACGGATGCACGTGGGCGAAAACCGAAAAATCCGAGCGAACGATTTCGGCGTGAGCGGCCATGCCCATATAAGGCTCCAGATCGTGCGCGGGTTGGCCCTTTTTGTCCTGCACGTCGAACTTGAAAGAAAGCGGCTGGTTCGATTTGAGCGGCAGCGAAGCGCGTTGCCAAATCATGCGTCCGCCATCGGGCAGCGTGAACGCAGGATCGTCTTTGGGCGATTCGGCGATAGGAACGCTGGTGACGCCGCTGTTGTCGCCGGTGAGTGCCTGACCGGTGAATGCCGGCACATCGAGCTGCCCAACCATGGTTACCGGGAATCCGCTGCTGAGAACCACGTCGGCGAAAAGCTGATAGTGACCCGGTGGGATATTCGGGAGATCGAGCGAGAAAGCGTCGTCCCGGCCGGGCGTTGGATGAAGGTGCCAGAAACTGTCCATTTGCGGCGTGCGGATCATGAAAAAGTGCATGAGATGCTCGTGATCCGGGAGGAGATTACTTAGCGTGAGCGTATCGGCCGGGCGGCGCGGATTTCCGGCCATGATAGGCCCGGAGTTTGCGCGAAGCACCAGGTGACCGTTCGGCGAGAGCGAAGCGTCGAGTTGCGGTGGTGAATAGACGCGGCGGGCGAATCGCGCATCGTCGGATTTCCACCACTCGCCGCCGATAACGAGAATGCCGATTACTACGGCCGCGGCGACAGCAAGAGCGATGCGCGAGCGTCGAATTTTCGCGGGAGGTGATGCTGCGCCCGGCGGCAGATCGCCTTCGCGAACGGCGGCGGATGCGATGGAAACGATGGCCGAAGCAAGAAGAAGCATGAGCGCGAGCAGCAGAAATCCGAGCGGCTTTTGCATAGCCAGCGTTCGCTGCGCTACTGCAGGCACGGGAACCGCGAGGTGGCCGGGCCCGCGCGCGCCGTCAGCGTCGACGCGAACCTGCAGCGAGCCAAACTCCATCAGCCAGAGATTGCCGGTGAAAAATTGCGGATCGGTTTTGGATCGCTCGGCCACGTCGGGCGTGGGCGCGTATTGCGATCCGGGTCCGGTGAGCTGCATCGGCGCGATGCGAATTTCGCGGACGTCCGGCGATTCGCTGCGAATTTCGATCTGGGCGATGCCCGGGATGACCTGCGGCACGCGCACCGTGACGAAAAGTTTGTAGGGGCCGGCGTTGCCTTCGAGAAAAACGTCCGGGCTGCCGACGTGGGCAAAGGCGGGGAAGCCGAGAAGGAGAACCAGCAGCGTGAGAATTAGGCCTTTCGCCTTTTGCGAAAATCGAAATTTCAGGGGTGAAAATGTGTGTCGACTTAGAAGCGGGCCGACTGATTGTTTTCTATCACTTAGGCTCGAGCAATCTCGGCGCGACGTGTCGAGATAAGTTTCGCCTGCAAGTAGCGGTAGAGGCGAAGATGGGGTGAAGTGTAAACTTATGCCTGGTTGGACTTCAGAGGGCCGAACAAACGTTTCCCGTAGCTCTGGCGGCGGGCTCAGCGGCGCCGCTCGGTCTGTTGTATCAATCTTTTCGTCCCACATGCTCAAATTACGCTAGCACAGGGAAAGCCGCTGTCAGAGCCCAAAAACTACTTAGCTATCTCGTATTTGTGGCAACTGAGCCGCTGAAAGGGCTATGCAGTCATAGAGGGCTCAGGTATAAATTACCGGGTCGATTATCGCTCGATCTGACCGATCGACTTGCCAGATTTGGGAGCGGAATTCCATTCAGAAGCTGACCGCCGGGCACAGACGACTCGCCTTCCACTGCCACCTGCCGCGACTTTCTAAGGCATGACTACCGAAGTAATACAGGATGCTCAGATTGCGACGCTTGAGCCGAGCTTGTTCATGGCCGCCGAAAGCGGCGCGTCGATTGGCGCCTCGATCGATGAGGACGTGCGCGAGAAATTTTTTCAGATTTACAAACCGCTGCGTGACGAGCAACTGGAGCCTTACGAGCTTGCAAGAATCGCCTCGGCCATATTTCACTATCGGCCGTTGCTGTCGCGTCTGCTGAACCCCACGCGCGAGAAAGTTGTTGTCGAAATTGGCTCGGGTTTGGGATGGAAAGCTTTGTGCTGGTCGGATCTTTTTGCCAGCTATACGGGAATCGAGCTGGACGCGAGCCGCGCCGAACGGTCCAGCACCGTGCTGCAACGGCTCGGAAAATCAAATGCACGGATCATCACCGGCAACGCTGAGACGATCTTTCGGGAACCGCGGCGCCACGGCATCGAGCGGATCGACCTGCTGGTGCTGTACGCCGTTCTCGAACACCTCACCATTCCGGAGCGAAGATCGATTCTTGAACTGGCGCGCGACGTAGTCGAAGGCGGCGGCCACGTTTTGATTGCCGAATCGCCCAACCGGCTGTGCCGCTCGGACTCGCACTCGTTTCAGCTTCCGTTTTCGGAATGGATACCGGTGGAGTTGCTCTCCGAATATGCGGCGCGAAGCACGCGGGAAGATTTGAAAGCGGTTCTGAATGCGTCGCCAGCCGATCGCCGGCTAGAGACGCTCTATCGCATCGGACGCGGGATCAGCTTTCACGAGTTCGAATGCTTCTGGCCGCAGTTCGATCAAGCGGCGATTCTGAACGACGGATATTGCCCGGAGTTGCTCAACCTTGAACCGTTCCGGCGAGACGAATTGGATCTGTGGAATTACTGCCAGGACAACCAGGTTCACGTTCACAGAATGTTCACGCGCTATTGGATTGAGGCGCTGGTCACCAAAGCGGCGAAGAAAACCGTCCGGCGGAACTTGATTTACATCGCACCGCAAAAAAGCACGTCTGCGCCGGTTCGAGAACGGCGGCAACATTGGGAGCTCGACGAGGCCACGATTGACGGCGCTCATCCGTACGTCATCGAAATTTCAAACGCCGCCAGTCGCGGATGGGAGATGTTGCTGCTCATCGATGTGAACAGGTCCTCCGGAAGTGTGCGAATCGAAGACGCGTCCGGGCGAGAGGTCTCGACCATCGACTTAGCCCAGGTTTCATGCGCACGAATGCCCGCCTGGCACCCGCAGGCAGCCATACCTCTGAAATGCCCTAAATCGATTGGTGGCGGAATCACCATACGGGCGACCGCAGGAAGCTCCGTGATTTTTCACGGTGTCTTGCTCGTTTAGAATCCACCAACAATTCCATTCTTCTACATAAGGGCTCCAGCGCGCAGCGAGGGCAAACAGGGTCTGCGTGAGAACCATAAATTCCGTCCCTCAGAGACTAAAGCTGCGCTGACAGCAATGCTTTACGGTACGGCTGAAGCGGTGCCCTGACGGATATAAAAAAGAGGAAGCAGATCCCTCGTCGCGAAGACCGGCACTTCGCTCACTCGGGATGACACGGTGGTTTGGTTGTACCAGGTCGCAAGTCCGCCGCGACGATAGGGTCTACGGCTGAACCGGCAGTGGGTTCCGAAGCAAACTCTGAAGCCGTGCCCTAACGAAAATCGCGGTACCACTCCGACTCAAATAGCCTCACCTGTGATATAGCTGTGCGCTCCATGGAGACGGGCAAGCACGGGCTTAAGCGTGAATTGAAGCTGTGGGACCTGGTCCCCATGCAGATCGTGGTGATCGTCTGGCTGGGCTGGACGGGATTCGCCGCGAAGCAAGGTCCCACGCAGCTCGTGCTGTGGCTGCTGGCGATTGCGCTGTTCTATCTGCCGCTCGCGGCCGTGGTGATGAGGCTGAGCCGCAAACTCCCGGTGGAAGGCGGCGTGTATCAGTGGGTGAAGGTGGGCGTTTCACCGTTTGCCGGATACATGGCCGGATGGAATTTCACGGTGTATTCGCTGTTCACATTCGCGGTGGCGGGCTCTTTCTTTGCGGACGGGCTGGCGCACGCGCTGGGGCCGGAAGCATCGTGGATGTCGAACAGCCGTCCGTTCGCGCTGGCGCTGACGGCGATTGCCTGCCTGGTAGCGTTTATGCTGAATGTGCGCGGTCTGCACACGGCGAAGTGGTGGAGCAGCGGCGGCGCGCTGCTGACGGTGGTGACGTTTCTGGCGTTGGCTGCGCTGCTGATACGGGCCTGGTGGATAGGGCTTCCGTCGGCGCGAGCTTCGTTCTCTCTGGCGGTTCCTGCGGTCTCGATTGTGACTCTGAATGTTTTTACCAAGATGGCCATTTCCGCGCTGAGCGGTTTTGACGGAGCGGCGATTTTTTCCGAGGAGTTCAGGAAGCCGGAGAATGACGTGGGGCGTTCGGTGATGATCGCCGCGCCGCTGATTGCGGTGGTATACATTCTCGGGACGAACTCGGTGCTGGCGTATATAAAACCAGCCGACGTGGACCTTTCCGCTGCGGTGCCACAGGTGATGGCGGCGGGGCTGGGCTCCGCCGGAGTGCGCGGAGCAATCAGCCTGTTTGTTTCGTGCGCGTTCAACCTGGCTTATTTCGCGTCGATGCTGGTTTATGTGGGAATGATCGCGCGGCTGCCCATGGTCGCGGGATGGGACGGCCTGCTGCCGGGCTGGTGGAGCGAACTGCATGCCAAGTTCAGAACTCCGTCGAAAGCGATCGCCGCGGTTACGGCCGCCATGCTGGCGCTCGGCGCATTGAGCTTGTGGGGCGCTGGAAATCAGGAAGCGGTGCAGGTAGCAGTGGGCGCAGGGTTCGGGTCCATGTGCATCATGTACATGCTGCTGTTCGGCGTGATCCTGCTGGATTTTCGGACGCGGGCGATTGGCGCTGGCCTCGGCCTGCGGTTGGCTGCCTTGGCCGCATTCCTGGTTTCGTTCTGCGCCCTGATTTTTGAAGTGGTGCCGCTGGGCGAAGTGACGAACAGGGCGGTGTTCGCCGCGAAAGTGGTCGGCATGATTTGCGCGACGAATGCGCTAGGAGCTTATCTTTACTGGCGTGGGACGCGGCAGCGGGCTCTGCAATCCGCGGCGGATGCGATCGGAAGCTAGTTTCGTTTGCCACCGGGCCTGCTATCCGTGTTAGATCAGGGGCGCTGATATCGTTTTGCGGAAGCAAGAATCAAAGCGGAAGCAGAAAGGACGTCTCCGATGAAACACATGGGATGGTTATGGGCAGCGCTGTGCGCGTTCGCCCTATTTTCCACGGCTGCTTTTGCGCAAACGCAACAGGGAGGAACCGCTCCAGGACGCTCGTTTGCGCAATGGGACAAGATACAAATTTCGGTGACGGCCAAGCTGGCGCCGAACCTTTACATTTTGCAAGGCTCGCCCAATCTGGACACCACGCATCCCGACGCAGCCGGAGGCAGAATTGCGGTGCTATTCGGGCCAGACGGAATTTTGATGGTCGACGCGCAGGACGAAGAGCTGCGCGAAAAAGTGCTGAAAACGATTCGCAGCTTCAGCTCCGCGCCGATTCGCTTTCTGGTGAACTCGCATATTCATGCTGACCACACGGGCGGCGACGCGTTTTTCGCCAAGCAGGGCGCGGTGATCTACGCGCGCGAAGAGTTGCGGGATGAAATGCTGCATCCGCCGCGGCGGGCGGATGGCAGCATGCCACCGGCGCCCGATCCGGCAGGAGTTCCGGTGGTGACGTACAAGTTGGGGAAGCCGGGCGTACCGGCCGTAACGATTCGACTGGATGGCGAAGTGGTCGATCTGATTCCGGTGCCAGCGTCCCACACCGGCGGCGACACGGTGATCCGCTTCGAGCACGCGAACGCGCTGTACATCGGCGATTTTTACCGGAACTTCGGCTATCCATTCGCGGATCAGGCGAATAGCGGCTCGATCCGCGGGATGCTCACCGCGATCGACATGATCGAACAGGTAGCCGGTCCAGACACGACGCTGATCACCGGACACGGCACGATGGTCAAGAAAGCGGAGCTGCTTCCGTATCGCGCGATGCTGGTGGATATTTTGGCGAAGGTGCAGAAGCTAGTGGAGCAAGGCAAAACGCTGGACGATGTTCTCGCGGCGAACCTGCCCGCTCCCTATGACGCGACAACGAAGGGCGACACGCCGCAGAGCAAGACGCGGTTCATCACCGAGGTGTACAACGAGGTGAAGGGGACGAAGTGAGTTGCTGCGCTGACCAAGACGTCCGAGCGCTTTGAGTTACTCGTCCAGCGCCTTCCCGATAAACAAAATCAAGAAGCCGATAAAGCAGGAACGTTGGATCCGAAATGCGGGCATCCTCAAGAAGGCTGGCGACAAACTTTCTGTGCCGTGTGTGCTGGAGAAGCGTAAGAATGCGCAAGTGCAAGCCGAAGGGAGCGGCGCGCCCGGCCTCCCAGCGATTGAGAGTGGAGTAGGTAACCCACAAAAAACGCGCAAATTCTTCCTGAGAAAAACCGAGTTCTTTCCGAATCTTACGCACTTCGCTGGAAGGGATTTTTCTGGAAATGGCGCGTTTCATTCGGAGCCTCGGTTTCTTTTGCCGCATTCTTGCCTTCGAAAAGGGAAGCTAACAGCCGATAAAACACGAATAAGGGATCGGCCGCTCTGCCGTCCCGCAAAGCCGAATGGAACGAAGGGTTCTTCGCCTCTTGCTCCAAAAGCAACAGAAGCCGATAGTGCATTCCGACGGGCGAGCATTCGCCGGACTCCCACTGTTCGACCGTGGTCAAAGCAGCCCAGAGGATGTCGCCGAACGCTTTCTTCGACATCCCCAAGTTCTTGCGAATGCTTCGAATTTTGGATGGAGTGAGTCGTCGCATGCGGCTTGCCCAGATGGAGCAGCAGCGGGCGACCCGATGAGATCGCCCGCCACTGCCACACGCTAGAAGTGAAAGCCGATCTGACCGGTGATCGATCGTGGCGTCACATAGTGCGTGCCGCTGAACGTCGAGAGGAAGTTGTAAAGGGAATACTGGTTGGCCAGGTTGATGACCGTGATCCGTGCGCTCCACTTGAACCGGTCGCCGCGGAACACGTTGTCGTCTCCCACGGCCAGATCGAATAGATTGCGCGCCTGGATTCGAGGCGGATTGCGGTCATCGTCTTCGGTTCCTGGAGCGGGTATCTTTACCAGGTGCGAACCGTACTGGCTTGCGGGGCACAAATTCAAACCCAGAGCCGAACTTATGGGAGTACCGGCCGGGTTTGCCGGCGAGGGAGGCGTCGGACGGACCGAACCGCAGAACAGACCGGCCTGAAACTGTTGATCCGGACTGATCCCCGAAACGTCAACGACGGTCGTGTCGGTGCCATCGGGGCCGTTGGCGCAATTTCCTCCGGCACAGGGAACGGGCCCAGCGACAAGCCCGCTGTCATAGCGCCAATTGAAACCGACCCATGGTCCGTGGAGCTTGGCCGGTTGATACTGCAGGTGAGTGGTTTCATTGTAGCGCTCGTCGTGATCGATGCGAAAAACGGAGACTCCGGATGGGGCAGCGCCAGCTCCGCCAATTTGCGGCGTGAAGAAACGGGCTGCTACGCTGGACATAACCACGTAGGCGGTGAAACCACCGAAGTTCGTTACATCCGCGCGAGCCGTGAATCCAGGGATCTTCGAGTTGTGCCACTCGATCGGGAAGGTGATGGGCGTGGCGCCGAGGACACTGAAATCGTAGGCGTTGTGTGTGTACTTCCAGATATATTCGGCGTCCACCACGAAATGCTTGCCGAATGCCTGTCCCAAGCCGGCATGAAACTCATTGCGAAACCCGGGACTGAGCAATGAATTGGAGCCTGGAGCACACAGAAGGAGCGGAGACAAAACCGGATCATTGCAACCGACGCTCGATAGGACCAGGTTTTCGTTAAACGGAGTTTCCAACGTTCGCGCATAGGAAACGCGCAGCACCGTGCTGCTCGGTTTGATGTTGTAAGCAATTCCCAGGCGCGGCTCCGCCTGTTGAGCCTTGGTGAGGCCGTTGTAGATGTCTCCGCGTATGCCCAGGTTGAAATTCCAGTTGCCGGCCGTGATCGAGTCCTGAACATACAGCGAGAGTTCCTTAACATCGGTGTGGCCAAGGAAGCGATACAGGGTTCCGCCGGTTGTCAGGTCGTGAGGAGCGACATCTGTGCAGGGGGATTCAAAAGGGATGCCATTGGCGTTCAGGCAGGAATTGCCATTGGCGTCTGTGAGCGAGGCGACGAAGTTCGGGTCGACGATGCCTACGCTATCGTGTTCTGTAAGGAAGGTGTGTTCGTAGGTGACACCGGCCTTGATATTGTTGATGCCCTTCACATAGGAAACGCTGGCGCGGGCGCCGGCATTGGTGAGGAAGCGAAGCTGGGACACGGTTTGCGATTGCAGGTCCGGCTGGAAATCGGCAAAAGGATTGCCGCTAGGATAATAGTTGAACTGGTCGTGACGCACGAACAGGCCGCCGGTAAAAACGGTGTTGGAGTTGATGATGTGCGTCCAGGTCGGGGCGAGGTTAAATGTGCGAATCTGCGAGCGCTGATCCGTTGGACCGACCGGCTTGCCATCAGGTCCGAGCCCGCCATTGTCCACAATCGCTCCATTCCAGGCACTGGCGTACTGGCCGTCAAACGAGTTGGGCGTTTGGAACCAGGAACGCGTAAAGTTCAGATTCATGTGCACGGAGTCAGCGGTGGAAAATTGATAGTCGGCTCGATCCCAGAAATTCTCTTCGTTGCCCTTGTCATGCATGACGACGAATTCGGGCCCGTCGAGGAACCGTCCGGAATTCAATCCACTCACTGCGATGAAATTCCCCCACTTTTGGCCGCCGTAGGAGAGATCGAACGCTCCGCTGACAGACCCAAAACTTCCGTATTCGGCGGTGGTGCTGCCATGCGGCGTGGTGACGCCTTGGCCGGAGCGCGTGGTCACGTCGATCACAAGGCTGGTCTTGTCGCCGTATTCGGCTGGCGGCGCGCCTTCGATCACCTCCATGGACTGAACTGCATCCATGGGGATCTGATTCGAGAAAACCTTGCTTTGCTGATCGGTGATGGGCTGGCCGTCGACAGAGAAAGAGTTCTCAGCATGATCGCCCAGGCCATGAAACAGTCCATTCGAGTCCGCCGCAACTCCGGGAGACGCCAGCGTCACGAGTGAGCTGAGCGAGGAAGAAGCACTCTCCACAGGGACCTGATTGAACAATTGACGGTCGATATCGGTGTGCGCGGTGGAATCGGTTTCAACCAGATCTCCTGCCGCCTCGACTGTTACCGATTCGGTGGTCTGACCTAGCGTCAGATTGATTTTCAGGTTCAGCGCAATGGCTGAGCGGACATCCACATCTTCGGCGTGGCCGGAAAATCCGGGAGCGGTAACGCTGAGATGGTAGGGGTTGTAGGGTACGTTGGGGAAGCTGAAGCTTCCTGAAGAGTCTGTTTTGGCGGTACGATCAAGTCCGCTGACCGCGTTGTGGATGGTGACCGTTGCATTAGAAACGAGGGCCCCCGAAGGATCGGTGACCGTTCCCTGAATCGTGCCAGAATTGCCCACTTGAGCGCCAACCGCACTGGCACACAGCAACATCGCGACCAGATACACCTGTACCGATAGAAGTGCTTTCAAAAATCGAATCATTTTCCCCCCAATATGAAAAAGCGGCTGCGGGCGGGAGGCCCAGCGCCGGACGAAATGAAAAAAGAGTCGCGCGCTACGACAGGGAAGCGCGTTCGCCGAAAGTTATTTATGTGTGGGGGTGACCGAGTTCAGGCAGGTGGAGCGCGAGGAATGCTTAGGATGCTGGCGGATTCGATGCGAGACGCCAGCGTTTCGGACGGCGCGAACCGGCTGATCTGAAGCGGAACCTCGATCTGCGCTTGAGTCGCCGGTTGTGGAACGGCGGCGTGGGTGACATGGCAGACCTGGCAGGTGCAATGCGCTTCGTCGTGGGCGTCGCCGTCATAATGGGCGACCACCTGAACGCTGAGGGTCACTACCGCCAGGATCAGGGGCAGCGCGATGAGGCGAAGTGAGTAGCGTCGTGCCATGGGCGCCAAGGTCGGGATTGATCCTAACCTGATTTCGCCTTCGGCAGCAACAACGGGTTTGGAGGAGATTTCGAAACCGGGTGCTCAGCCGATGGGTTGCGCGCCTTCAATCTGGTCGCGAATCTTCGGGGGGTGCTCGGCCGGAATTGCGATAACAGGCTGATTATGATTCTGCTTTATTTCACCGCGATCTACTTGGTTTTCATGGGCGATCCGCGGTACCACCTGTCTCTGATGCCGTTTATCGCGATGTGCGCGGGAATCGGAGCGGGGTGCTTGCTGGGCGAATACAACGCGGTACCGCAGCCATTCCCGCACTCGTAGCGTTACTCCCAATACTCCTATCTCCGTATTTCCGCTATCTTGACGCCCTTCGCTCGCATGTTACCCTGCACCGGAGGTAACAGGTAGAAATGGGCGTCGCGAAGCAATCTCGTCGAAGACTCAATCGAACACTGCTGATCAACGGCGGCTCTCTCGCTGAGACTTGCTTGTATCCGACGTGCCTCCACGCGTCACAGGTTGCCACGTGGAGCGCATCGCAAACCCTTGAAAACAAACATTCCGTGCCGCGCCACGCGTCACTCCCTTGTATGGCCTATCCCTTCGATATTTCGAGCGAAGAATGGCCGGAAATCTTCACGGAAAAACTAGAGGGGAGCGATGTAGGTGAAGGTGCGGGCGAGGAACCACATCAGGAAGAAAACCAGCACGGTGTTGATGGTGAGCTGCAGCAGGCCGTAACCCACCAGATCGCGCGCCTTGATGCGAAGGATGCCGATGAGAGGAAGCATCCAGAAGGGATTGATGAGATTTGGCAAGGCTTCCGCCGCGTTGTAAATCTGCACCACCCAGCCCAGGTGTACGTGCAAATCCTTAGCTGCTTGCAGCACGTAAGGCGCTTCGATGATCCATTTGCTGCCACCCGAAGGAACGAACAGGCCGAGGATCGCCGAATACATCGCTACCAGCAGAGGAAAGGTGCCGTGCGAGGAAACGCGCACGAAGAATTGGGCCAGCTCGCGCGCGATGGGCGACATGGTCACGATTCCGAAGATTCCTCCGTAAAACGGAAATTGAATCAGCACACCGGAGGTTGCCGGCACGGCATTGTTCACGGCACGCGTGAACGAGCGCGGACGCCAGTGCAACAGCAAGCCCGCCATCAGAAAGAAAAAGTTGTAGGTGTTTAAATCGAGGGCCGCGACCGGACCTTTAGCGGCGACCACCTGGACAAGATAAGCGAAGCCAACTGCTCCGATCGCAATCGAGAGCGCCGGCGCGTATTCGAGCCATTCCGCGGGAGTGCGGCGCGCGTCGAGGCTGCCGATTTCGATTCCCTCGGTGACGCCGTAGGACTCCGCCGTTTTGGCCGAGCTTTTCGGAGCAGAGAAATAGGCCACAGTGGTGGTGACGACCATTAGAACCGCGACCGTGGTAAGGCTCTGCCAGGTGTAAATGGTTTGGCTCAGCGGAATTACGCCGCTGACTTTGAGTAGGTTCGCGGGGATCGAGGAGGGTGTGGCCATTAGCAGCGCGGCGGAGGAAGAGAGACCGAGAGCCCAAACGCTGCCATTGCCGAGGTAGGCGGCGGCGCCGATGGCGCGATAGTCGATGGCACGGACATTGCGCACCACTTCGCGCGCGAGCAGCCCCCCGAAGATCAGCGCGAAACCCCAACTGATCAGCGATGTGGTCATCGAAAAGAAAGCCACGAAAGCAATGGCGCCGCGCGGAGTGCGCGGAATGCGCGCCAGCCGGCAGATCAGTCCGTAAACCGGCGGGGAAGTCGCCAGCACATAGCCGCCGATGATGATGATGGCCATTTGCATGGTGAAGGGAATCAGGCTCCAGAAGCCCTGGCCAAAATACTGGACGAGATTTTTTACGGGCGTGCCCAGCGCCACTCCGGCCAGGAATACGATGACGAGTGCGATCAGGGCGAAGACGAAGGCGTCGGGGAACCAGCGCTCGCTCCAGTCGGCCAGGGCCATGCCGATGCGGGCGAGACGCGCTTCCGGAGCGGAGTTGCCGCTGCCCGCGGGCGGAGGAGAAACTGCGATAGTGCTGCTTTTTTCGAGCATTCCGCTCCGGGCCCGCGCAAACAATTCTGAAGGCGAAAAAAAAAGGCGATGGCCGCGAGGAATAGTAACAGATGTCGCGCCAGGGCTGGCCACGTCCTGCGCCGCTGTGGGAGGGGATCCCGCTGTTATGATGTCAAGCCCGCGCCTTGGGGCCGCATCTGACGCAGATATCGGACAAGATAAGAAGTGGATCGGACAATACAAAACTTGCGAATCCGCACCTGCACGGTATAAAGTCCCGCAGGAAGGAAATACCATCCGCCGAAGGTTTCTTACGGCAACTTTTTCGTGGAGATGAGGGGAAAATGAGGAAAGCCTGGTTGTTCCGCACGGGAGTGATCGCTTCACTGGCAGTAGCAACATTCGCCTTCGGCAATAGCGTCGCTCGGGCACAAGGCAGCATGGCGGCGCCTTTCAGCAAAGTAACTGTATCGGACGAGGTGGCGAAGCGCACCTTAATGAAGGCAGCGATCAACGCGGATACAGCGCGCGCTCTGGTGGATGCGTGCGTTGACTGGACCAAGTCTCAGGGCGGCAACGTGTCCGTTGTTGTTTATGTTCTTTCGCCGACAGGCGAAATTGTCGACTCACACGCGATGGACGGGGTTCTTCCCATCGGCGTGGAAACGGGCTTGATGAAGGCGAAGACGGCGCTGTATGCGCGCTCTTCTTCGGCTGCTGTGGCGCAGCGATTTAAGGATCTCGACGGCCGGATGATTCGCCTGGACCTCGGCAAAGCGGAAGGTTTGTCGTATTACTTCGTACCGGGCGGGCTGCCGATCGTTGTAGATGGGCAACTGATTGGCTCGATCGGCGTTGGCGGTGGCAATGCGGACGAACAGTGCGCGTATCAAGCGCTGGTCAAGGTGCTTGGACCGCAACCCGCGGTAGCGCAGCCCATGGCTCCGGCGGGTGAAGGCGGCGGCCGACGTCCACAGCAGTAACAGTAATGCCTCGACAAACTACCCGGCTTTAAACTCGCAAATGCGGGGCCGTTTTGCACGGCCCCGCAAATTCCAGCTCCCTAAATAATCAAGTTCCTTCAAGCCGGCACGCGGCACGAAGGCCTATTCTTGCGCGCCAAGTCCTCTATCGCGGGATACGATGATGTCCGCACGAAGGTACACTCGGGCACGGCGATCTTGTGCTTGATGGCATTGACGGCGAGTTCCAACGCAATGTCCATGGTGGTCGAGGTAGTGACCGTTCCGGTTAACAAACCCTGATCTACCAACGTCGTTACCTGACTGGAAATACCAATCCCTAGAAAGGGAAGGTTCGACCAGCGTTTCCGCTCATCGCTCCGCGGGACCGCTTCGAACGCGCTCCGCGCGCCGAGGGCGAGTTCGTGCGTTTGGGCAGCAATCAAATCGAAATGTTCGGCGCGAGAAGTAGCTAAACGAAGCCAGGCCGCGAGGGCTTGCTCGGCGCTTTCCTCACTCCACCGGCTGTGCAGCGATCTGACTTTCAAAGCCGACGGCTTGGTTTTTTCCATGCCCAGGCGGCGCTGCACGGAAACCGGGCTGGTAGCGGGGCCCTGAATGTAAAGAACTGTGCCTGACGAAGCGAGTGCAGCCATCTGGCGGCCTTGAGTTACTCCAATATCGAACTGCCCCTGCGAAACAACGAAAACCGGCACGGATGAGATTGCGCGCAGTTCGGTGAGATATTCGACGTTAAAGTTGCTGACAATCCACGCAATGCCAGCGGCGACGGCAGCACGGGCGACGCGCTCCAATCCTGCTCCGCTGACGGGTTCCACGATGATGGCATCCGGTCGGGAAGAGGGATTAGCCTGGATGACATTCAATAACTGTTGCCCCTGCGAGATCACGTCATCAGAGGCGTGAAACAACTCCATTTCGACGCCCAAGCGCAAGGCGGTAGCCCGGGCCACAACAGCTTGCTCATGCTGATACTTGTTGTCGTTCGGCAGAGAAACGACGATGTGCATCATCGTGAATGGGCCGCGGCAGTGAAAGGCCGCTGCAAGGAGCAGTTTATTAAAAAAGGGCAATAACCGGACTATAACTACGGCGTTATGCAACGTATGAGGTAACAACCGGTTTTTCAGGCGGGGGGGTCGTGAGGCGCCTGAGTTTCCGGCGGTTGCTGGTCGACAGAAGGGCCATGCAGCACGTCGTAGACGCGCTGGGCGCGATTGCGTGGCAACTCCGCCGCGAGCTCTTCGACGCTGAGCTGGCGCAGCCGCGCGACGCTGCCATAGCGCCGCAGCAACCGAACCGCGGTACGCTGGCCTACTCCTGGAATTTCGGTGAGCGAAGTGCGCAGCCGCTGGCTGGAGCGGCGCTGGCGATGAAACGTCACGGCGAAGCGGTGCGTTTCGTCGCGAATCTGCTGGATCAAGTGCAGCACTGGCGAATGGCGGTCGAGGACGATCGGTTCGTCCTCGCGTCCCAGCACGTAAAGAATTTCCTCTTTCTTGGCGATGCTGGCCATGGGCTGATTGATGATCTGCAATTTGTCGAGCGCGTCGGCCGCGGCGTGCAACTGGCCGATGCCGCCGTCGATGAGGATCAGGCTGGGCAGAGGCTTGTTTTCTTCGAGGACGCGGCGATAGCGGCGCTCGACCGCTTCGCGCATGCTGGCAAAATCGTCGCGCAGTAGCCCCGATTCCTTTTCCGGGCCTTCAGGCATAGCGTGGCCGCGAATGATGAACTTGCGGTAGTCGGATTTCTTCATGCGCCCGTCTTCCCACACCACCATGGACGCGACTGTGTCCGACCCTTGCATGTGCGAGATGTCGAAGCACTCGATGCGCTTGGGCGGTTCGGGCAACACCAGCGCGGCTTCGAGCGATTCGGCGATTGCTTGCGGGCTCGGGCGCAGCACGCGGAATCGCTGCAGGAACGATTGCTTGGCGTTTTTCTCCACCAGCTCAAGAAACGCATACTTCTGGCCGCGTTGCGGAGCGACGATCTCCACGCGGTGCCCAGCATTCTCGCTGAGCAGTTCCGCCAGGATTTCGCATTCTTCAAACCCGCTGGGCACGTGAATGTAACGGGGCAGATAGGCCGCATCGAGATAAAGCTGTTTCAGCAGCGAGGGCAAAAACTCGGCGGGATCGAATTCATCGAGGTCTTCCCAGTAAAAATCACGGCGATCCACCACGCGGCCGCCTCGTAAGTGGAAAAGATTCACGGCCACTTGCGGCGGTTCTGCGTACCAGGCGAGCACGTCGGTGTCATCACCCTCGGCAGCGGCGATCTTCTGGCGGTCTTCCATCTCGTCGATGGTGAGCAGCAGGTCGCGATAGCCAGCGGCTTCCTCGTAGTGCTGCTGCTCGGAAGCCTGAGCCATGCGGTGCTTCAGGCTGCGCGCCAGATCGCTGCGCTTTCCTTCGAGGAACAATTTCACGTCGCGCGCGGATTCGGCATAGCGCTCCTGGGTAACCAGATCGTCCACGCACGGGCCGAGGCAACGGTGAATGTAATATTGCAGGCAGGGGCGCGGATGGCGGCGGTTGAGATCGACGGTGCAGGACGGAATGAGAAAATGCTTGTGGATCAGATTCACGAGCTGGTACGCGAGCCGGGCCGGGAAGTAGGGGCCGAAATAGATGGAGCCGTCCTTTTTCAGGCGGCGAGTGACGTACACGCGCGGGAATTTTTCAAACGCCGTATAGCGGATGTAGGGATAGGTCTTGTCGTCGCGCAGCAGCACGTTGAACTTCGGCTTGTGCCGCTTAATCAGATTGTTTTCGAGCGCGAGCGCCTCTTTCTCGTTGTCGACGACGATGTAATCCACGTCGGCAATCTCGCGGACGAGCGAGCCGGTCTTGGCGTCCTGCCAATTCGACTCGAGAAAGTAGGAGCGCACACGGCTGCGCAATGAGCGCGCCTTGCCCACGTAGAGAATGTTCCCGGCGGCGTCCTGAAACATGTACACCCCGGGTTCCAGGGGCAAGCCGGCGACTTTTTCGCGAAGTTCCATGCGTGAGCGTTACTATGATTAGATGAGGAGGCGCTCTCCGCGGGTTCCGGCGGAGACAACTCTAATCATAGCAAAGGGGCTCTAAGCCCTTGCAGGAAGGCCCATGCGACGTTTCCTCATCCATCCCGCGGTGATCTCCGCATTTACCGGCGCCCTGGCGGTGACTCTCGTTTTACTCGCGCTGCTGTGGGCACCCGTTCCGGCGATGGCGGCTGCGCAGCCGCAAAACGATGGGCGTACCAAGCCCGCGGACAAAGGTTCCGGCCAATCATCGGATCAACCTTCAAACGGGGCTTCAAACGGGGCTTCAAACGGGGCTGGTGACTCGAAAAATCAGAAACAGGACGACTCCAAGGCGCAGGGCGATAAGCAGGACGATTCTTCTTCCTCCTCCTCTTCATCCGCCGCCGGGGCTGCGCAAGAGTTGCAGCAGGCCGATCAACAGCCAAAATACGATCCGCTGCCCGCTGAGAAGGACGTTGATGTGGGGATGTTCTACATGCACAAAGGCGACGTGGACGCAGCCATCGCGCGCTTCCAGGATGCCATTCAGCTCCGGGAGAATTACGCCAAGCCGCGCATGCTGCTGGCGCAGATCTACGAGAAGAAGCACGACAACATCAACGCAGTGAAGTATTACAAGGATTATCTCAAGGTCTACCCGCACGCGCCGGATGCCAAGAAAGTGCAGGAGAAGATCGAGAAGCTAAGCGGCCGATAATCTCCTGTGTAAAACAGGCAAATCAAACCGACCTATTCTTTATACCAAGCAATTGTGCCGCGTTTTCGCCGAGGATGGCGCGTTGATCGCTATCGCTGATGCCTGGAACTCCAAGAACTGAATCCACTTCGCGGGCATCCCCCATATGGGGTTGGTCGATGTCCGCCGGATAATCCGAACCAAGCAGCACATGATCTGCGCCAACTTCCGCGATCAAGTGCCGCAGGCCTTCCGCGCTAAACACGAGTGAGTCGCAGTAAAGCTGTTCCCTGAAATATTCACTTGGCTTCTTTTTGACAGGCTTGCAGTTGCCGCTGGCCTCGGCACAGTGATTCGAGCGTCCAAGATAGGAAGGAAGATAGCCTCCCCCATGCGCGCCACATATTTTCAAGCCGGGATGGCGATCCAACGTCCCGTCAAAAATCAAATGCGAGAGAGCCACCGTGGTTTCAAGGGGATTTCCGATGACATTGGTCAGGAACCCATTGCCACCAAGCTGCTGGCGCCCTTCGGCGAAGCCGGAGGGGTGAATGAAAATGAGAATATCGAGTTCTTCGGCTTTGGACCAGAAAGGCTCGAATTTGGGAGCAGATAGATCCTCTCCGTTCACGCTGCCTTCAATTTCAAATCCGCGCATTCCCAGTTTCTTCACTGCATAATCCATCTGCTCGACAGCCAGATCGGGATGCTGTAACGCGACGGCGCCGAGCCCAACAAAACGATCAGGATGCGCAGCGCACAATTCAGATATCTTTTCGTTCTGAAGTTGCACAATTCGTTTGGCAAGTTCCCGATCCGCCCAGTAGCTATAACTTGGGAATAAGCTCACCGCTTGCAGATCGATGCCGTGAGTGTCCATGTGCTGCAGACGATCCTCGACATGAGCGGGATCCAGAAATCGCTGCCGCGCCGGATTCAGAAAAGGATCAGACCGGCCTTCCTCGTGATCTTTTACCAATTCGCGGATGTCGACGATGCAGTGGCTATGCACATCAATCGTCATTGCCCGCTTGCCGCCAATCGTCACTTCCCGACGCTTCGAAGCACCTGGCAATTGAGGCGCTGCAGACGCAGCCTGCATACAACCGCAATTCGCGAAGAAGATCCCGGCGCTGGCGCCCGCGGCTTCTTTCAAAAATGCTCGCCGATGAATCATGAACTTTTTTCCAACCCTGTAATGTTTAGTGGGAAGCGATCGAGGAATTTCATGGCGCGGTCGTAATCCGCAAAGACTTTTTCCTCCCGCCGGAATTGCGGACCGTGCGATTCCTTGCGGCAGCGCGCAAACTTCATGGGGTGTTTCTGATGGAGCATCTCGTGATAGAGCACGTAGGCCACAACGTAATCGGGAATCGCGCCGCTATCCAGCTGGCGATTCAGCACGATCTGATTCAACGCCGGATCGAAGCAGCCAAGCTGCGTGCGCCAGTCTCGCAGACTCCAGGCAAGCTGCGGCAGTGGCAAGGCATTCTCGAAGTATTGGGCATTCAGCGCTGCGAAAAGCGCGGCCAAATCGAAGTGAGCTCCCGCGGGCTGATGCTCGGCGCGGCGCGCCCGCTGCTTGCGAACCTTCAAAATGCGCTTTCGTGTTGCTCCGGCGTAGGAAAATTCGCGATAGGTGTCCAGGAGTTCACGAGGCGGTTGCCGCCTGTAGAGACGGCCAAGCAAAATCGCGGCGGCGGCCTCTACAACAGTGCGCGGGGCGTCTCGCAATACATCCGAAAGGCGCACGTGAGCGGTGTCTTCGCGCAGCCGGATGGTATGGGTCAAGTCGGTGTAAGGGTGATACTCGACGATAAAACGGGGTGGCCGCCCCTGGCATCCGAGGCGCGTGTAAATGCGGTGAAAAATGCGTTCGCCGCCGGGAACCAGCCGCTTCGGACGATGCGGCTTTTTCAAGAAGGCTTCCTTCGCACGGGGCCGGGCGTGGCTTCCTTTTCCGAGTCTTCAATATCGGTCAAAGCGTCCTTGGTCCCTTCGATGGCATCCTCCAGCGTTTCCCGGTAAGAGTCGAGCTCTGGGCCGCCCTTGTCGTATTTCTCGAGGGTCTCGAGAAACTGCTGGTCTTTTTCCTTCATCAATTTGAGGGCGTCGCGGATGTCCATCTGCTTTTCTTTGGCGACGTCAAGCTGGTCGGCGGCGTCATCGACGCAACCCGAATAGTCATTCAGCAGGGCGTTGAGAATTTCGGTGCGGCGGCTTTCGGGCGCTTTGCGGTTGAGTTCGTAATCGAATTTTTTCAGACGGTCTTCGGCGAAACCGATGAAAAGCTTGATGCGCAGCGCGGGAGTGTCCGCGTCGCGGATTTTGTCCGCCTCGGCATCGCTCAGATAATCCTTGTCGCGACGCTGTGCAGCGGGATGCGGTCCGGCGGCCAGCCGCGGAGCCAGCGGAGCAGCCACCAACCAGGCGGCGAATCCAAATGCGAGATAGTCACGATATCGCATGGCGACTCCTCATTTTAATCGGGCTGGGTATTCTCGTCACTGGGGCGGTTAGGAAAAAGCTCATGAAGCAAGTGCCGGTTCTGAGCTTCGAGATTCTGGCGAACCTCCACGAAGGGCGCCTGCTCGTCCGCGGTGAGGCTGACGATCAATCGGTCGAGCCTGCGCAAGGACTCGCGCACCGACATTTCAAGTTGTTTGTATCCCTTGGGATGCTTTTCCGCGTCGACGTTGCGCGCGTCCAGGCCCTTTCCACAGGCGTCGATTTCGTCGCGATATTCCCGCAGTAAGGCTAGAGCGGCAGGAAACTTGGCGGCGTCAAAATCTTTGGTGATCTCGTCGAATTCCGCCGCTCCCAGCTTGTGCATGGATTCGGCGCGATGTACGGGGTCAGTATCCTGCAGAAAGCGTGTGTGGAATTCGGCCGCCGCGTTCTGAGCCGCAGCGCCAGTGGGAAGAAGCGCGAGCATCGCGATTGGCGCCCACAGGCGGAATTTCCAGATCACTCGGCTACCTCTTGTTCTTCAGTTCGCGCGTAAGGGTGCGCACGCGTGCGGACGCCTCGAAATACATGTCGCTGTTCTGATCCTTGTTCAAATCGAGAAACCGTTGATATGCGTCCAGGGCATTAGCCGGTTGATTCAGCTTATCGTAACAGTCCGCGCGCATGAACCAGTTCCCGGGAGGCAGCGGTTCCCGTTTGGACAATAGGTCGATACCATCGAGAGCCGCGGGATAATTTTTGTTCAGGTATTGCGCCAGCACCAGGTCCTTGAGCACGTCATCGGAGGATTGGTCCATCTTGAAGGCGGAGATCAATTCACGGACTGCGTCCGGATAATCCTTTTTCTCGAGATAGAGATGGCCGAGCATGGCGGGAAACATGGGATTGTTCGGAGCGAGCGGCTCGGCCTTTTGTAAGATGGGAATGGCGTCGTCGTAGCGCTCTTTCTGGAAATAGATTTGCGCGCGGAGTTTCAAGGCGGGAAGGCTGGCTGGGCCTGTACTGGGAGACTTGTCCAGTTCGGCAAGAGCATCGTCGTACTTTTTCATTTCCGCGAGAGCCGACGCGCGTTCCAGGTGGGCCCCCGCATCGTTTGGCTGAAGCTGAAGATATTTCGCGAATTCCACCGCGGCTTCATCGAAATGCTTTTCTAAAGCAAGGCTGCGTGCCAATCCCAGTCGGGCGGGAGCTACGTCCGGCCGCATCTCCGCGGCGGTGCGGAACTCGGGCTCGGCTTCCGCGGGCCGGCCAGCCATCAACAGCGCACGCCCCAAGGCAAAGCGCATGTTGAAATCGGCGCCGTCGATCGCTACGGCTGCTTGGTATTGCTCGATGGCCTCGGGCAGCTTGTGAGTCTTTTCCAGAGCGGTGGCGAGTAGGAATTTTGGAGCGGCTTGGTTCGGAATTAGATTGACGGCTTGCTGCAGCGGCTGAATGGCTGCCGCCGGATCGCTATCGAGCAGCGTCAATCCCAGGTTCAAATAGGCGGGCCCCATTTTCGGATCGATGGCCAGCGCCTTTTCGTATTCGCTCTTCGCGTCGTCCAGTTTTTCCATGGACATGAACGCATAGCCCAGACCGAAGTGCGCCAGGGCATCGTCCGGTTTTTTGGTGAGATAGCCCTGATAATCCTGAGCCGCGGTTGGAAAATCCTTGCGGTCCATGGCCGACTGCGCATCCGCGAGCAATTTATTTGCTGCGGCGGCGTCGGGATCGGCGGGGATGCGTTTCTTGCCGGTGCCCACCGACTGGGAATAGCTGGGCTGCATTGCGCCGGCCACCAGGCACAGCGCGCAGCAAGTCGCAAGCTTCAGCGCCAGTTTCATCGAAATGTCACTTCACAGAAGGATGGTCCGCGCCGGCCGTTTCGCCGCCGTTTGCGCTGCTGCTTGCAGCGGAAGCATTTTTTGTGTTCGCGTGAACTGTACCGTTACGGCCGTTCAGCACCGGCGCTAAAAACTTTCCGGTAAGCGATTGCGAATTTCGCGCCACCTGCTCTGGCGTTCCGGCTGCCACCACGCGGCCTCCGGCTTCTCCGCCTTCGGGGCCGAGATCGATAATCCAGTCCGCCGATTTCATCACGTCCAGATTGTGCTCGATGATCAGCACCGAAGCTCCCCCGTCGAGCAGCTTGCGAAATGCGGTCAGGAGCTTCTGAATATCGTCGAAGTGCAAGCCAGTGGTCGGCTCGTCGAATATATACAGAACCCCGGAGTTCTCCTGCCGCGTAAGATGCGCGGCGAGTTTCAAGCGTTGCGCTTCGCCTCCGGAAAGAGTGGTGGCGGACTGGCCCAGGCGCAGGTAACCCAGTCCGACTTCTTCAAGCACGCGCAATCGCGCGGTAACTTTCGGATACGCCGCGAAAAAAGTGAGCGCCTCGCGCACGGTCATGCCCAGCACGTCGTGAATGGTCTTTTCCTTGAAATGGACTTCGAGCACGCTGCTCTTGTAGCGCGTGCCGCGGCATTCTTCGCAAATCAACTCCACGTCCGCAAGGAAGCGCATTTCGACGGTGACGGTGCCATCGCCCTGGCACGCTTCGCAGCGTCCGCCGGGAATATTGAACGAGAAGTGGCCAGGCGTGAGGCCGCGCTTCTTGGCTTGCGGAGTGGAGGCAAACACTTCACGAATCGGATCGAACGCCTTCATGTAGGTCGCAGGATTCGAGCGCGGAGTGCGGCCGATGGGAGACTGGTCGATCATTTCCACTTCGGTGAGATTGTTGTCGCCTTCGATGCGCGCGCAGAATCCGTGATAGTTGCCGCCCGTGCGCTTGGCCTGCAACGCCTTATATAGCACATCGTAGACCAGCGTCGATTTGCCCGAACCGGACACGCCGGTGACGGCAACCAACATTCCCAGCGGAAAAATCACGTCGACATTTTTTAGATTGTGGCTGCGCGCGCCGAAAATCTTCAGGAATCTGCCGTAAGGACGCCGGCGCCGCTGCGGCACCGGGATGCGCAATTCGCCGCGCAAGTAGCGGCCGGTGAGCGAGTGCGGATCGGCCAGCATGGCGTCGCGCGTGCCGGCAAAAATTAGTTTCCCGCCGTGCTCGCCCGCTCCCGGGCCAAGATCCATCACGTTGTCCGCGGCCAGAATTGTGTCGGGATCGTGCTCAACCACCACCAGCGTGTTGCCCAGATCGCGCAAGCCTTTCAGGATTTGAATCAGGCGATTGGTGTCGCGCGGGTGCAGTCCGATGGAAGGCTCGTCGAGCACGTAGAGCGCGCCGACCAGATTTGAACCGAGCGAAGTGGCGAGCTGGATGCGCTGCGTTTCGCCGCCGGACAGCGTGGAGGTGAGCCGATCGAGCGTGAGGTAATCGAGGCCGACTTCGTCCAGAAATCGCAGGCGCTGCTGAATTTCCTCCAGCACTTTGTCGGCGATAACCGTTTCGTCCGGGCTTAGCTTCAAGCTGTCGAAGAACGGGCGCGCTTCTTTCACCGTCAGCTTGCAGACTTCGGTGATGGAGCGGCCGACGGAACCCCCGATGGCACCTGCATTGATGCGCACGGCGCGCGCTTCCACGCGCAGCCGCGTTCCGTTGCACTCCGGGCAAGTGGCGTAACCACGATAGCGGCTGAGGAACACGCGCACGTGCAGCTTGTATTTCTTGCGCTCCAGCCAGTTGAAGAATCCCTTGATGCCGGGAAACTCTTCTTTCTTGTCGCCTTCGAGCAGCATCTCCTTTTGCGCGTCGGTGAGGTCGCGATAAGGCTCATCCCAGGGAATGCCTTTCGCGCGAGCGAAATCCTTTAATTCGGCGGCGAGATTTTTGTAACGCGGCTTGGTCCAGGGCTCGATTGCGCCTTCCCCGAGAGACTTGCTTTTATCGGGGATGACGCGGTCGATGTCGAAGTCGATGGTGTTGCCGAATCCCTGGCAGCGCGGGCAGGCGCCGTAAGGATTGTTGAACGAGAACAGGCGCGGCTCGGGCTCCTGATACAGCGTGCCGCACTTTTTGCAGGCAAAGCGCTCGCTGAAGGTGAGGTGCTCAGGCGCGGCGCCGGGTGCGTCCGGCACGAATTCCAAAATAGCTTCGCCGCGGCCTTCGCGATAGCAGATCTCGATGGAATCGACCAGGCGCGAACGAATATCGGGGGCCAGCGCCAGCCGGTCAACCACCACAAACACCGGCTTGGTGAAATCGACGTCGAGCAATTCTTCGGGCGTCGAAAACTCAAACACGCGGCCATTCTGATAAAGGCGATTAAATCCGCGCTTGCGCAGATTTATCAGCGCGTCGCGCGTGCTGTTTGCAGCCGCTTTCGCGGATTTTCGGCCGCGCGTGGCGATTTCATGCTGCTGGTTCGCAGGGCCAGGGGTTTCGTCCGGTCCCGAAGCCCTCGAAGGGTGAAGCGTCAGCTCCGCTAGCGTGCTGCTGGCAGGAGTTGCGGGTTTCGCTCCCGATGAACTGGAGTGTTCCGGCGTGAGATTCAGCGCGAAGAGCACGTAAAAGCGCCGGCCTGCCGGCATGGCCATCACTTTTTGTGCGATTTCGTCGAGGGTATCTTTGCGAACTTCTTCTCCGTCGTTGTAGCAAAAGGTGTGGCCGACGCGCGCGAAAAGCAACCGGAGGTAATCGTAGATTTCGGTAGCCGTCGCTACGGTGGAGCGCGGGTTGCGCGTGGAGTTCTTCTGCCGGATGGAGATGGCCGGAGCGATACCCGTAATTTCGTCCACATCGGGTTTTTCGATGCGCTCCAGAAACTGCCGCGCATAGGCGGAAAGAGACTCGATGTAGCGGCGCTGGCCCTCGGCGTACAGCGTGTCGAACGCCAGGCTGGACTTGCCCGAGCCGGAAACTCCCGTTACCACCGTGATGGCGTTGTGCGGGATGTTGAAGCTGATATTTTTCAGGTTGTGGACGCGCGCGCCCTGCACGCGAATCTCTTCCTCGCCGTCCGCCATTTCGCGCGTTTTGCTGGCCGCGGCGCTTCCCGGCAAGGGAGGGGTGGGCACGGCGTCCTCAGTGGGTTCCAGTGGCATGCGTATAAACAAAAAATTATACGCTGACCGCTCATCCGCATCAAATCGCGACTGAATTGATACAATCCCTACGCGGACGGCAGATACCAAGTGCGGTTGCGGACGCGATGACAAACGGGAAAGCTTTCAAACGAGTAATTTGGATTGTGCTGGATAGCGTTGGCATCGGCGAGCTGCCCGATGCGGCGGATTATGGCGACGTGGGCCGCGACACGCTGGGCCACATCGCGCGCGCGCGTCCCCTGAAGTTGCCCAACCTCACGCGTCTCGGGCTTGCCAACATCAAGCCGCTGGCGCACCTCGCTCCGCCCGCGCAGCCGGCCGGCAGCTACGGCGAGGGCGCCACCGTTTCGCCCGGCAAGGACACCACCACGGGCCACTGGGAGATGGCCGGCATCTGGCTCGACCAGGCTTTTCCCGTCTATCCGCGCGGATTTCCCAAGGAACTGATCGCGGAGTTCGAGCGCCAGATCGGCCGAAAGACCATCGGCAACAAGCCCGCTTCCGGCACAGAGATCATCAAGGAGCTCGGCGCAGAACATGTACGCACCGGATTTCCGATTGTCTACACCTCGGGCGACAGCGTTTTTCAGATCGCCACGCACGAAGAAGTGATTCCAATCACCGAGCTTTATCGCGAGTGCGAAATTGCCCGCAAGCTGCTCGACGGGCCGAATCGCGTGGGCCGCGTAATCGCTCGTCCGTTCACCGGCACGCCCGCAAATTTCCGGCGCACCGAGCGCCGCCACGACTATGCCGTCGAGCCTCCGCGGCCGATGCTGATGGACGTGCTGGCCGAGCGCAACGTGCCGGTCTTCGGCGTGGGCAAAATTCACGATATCTACAATGGCCGCGGGGTAGGGAACTACGTCACCACGAAAAATAACGCCGACGGCATGGCCAAGCTTACCGAGTCACTGGAGCGACAACCGGAAGGATTAATCTTCGCGAACCTGGTCGACTTCGACATGCTCTATGGCCACCGCAAGGATGTGGAAGGTTTCGCGCGGTCGCTCGAAGAATTCGACGCGTTGCTCGGTCCGTTTCTGGAGAAGCTGCGTCCCTCGGACTTGCTGATCATCACCGCCGATCATGGCTGCGATCCCGATCCGGTGAATCCCACAACGGACCATTCGCGCGAATACGTCCCCATCGTGGCCTACACTCCGCGGTCAATTCACGGCGCGAATCTCGGCACGCGCGCCACGCTCGCCGACATGGGACAAACCATCGCGGAAAATTTCGGTACGAAGATTCTCCATGGTAAAAGTTTTCTCGCGGAATTGCCTTCCTAGAAGATCAATCTGAGCACACGTGTACCCTAACGCCTGGAGGAAGCCATGCCCTTGCTGCTGAGTGAAGCGAATGTGAAGTCGATTCTGACCATGCCGATGACGCTGGATCTGGTGGAAACGTCGTTCCGGCGGCTCGCGGAAGGTAAAGCCACGCTGCAATATCGCCAGCGACTGTATGTGCCGGGACAGGGCGTGCTGAATCACATGGCTGCTGCCGACCTGACCACGGGCTACATGGGGCTGAAAATCTATTCGATTGCCCGGGAAGGAGCACGATTCGTGGTGACGCTTTTCCAGGCGGCGAGCGGCGAAATGGTGTCGCTGATCGAAGCGGATTACCTGGGACAAATGCGCACCGGCGCAGCCACCGGCGTGGCCACAAAGTTCATGGCGCGTGAGGATGCCAGCGTCGCGGCGATTATCGGGACGGGGTTGCAGGCGCGTACGCAACTCGAGGCCATTGCGCCGGTACGGAAACTGAAAAGTATTCGCGCGTATGGGCGCAACGCGGAACGGCGGGAGACATTCGCGAAAGAGATGACGGAGCGGCTGGGCATTCCGGTGAAGGCGGTCGGCTCTGCGGAAGAAGCCGTCCGCGGCGCGCATATTGTTTCGACGGCGACCACGTCAAAGGAACCGGTGCTGGATGGGCGATGGCTTGAGCCGGGAATGCATATCAACGCCATCGGTGTGAATCAGGCGGCGAAAAGGGAACTGGACACCGAAGCGGTGCGGCGCAGTGACTTCATTGCAGCGGATTCGCGCGAGCAGTCCAAGATTGAGGCGGGCGATCTAATCCACGGGTTTGCGGGAGACGCATTGCGCTGGGAGACAGTTCACGAGTTCGCGGACGTTGTCTCGGGAACGATCCAGGCGCGGACGAACGCGCACCAGATCACGCTGTTCAAGTCGAATGGGGTGGCCACGGAGGACATTGTGGTGGCCGGTAGGATTTACGAAATCGCGCGGGAGCGGAAGATCGGCCGCGATGTGACGATGTGGGAAAAGGAAACACGATCGCTGGCGGAGCGCGGTGTCTAGAACTCGCCCATAGTTAGTGAGCCCAGCAAGGTACCTCCGCAGGAAACTAGCCGTGCCAAGAACTACAAGACTCACATCGACAACGTCACTAAGTTCATTCCCACCCTGGGTGAAAGTAGCAGTGGCGGTGGACATGGTACGATGATCGGCTGGAAGCGAATCGTAGTGACGGTCGGCGAGAAAATTGGAAAAGATCACCTCACCTACGGCCAGGGCGCGGCGGCGGAGATTACGACGATGTTTACCATCGGCGCGGCGGATTG
>DASZMG010000009.1:0-3027 GCA_035551975.1 Candidatus Acidiferrales bacterium | reverse complement strand
CCGTCGGCCTGCGAAGCACGGCAGCCGAAGCTTTGGACGAAAAACTTCAACACTCCTATCTTTGCAATAAAGCCTGGCAGCCGAAGCGGCGTTGCCGGGCTTTCTGACAAAATGGTTCATGCCTGCGCGATCAGGCAACCGCTGGGTCCGCTTTTTGAGCGGATCGAGAGGAAAGTCCGGTCTTCATAGGGCAGCATGCCGGTTAACGGCCGGGGGTTCGTGCTCAAAGCGCGCGCTACGGATAGTGCCACAGAAAATATACCGCTTGCCGGTTCGCCGGCGAGTAAGGGTGAAAAGGTGCGGTAAGAGCGCACCGCGGCGCGAGTAATCGCGGCTGGCAGGGAAAACCCCATGCGAAGCAAGACCAAATAGGGGAGGAGGAGTGGCCCCGCTCCGTCACAACTTCCGGGTAGGTCGCTCGAGCCTTCCAGTAATGGAAGGCCTAGACGAATGGTTGCCCCCGTTTCGGCGGGACAAAAACCGGCTTATCGATCGCGCAGGTATTTACGTTGGGCCAAAATAGATAAATGGCTGTCTTGGTCAACTCTTTCTTTGAGGAACGGGTGGACCGGCTTTTTCAATTAGCAGCGACTTTGGAGAAAGCGTTCTCCGAGGCGGATATTGAATACCGGATAGTTGGTGGGCTCGCGGTATATCTCTATGTGGAAGAAGCCGAACCGGACGCCGGTCGGTTGACGCGAGACGTCGACATTGTTGTCCGGCGGGAAGACGTGCAGCGGATTGCGGCTGCGGTGCGGCCATTTGGGTTGGAGTACCGGCACGTTGCTGGCGGGGACATGCTGGTGGATCGCGACGCTCCTTCGGCTAAACGGGCGGTTCATCTTGTATTTACCGGCGAAAAGGTGCGGCCGGAATACGAGCAGCCGGTTCCGCCTCTTGTCACATCCCATAAGTTGCGCGGAGTGCCTCTGATTCCGCTATCGGACCTCGTTCGCATGAAGCTGACTAGCTTTCGTTTGAAAGATCAGACGCACTTGAAAGACATGGACGAAGCGGGGCTAATTACGCCCGACATCGAAAAGAAGCTGACCCCGAAAATGCGTGACCGCTTGCAGGGTATCCGTGCTGTGGAGTAGCCCGCCGTTGATAAACTGAAAGTTTCCATGCCCATCAGCCAAGAATTGCTGGACATTCTCGTTTGCCCCTTTTGCAAGGCCAAGGTGATCCTCAAAGAAGATGGTAGCGGTCTGAAATGCGTGGAGTGCCACAGGGTCTACCCGGTACGCGATGACATCCCGATCATGCTCATCGATCAAGCCACGATCGAGCAGTAGATTTACGTGACGATTCTCGAGCAATTACCGGAAGGGTCCCGGGCGGCGATTATTCGCCTCCGCTCGCTCGGGGATTGCGTCTTGACCACCCCGGCAATCGCTCTGCTAAAAAAGACCAGGCCCGATCTGAAGATCGCGGTTGCGGTGGAGAAACGGTTCGCTCCGGTTTTCGAAGGCAACCCGGCATTAGAGCAGATCGCGGGTCCCACCTGGCGGGAAGTGCGGAACTGGCGTCCGGCGCTCTGCCTGAATCTGCACGGCGGCACCCGCAGCCAATGGATCACGGCGCTATCGGGAGCCAAATGCCGCGCCGGCTTCGCTCATCATAGCGTCACGTTTGCCTACAATCTGAAGATTCCACGCGCGCAGCGCATTCTCGGCGTCAACCGGACCGTTCACACAGCGGAGCACCTCGCTTCGGCGATGTTCGCGCTCGGCGTTCCGCTTCAGCCCATCCCGCGTGCCTCGCTGTTTGCCTCCTCGTCGCCAATTAGCGGACGCTACGGCGTGCTGCATCCGTTTGCTTCCGCGCCCGACAAGACATGGCCGGCCGAACGCTTTTGCGAGGTTGCCCGATATTTGAAGTTGTGGAACATAACCCCCGTTTTCCTGGCCGCGCCGGGTGACGATGCATCCGCGTTTGCAACGCATGGGGTTGTGCAAGGAAACTTAGACGGCGCGAAGGCGGTCCTTTCGAAGGCAGCGGTTTTCATTGGGAACGATAGCGGGCCCGCGCATATGGCGGCGGCCTTCGGAATCCCGTCCGTTGTGCTGTTCGGGAATTCGAACCCGGCAATTTGGGGGCCGTGGGAAACGGAGTCTCAAGTGATCGTGGCTCCCGACGGCCTGAGCAAGGTTACTGTGTCACGCGCAATTGCCGCGCTGGAACGTCTCCGCATATTTCAAGAGGCGCACGCTTGAAAGATCTTTCACGGCTGCTCCGCTACGCCAAACCGTACATCCCGGCACTGATTGCCGCCGTGGTTTTCATGGCGATTGTGGGCGCCTCGCAAGGGCTGCTGGTAAAGCTCATTCCGCTCATCTTTGAACGCGTGCTGAATCCGAATCCGGCCGATAACGCGCCCGCCTTGCTGTTTTCGATTCCGCACACGCACATTCAGCTTTATTTATCGCAGTTGGTGCCCGGCTTCATTCACAACATCTGGTGGATGGTCGGATTTGGCATTCTGCTGTGCTTTCTTGCCAAGGGTGTCTGCGATTATCTCGGCAATTACCTGGTGAACTGGACCGGCATCAGCGCCATCATGGACCTGCGCCAGGAGGTCTACGACCGCGTTCTGAGGCAAGACGCGCAGTTCTTCGAAAATCAGAGCACGGGCCTGATCATGTCGGCCGTAATGAACGATATCGACAAGATCCAGGTGGCTGTTTCCACCATGCTGGCCGATTGGCTGCGCCAGATCTTTACGGCCATTTTCCTCGGGCTCGCGATGTTCAGTATTGACTGGCAGTTATCGCTGATCAGTCTGCTGGTGTTCCCGGTGGTGGCGATCCTGACCATGCGGCTTGGAAAGCGAATCAGGAAAACCACGCGGCACGCGCAAGACATGGCGGCGGGACTGAACCAGATTTTGCAGGAGACGATCACCGGGCATCACGTGGTGAAAAGTTTCGGCGCGGAGGATTATGAATCGACGCGCTTCCGCATCGCCGCGCAACGTTTAAAGAGCGGCAATTTGCGCTACGTCGCCCAGCAGGCGATTGCATCGCC
>DASZMG010000008.1:0-10730 GCA_035551975.1 Candidatus Acidiferrales bacterium | reverse complement strand
CCCAATTCTGTGGTTCTGATCAATGGCGCCCCGCGGCCCACCATCGCAACCAGTACCACCAGCGCCAGTGTGCAGTTGAACGCGGGCGATTTTGTGGCGGGTGGAATCGACCAGATACAGGTCTCGAACTCAGCGCCGGGTGGAGGAGTATCGAATGCCGCGCAATTCGCTGTGGACCCGACGACAACCGCCGGGCTTCCTGTGCTGGTGGACTATGCCTTCGACGGAACGCAGGCGAACGCGGGCATCTGCGGCGGCGCGATCAATTGCTCCAGTGGCGCGCTTGGACTGACGCTTGAAACCTCCGGGCCTTCGGTGAGCACAAGCGGCGAACTGGTTGTGTTCGCCTCCGTTTCAAGCAACCTGATTGCGAACCAGACAGCCAGCGGGAGCCAGGTTTTTGTGCACGACACTTGTCTGGGCGGCACCTGCAATCCCAGCACCTTTATCGTGAGCGTGGCGGCGGACGGAACGGCGCCGAATGGCCCCAGTTCCGAACCCACCACTGACGGCGCCGCCGATCACGCCGCATACACTTCCGTGGCCACGAACATTGTGAACTACGTTTCGGTAACGCCGGGCGTGCGGCAAGTGTATTGGCAGCCGGTCTGCACCACGGGCACGACCACCAGCACGTCGAGCACGACCAGCACAACGACCGGCACGCTTACCGCGTGCAGCACATCATCGAGCACAACGACCGGCACAAGCGCGGGAGGAGGAGTGCTGGTGTCGCTCGGCGCCGACGGCAATCCGGGCAATGGAGACAGCTATAATCCGGTGCTCAGTCCGGACGGGCAATTCGTGGCCTTTGTTTCGCTGGCGACGAATCTTGTTTCGGGTGTCACAGTGGATGGCGTGACTCCGCAGGTTTACCTGCGCACCATTTGCAGCGGAACCACACCTCTCACGCCACCTTCCACCAGCACTACGTGCGAGCCCACAACGTATCTGGTTTCGTCGCCGGACGGAGTCACGCCGGGAAATGGCGCCAGTTCGCATCCATCGATTGGAAATACCGGAACATATGTTGCCTTTGTCTCAAACGCTG
The DNA here is from genome assembly GCA_035551975.1 of Candidatus Acidiferrales bacterium. Taxonomy (GTDB): domain Bacteria; phylum Acidobacteriota; class Terriglobia; order Acidiferrales; family UBA7541; genus Palsa-295. The sequence continues at coordinate 9,679 of DASZMG010000008.1, read as the reverse complement.
GCAACCTGCTTCCGGGGACCAGTAATACGAATCCACCGAATTCTTCGCCGGAAATTTTTCAACAGAACGAGTGCCAACTCGCCACGACGGGCTGCGTTCCAGTCATGACCCTGATTTCTACGCCCGACGGATCAGCTCTCGCGGGTGGCGTGAACTCGCAGCCATCCATGTCGTACGACGGCCGCTTTGTGGCATTCGCTTCGACGGCCGCGAATCTGGGAGTGGTTACCGGCGGAATCCAGCAAATCTATGTGCGCGACACTTGCATTGACGCCACCGCTACGATCACCACCTGCAACCCATCCACGTATCTCGTCTCCACGCCCAATGGGACCTCTCCGGGTAACGGATTAAGCGAAAATCCAAGCATCAATCTGAACAGCAGCGGCTCAGGACAGTTTGTGGCTTTTGCGTCGCAGGCATCAAACCTTTCGACTAACGCCGCTAATGGGGTCGAGAACATCTTCGTGCGAAACACGTGCAATACGCTCATCTCAACTGGCACCGCCTGTGTGGCAACCACCATTCTGGCCAGCCACGCGACTGGAACTTCTTCGCCGGCGGCGAACGGAAATAGCGTGGCGCCGGCACTCAGCTCGGATGGTCACACGGTGGCCTTTATTTCGTTCGCGAGCAATCTGGTGCCGCTCGATACGAACGCAATCGAGGACATTTTCCTCGCCGCTACCACGTTCTAATGTTCGGGAAGCGCCGGAAGCACGAACGGCCAGCGGCGACTCTCGCCTGTTCGAAATCCGCTATGGGAAAGGAAACTTGGACGGGCTGGAAGCATGCGTCGGCTCCTTTTCTCGGAACCGTCGTCCCCGCGTTCGCAGCGACCAACCCGTAGACTGCATACTCGCCTTACAGCGCGGCGGGAACGATGGTGCAAGCGGTTCATTCTTGAGGTACAACCGTATTAGTACCCTTCAGAACAGGAATCTTCATTAAAAGCAAAGAGTTATACGCGATCGGTCAGAGCTTTGAATCAGGGATGTGCAAAGTAACCGGAGCGTTTTTCGCGGATCGAATCGGCACCCGCCTGTTCCAGTCCGAATAACATCCGCTGTGATATGCGCGGAGATCGTACTGTCCGGTGGCGAAGTGAGAAAACCTAAAATGCCCACTTGCATCGGTGTGAGTTGCGTGCGGATGTGCGCCGTAGGAAGTCTGGATGGTAACTAGCGCGCCAGCAACCGGCTTGCCCTCAGAATTCAGCACGGTGCCTTCGATATTGGCCGTCGCAGCTTTCGCCTGCAAAACTTGCGCGGAGATAACGAGCGAAAACCCGATGCAGAACAACAGAAGGAAGCGTTTCGCGGCGCTCATTTTTCCTCCGAGCCGATTTTAACGCCTTTCGGAATCGGTAAGGCGTGGCGCTCGGAAAAGGCGTGTCGAAAATGAACCTGTTCGCATGGTCAGCGAAACACATTCAATCAGCCAAACAAATGGGCGGCGGAACAGATTGAACAGCGAAACAAAAGTTGGCTAGCCGACAAGGCCAAAGATGCGATGATTTGATCATCGCCCGAACTCAATCACAACGCTGAGGAGCATCGATGGCGCGCTACATTTCGCAGCACACACTGGCTTGTCTGACCCGGCAAGGGGCGGATGAGCTTGCCCGAAAAATGTACGAGGGTACCGCGGTCAAGGCGCAGCGCGTCCTGGTGAACATGCAGGAAGGAAAGATGCTAGTGGAATTTGAAGCGCCGGGACGCGAAGATCTTGAAAGGTGGCTGGTCTCGCAGAAATTTCACTTCGACTGGCTGCTGCGCATTGAACTTGAATCGTCCGGTGGCGGCCTGCAACCAATTACCTGAGCATCCGCATTCCTGGACCATCTTCGCGCGGGGCGATACCCTCTTCCGAGCGTGCTCTCTTACTTAGGTAAGAAGAGGCCGATCGGCCGAAAAGGAATTATTTGCTTGCGGGACCGAACGGGGAGTATGATGTCGGTAACGAAGAGACAGCCGGGTAGGACAACCACCCATTACCACCCCAAAAATGTCTTACCCGGCGCTTCTGTAGTCCTGAAATCTCTCCCAGAAAATAAAGCGAAGCGAGCGGTAGGCTACCACTGTGGCTTGAATCCTGGGCCGCCATCCCGGCGCAGCACCTGCGGAGACTCGGCGATCAAATGCCTGCGATGAAAACAATATCGACCGCAACGGCGGCCACTTGGGAAAGGGCCCGAAGGATCTGCGCAATTGTCCCCTGAAGCTGGATATTGCCACGAAGCAGCAGAATCCAAGCAAAAAAAGCGGGCCGCATGTGCGGCCCGCTTTTCGTTTGAGCTTGTGTTATCAGCTTCTGGTCAGCTTCCGGAGCTGGAGGTCTGCACAGCCTTCGGAACGCTGACGTAGCCGCTGATCTTGTTCTTTTCGACCTGGTTCACCACGACTTCCATGGGACGATGCGCGCCATGCGCGTAGAAGAAGATGGGTTCGTTCACGCCACGGTTCTTCTTCTCAGTGCGCTTGTCGTCGACAACCAAAGCAAGGTTGCACTGATTCTTCTTGGGGTCGGTGCCCTTGAGTTCGATGGTCACGTCGCCCACCTTTTGCGGCTTATTTTTGGCGTCGATGGTGAACTCGATGTAATCACGGTCGCCCAGACGGCGGAGAGTATCGATATCATCGTGATTCTTGGCGATCAGTGTGCCCATCTCGCTGCGGGCCATCTGCAGATCCTTGCGGGTGCTATCGAGATCGGTGCGCACGCCGGTGATCTGGCCATTGGCGGCCTTCATATCATCTTCGCTGGCCTTGGTGGCAAGCTGGCCGTTCATTTCCGTGCCTATATCGGCAAGCTGCTTGGCGTTATCGTCGCGAATCTGCTGGGCCACGGTCTCGGCGTCCTGACGGGCCTTCTTCAATTGCCCCTGGGTGATTTGCAGCTTCTTGGTAATCACCGTGAGATCGCCGGACAAATCGGTGTTGGCCTTTTCGGCGGCGGTCAAGCGCTGTTGCAGAGAATCGACATCCTTGGAGTACCCTTGCTTCATCGTTTGAAGATCGCCGTTCAGAGCCTGTCGGGTGTCCTGCGCGTAGCTAAGCCCACGCCAGCCCACTCCCAAACCAATCAGCGCTACCAGGGCCACCAAGATAATTGCCGGAATCACCCAACCCGGCTGCCCTTCCTGAACTACAGTTGTGCGTCCCGTCTCATCGCTCATTTCTAACCTCCTGAACTTTTCGGATGGCCCGGCGAGGGACATGCACGGCGGCTACCAGACGCATTTCGTCGCGATGACATTGCATCGCTCAGAAAAAAGGCAATTTGCGGCTGAGAATTTCACCAACCCCTGATGCGAGTTAAGGACTACCATCATCGTTTTTACGCACTTTGCATCGTTTATACACGATTGACATTAGACGCCAATCTTTGCGTCACACACTTGTGCCCATCGCCGAACGGTGCAACAATGCGCGCCGCGCAAGCGGTTCAAGAGTCAGAAGCTCCGCTCCGACTCGCAGGGAGAAGATCGATGCGAAAACTATTTTTGTCGTGGGCACTGGCGGTCCTATTACTAGGCGCCACTTTCAGCACATATGCACAGGTCGAGGTGACGCTGGTTGCGCCGGGAGGAATTCGCGCGCCGATCGAGCAGCTCATCCCTGGCTTTGAAAGCAAAACCGGAGATAAAGTGAAAGCGACATTCGGATCCGGGCTCGGCACCAAGAAACAGGTCGCGGAAGGCGCGCCCTTTGACGTTCCGGTGGTGCAGCCGCCGTATCCCGAAGTGCTCGCTTCCGGAAACGTCATCGCCGATAGCGCAAAACCTCTGGCGAACGTCTCAGTGGGAGTGGCCGTGAAGAAGGGCGCGCCAAAGCCGGACATCTCCACCCCCGAGGCGGTGAAGAAAATGCTGCTTTCGGCAGAGTCGATCGCGTATCCAGATGCCAAGGGCGGGGCTGCCGCAGGCGTCAGCTTCGAACAAACATTAAAAAAATTGGGGATCTACGAGGAGGTGCAGCCAAAAATCAAGCGCGCGCAAGGCGGCGCCGGCGCCATGAAAATGGCTGCAACAGGCGAAGTGGAAATTGGGCTCACCTTCATGAGCGAGATGAACGAGCCCGGCATCGATATCGTTGGTCCGCTGCCCAAGCAGATTTCGCCGCCAACCGTGCTGGTCGGCTTCATCTCGACGCACGCGAAGGATCCTGCGGCCGCCAAAGCACTGCTCGATTACCTGTCGTCGCCTGAGGCCGCGCCAGTGTACAAAGAACATGGCATGCAGCCGGGCGGTGGCAGCTAAGCCGTCAGGGAATTTAGCGTGGACGGCCCATCGCTCCCGCGAGTGAACAACTAAAAACGAGAAACGATGAAGAACGCAGCCCCCAAAGCGATCAGGTCCTCCGCCACCGCAACCGCAAAATCGGAAACTTTCAGCGAGCGCACCAGATTTCTGCGCGCATAATATCCGCCGTACGTTCCGGCCACGGCTCCAACCATCGCCAGAATGATTCCTACAATTACCGGCTGACCTACAGCGAGCGCCAAAGCCGCGCCACAAAAGCCGCCAGAGACGATTCGAGCGCCCAACTGCACCGGAACGGTGCGAGCGGGAGTGGAGGGCAATTGGTCGGTGACGTATTCCGCGGCCGCGCCAATGGTGAAGGAGGCCACTGCAAGAATCGAGCTGAGAAAGGAGAGTCGTGTGCCGCTCAGGTTGATCCAGCCGAGATGGGCAGCCCAAGCCACAGCGGCCGGCGGCGTGACGGTGCGAAGTCCGGCAACGAATCCGATTGCGAACAGCAGCAGATACAGTTCGGCAGGTGACATGCTGCTGCCACACTAGAAAAGCCTAACCGCCATTGTCAAATGAAGAATCCAAGACAGGGCCGGCCGCGTCCCGTTGCCTTGGAACGAAATCCGGGTGTATGCTCCGAGTTTACATGCGCAATTTGACCCAAGGCGGGGATCGAAGACGAACACTGGTGCGCTGCTGTTGTTGTCGACGCCACACGCGCGCGCTTTGGCAGCGGGAGCTAGACACCTAAGAAAAATCGATCTAGCCCGAAGTTTTCGGAACCCACTGCCAGCGGCTTGGTCGGTGGGTTTTTAATTTCCAGACAACTCTGCAGCGAGCGAAATTTCAGGAGGAAGAACAATGGCTCAATATGCGCATCCGGAAGTGCTGGTCTCAACCCAATGGGTTGCTGAGCACGCAAACGATCCAAAAGTAAGGCTCGTAGAAGTAGACGTGGACACTTCGGCTTACGATCAAGGCCACATCGCAGGCGCCGTGGGATGGAATTGGCAAACGCAATTGCAGGACAACATCCGCCGCGACCTGATCGAAAAAACGGCTCTCGAACAACTGCTGGGAAAATCGGGAATCTCCAACGACACCACTATCATTCTGTACGGTGACAATAACAACTGGTTCGCCGCCTATGCTTTCTGGCAATTGAAATACTACGGCCACCAGGACATTCGCCTGATGAATGGCGGCCGCAAAAAGTGGGTCGAGGAAAAGCGTCCGCTGACCACCGAAGCGCCAAAGATCCCGGCGTCGACCTACCGCGCTACCGCACCCGATGAATCCGTGCGTGCGCGCAGAGAACAGGTTGCGGCAATTGTGGATAAGAAGTCGAAGGGCCATCTGGTCGACGTGCGTTCCGTGGACGAATTCACCGGCAAAATCATCGCCCCGCCGGGCATGTCGGAGACCGCGCAGCGCGCGGGACACATTCCCGGCGCGGCCAATGTTCCGTGGGCGCAGGCGGCAAATGAGGACGGAACGTTCAAATCCGCCGATGCGCTCAAGCAGCTCTACGGCGCAAAGGGCGTTACGGCCGGTGAGCAGGTGATTGCGTATTGCCGCATCGGCGAGCGCAGCTCGCATACCTGGTTCGTGCTGAAATATTTGTTGGGTTACGACAACGTGAAAAACTACGACGGGTCGTGGACGGAATGGGGGAATCTGGTCGGCGCGCCCATCGAAAAAGAGGTGGCAGCAGCTGCGAGATAAATCGTCTGCCTGCTGTCCAAGAGCAGAAATAAAAAAACGCTTCGCATCCGGAGGCGCTTTCCTTATCTGGCGGTCTTTTATTGGGCGAATTTTCTTATTGCGGTTCAGCGGGCGTGCTGTTGCTGGCGAGCTCGTCCTGCACGATAGCCAGCGCCTCTTTGGGCGGACCTACACGGCGATAGTGGCTCGCATCCACCACCTGGTGTTCATCGAAGGAAAACAGGAACTTGCGCCCTTCGAAATCGTAGGTGTACTTGGTCGGTTCCCAGATTCCGGGCGCCACTTCCCCCTGCTCCATGGAAAACACGCCGCCGCGGTAAACTTTTCCCAAGATGCCACCACCAAAAGATATATCGCGCGTGATGTGCGCCTCGCCGCGAACCATCTGATCGGTGGCCCGATCCACCCAAATCGTGGCGACAATATGGGAAAGAGCGTCCTGCATCATATTGTGCGGGTGAAAATTCGGCTTGGGCTTCAGTTCGAACACGTCGCACAACCGGCCATCGCGGGACTCGCGCCTGAGCCAGGTGGCCGCAAACGATTCGACCATGGAATCCACGAGTTGCGCTCGCTGATGATTTCGCCGGTCATATTTCTCGTAAGCGGTTTTCGTGCGGGGATCATCGGTGCGCAGCATCAGCTCCAGCACATCGTGCCAAGCCTCCAATTGACGGCGATATTCGGCTGGATCGGTTGCCGTGCCATTGTCTTTCAGCAAAATTCTCAGGGTGCCGCTGCCGGTCGGCACAATGCGGAAAACCTTGTCTTCAATCGGCTTCGGATTTGAACCACCGGTGAAGTCGGTATGGCGTTCGATTCGCTCGAATTCTTTCAGCGCTTCATCATCCTTGTGCTGATTGACAACCAGCTTCTGGGCTCGTTCCTTAACTTCCGCTTCCGAAGACGCGGCCGGGGCCGCTTCCCATGCCGGACCATTCTCCGTGGAGGAGGGATGGGAAGGGGCGGTATGTTGCGCGCGGGCGGTGGCGGCACACAAAAACGAAGAAACTAATCCGAATGCTAGAAAAACAACCGTCGATGGCGAAAAAACCGTGGCGCTTCGCAACATACGAGGCCCCCTGCTAAGATTCAGCCGGGCTGGAAGGCGTTGCAAGCTTATTCTAGCGGAATTTCAAAAAGTTGGTAGAACGCGCTGTGACGTGTTGGGAAACACTCGCCAGCGCACCGAATCGAAACTACTGGGCCGGCGCCGGAAGTTTCGGCGGTGGAATGATTTCCACCGAACTGGCCGGATTCAGATGCGTCTTCCCGTCCGATCCGAGCACATATGGAAATCCCGCTGGATCCACTGGGGTGCCTCCCAGCATTCCCGCAGCAACCATATCCTGAATTTTGGCCGGGTCGTGGCCGAAGTGTTTCGCGTATTCGGTGACGAGCTGGTCGAGTTGCGACTCGTCTTGCTGCGCCTTCAGACTGGCCAACTGCTTCAGCGCATTTTTCTTGATGGTGGGGTCGCTGGTCGATTGGTAAAGCTCACTCCAGATGACGCGGGAAGTTTCCAAGGAACCGCCTTTTTCGGCGATGCGCGCGGCCAGCATCTTGATCCAGGCCGGGGCCTCCGGATTCTTGCTCGCCTCCAGATACGCTTCGGCCGCCTTGGGATAATCCCGCGCGCGCAAATAATAGAGCAGCCCCAGATCGGTGCCGAGCCGCCATTCCTTGGGATTCGCGGCAATCCCACGCTTCACAAGTTCGATAGCAAGATCGGTGCGGTTGGCTCCCGCGTACGGCTCAGACAGAAAAATAGCGCCGAAGCGGTAGGCCACGATCAGGTGCGGGTCAAGCGTGGTGGCCACATCGAGCAAAGGCCACAGCAAATCATAGTTCGCGCCGGGTTGCGCTACTCGCGCGCCGTAATATTGCACCGCGCGGGTCCAGTAAATATCGGCAAGCAATCCGTTGTAGCCGAGACTAATTTTTTTAAGCGCCGCCCCAGAACGAAGCAGCAGTTGCTGGCCCGGCCGTGCTATCGAGTTTGTAGTGGCATCGATGCGCGCCTGAAGCGCGGCCACCGCGACTAGCAAAAATGGAATCGTGAGAACAGCCGTGCGTACAGAGGCCTTGTGTGCCGCGGAAATCACTTGAGGTTTCGTCCGGAGAAAACCGCCGATGCCGCGATCAGCACGATCGAAACATAAACGGCTGCATAAATAGTGTCCTGGGCGACCAGCGTGAACGGAATGCGATCGCCATGAGACGCGAAGTCGATGGCGTTGAAGTTATGGAAGTTCGGTACCAGGTAATAAATGACACGCGCGATGAACTTTACCCCCGGGCTTCTGGTCAGGTCGCCTATATCGTGAATATCGGACGCAAAAACTCCGGTGATGTAGATGCCGAGGGTGTAAAGAGTGGAGAGCATGGGCGTGGTAAAACAGGAAAAGAAGAGCGTGATGGCAGTGACCAGCGCGAGCTCCAGCAAAATGAAATAAACGGCGATGAGGATGGAAAGGTCCGACCGCACAAAGGGGCGGCCCACAAAAAACAGCGCCGCACCCAAGCCGAGTGTCATGAAACCGGTATTGACCGTGAGTGTCAGCAGCAATCCGGCATATTTGCCTACCAGAAATTGTGAGCGCCGCACGGGCTTCGAGAGAATGGCGTAAAGCGTGCGCTTCTCCATCTCTTTGTAGACCAGCCCCGCCCCAATGAATACCGCCATCACCAGTCCAAAAACAGAAATCGCGGAAAGCCCCAGGTTGATGATCACCAGCCTGTCGATGCCGATGGAGATTTGCCCCACAAGAATCGCTGCGCCGATCATCAGCAGCGCGAAAAACACCAGATTGTAGAGCACGCGGTCGCGAACAGCTTCGCGGAAAGTGTTGATAGCCACCACTCCGGATATGGCGCTCATCGCGTCATCGCCTCCAGAGCGTGCGATTGCGCTTTTTCGCGATCCACCAGGCGGAAGAAATAATCTTCAAGGGTAGGACGTATAGCGGATACGCCGATGATGCGCGCTTCGCAGGCGCGCAGGTCATCAAGGGTCGCGTAGAGTTCCTCCTCCGGCACTTCGATGCGATACCGCGCGCCGAGCCGCGTGGCGCTCCCGGCGATTTTTGCAGGCAGCGCACAGCCTTCGCGCGCTTCGAAAACAATTTCCATGGCATGAACCGCGAAGGAGACAGTTTCCCCCGGCGTTCCCACACCTTGCAATTTGCCGCCAACCAGCACCGCCACGCGGTCGCAGAGCACTTCCGCGTCGGAGAGGATGTGCGTGGAAAAGAAAACCGTCCTCCCTTCGCGCCTCAACTGCAGAATAATGTCGCGCACCTCGCGCCGTCCGACCGGATCGAGTCCGGACATGGGCTCGTCCAGAAAAACCACCTGAGGATCGTGCAGGATGGCCTGGGCAATACCTGCGCGCTGCAGCATGCCTTTGGAGAATTTGCGAAGCTGCACGTCGGCGGCCTGCGACAAACCAACCAGGTCAAGAAATCGGGCCACGCGTTTGCGCCGCTCGGCTGCGTCATAGCCGAAAATCCGGGCGAAATAGTTGAGAAGTTCGCGCGCGGTCAGGTAATCATAGAAATAGGGCTGCTCGGGCAGGTAGCCAATTTCGCGGTGCATGGCTACATCTTCAATGGAATGGCCGCGAATGCGTGCCGAACCGGAAGTGGGGAAAATGAGTCCCATGAGCAGCTTCAGCGTGGTGGTTTTTCCAGCTCCGTT
>DASZMG010000007.1:0-3182 GCA_035551975.1 Candidatus Acidiferrales bacterium | reverse complement strand
CAGGCGAAGTGCTCTCAATTCGGGAATGTCGAATCTGCGCGTGAATCGACCTTTGCCCCCGGCCTCGATCTGACCCGGGCTCACATGCGGAAAACAGTCACGGCTATTTCAAGCCGAAAATCGCGGGGTCGAGCCAAGACGCATCACGGCGCTGGGAAACGGGAATCGCGGTTGCCATGAAGACCCTGGACAATTCGGGTTTACCAGACGCTGAAGGAATTCCCGTTGTCACGGCTACGCCGATTGGCTCCAGTGAAACTACACGAGCCAAAGTAGTGCCCGTTCGCACCGTGACATCCACTGGCGATGCTGCAGCCATCAATTTCCTGAGACAATTTCGCGTGCTCCTGGGTGCGGCGCGCCTTTATCAGCGGAACCATCCGCGCTTAATGGAAACTCTGGCGTCTGTCGAGCAGCAGCTTCGCATCGCCCTGACGTCGCAATCCCCGCTTGTATTCGCCGTGGAGCAGAATGGAATGATTCTTCCACGATACGATGGGAACGCCGACGAACTGCTGCGCGATCCGCGTGGTGAACTGCGCGGTCTGGCGGAAGAATTACTGCGCGGCGGGATCTGCTCCATGATGTTTGTTCCCCCTATCAATGTCGGCGAACTCGATTCGCTCGCCCACGAAATCAGCCAGGTTCCGCGCAGCGCGGCTCCCGGCGATACGGCGTCGAGAAAGCTGTGGGATACTTGGAGCAAACAGCAACGCATCGCCGGCATTCGTTTGAATATTCCTACCGAGAGGCACGATTCTCTTCTGCTGGCAAGCATGGTATCGGCGGTGCTGGCTTACGACGATAGCGCACAGCTTTCCACGCACGAACGTTCCCGAAAAGGGCAGCCTCCGGCGAGCTTCGAGCAAGTCGCAGCGACTTTACGGGTGCTCTCCAAGCTAGTACCGCCACGCGATCCCGAAATGCGTCCGTCTGCACAAGACGTCGCGCGTCGAATCCATTCCGTAGTTTCAAGCAGCGAACGGCATTCGATATCGCTGATCGTGCATGGAGTCACCCATGTAAAACCGAGGGAAGGAGAGACCCTCGAGCCTTACCTGGAGCGGCTCGCGGATACATTGACCGTTGAATTTTTGAAACAAGAATTCGACGCCGGCCGCGTCACGCCCCCGGGCCTCTCCCCCCTGTTGGTTCGGCTGGACCAGGAGCGCAACGAGGCTGCCGTGAGCGCAAGCGCCCGGTTTGGCGGCGCCCAATACAATGAAGTACGTGTTGCCGTGCTCTGCGACAAATTCTGGAATACGCTGCCGGTACGGGTGAAAGGAAGAATATTACGGAGTCATGATGCTTGGTGCGCGCCCCCGGCGGTTGTGGCGCGATATTTGGAGCCGCTGGCAACCGCGGCCGATACCAGGAAGGTCGACGCGGCCGGACGCGAGGGACGTGGTGTGCTGCTGGCGTATGCGCGATGCCTGTCATCGGAAGAAAATAAAGCGCGGCGTGCCGTGGCCGCAGGTCTTGCCGAAATTTCTCCACAAATACAACGGCTGTGGCCACATTCCTCGGCTGGGGAGTTCGGAAAAGGAATCGTTCACGCGCTCCTGGTTGAAAGTTCACCTGGCATTGCTGGCTTGCTGTCAGCGGTTGTCGAGAATCTGGCCCGGATTTCGCTGATTAAACATGATTATGCGGGATTCGAGAGCATACTCGAAACACTCGAGTCTTCTCCGCGAGATGATGAGCATGCGCACATTGCAACGCTGGTGGCGCGCCTCCTGAGTGACGATCAGTGGCTTTATTTGATTGACGAAGCGCTGGCAAACCGCCAGCTCAATCCCGTCATACCGCGATTGCTTCAGAGATGCCCGGACCGGTTGATCGACCGGCTGGGTCTTTTACTTACTGCGCCCGATGGTTTGAATTCACTTCCGGCGATGGTGCGGCTCGTTCACCGGACAGGGGAGCCGGTTCTGGGTGCGCTGGAGTCGCGATTGTATGAACCGCGTCGCCAACGAATTGCCACCGCAATTCATCTGCTGGCATCGGCCGATCCTAAACGGCTGGCGAGCGCGCTACCAAGAGCCCTGGTAAGCTGGGAATGGAATTTGCAAGACCTTGCCGTCACGGAATTGATGAAATGGACGCATCCTTCGGTGGTCGCGGCATCCGCGCAGGCGTTTCTGACCACAATCGCCGAAGCTCACTCCATGGTTGTTCCCTGCATGATTGACCATCTCGGATTCGCGAATGAAATCACGGCTGTTCCGGTCCTGCTGCAGATTGCGGCGGGAGAACATCTGGTGCTCCGCGAAATCTACGTGCGCATTAAGGCAACCGAGGCGCTGGGACGTATGCACGTCACCGAAGCAGCGCCAATGCTGCGGCAAATGGTGCGGGAACGCAGTGGACTGACACACGCGGAACCCGCAGCCTTACGCATGGTGGCCGACGAAGCGCTGGCGCTGCTCGAAAATCGTTCCTCATCGGCGCGACCTCGAGCGTCCGAAAGCGCAAGATCGAAATTGAACGTCGCCCATTCCCGAGCTCGCCGATACCTTCGAGCACACCTGCGGACGCCCCTCCCCGCCGCTATCATCGGAGCGCGCAGCGGCGTCGTTCGTGTGCGAAGTCTGGCACTTGGAGGGGCGTTCCTGGAAACCGAACAATGTCTGATTGTCGGGGACTCGCTGCAAGTGGAAATTCGAAGCGGACTGAGGCGAATCCAGTCCACCGCGATGGTTCGAAATGTGGCTATAAACGGTGCCGGCATCGAGTTCGTTCACCTGAAAGCAGGAGACCGCGAGCGGCTACGGCGTCTGGTCGCGCAGCTGCTTAAGTAGTTTTTTTATTGCAGCTTCACCTTCCCCATTGCATTAATTTCCCAAAACCCTCAATTAGTTCCATGGCCTCGTGGACCGAAACGCGATAAAGTGAAATCATACGATTGCATACAATTTTGGTAGGCGTGCGGGGAGTGAATAAAGGATGAGTTGGGGCGAAATTGTAGTTATCGCAATACTGGCGGCGGGCGCTGCCGCATGGACGGCTGCGACCTGGGCACAGCGCCGCACGGAAGCAAAGTCGTCCGAGCTTCGGCGGGAAATGCAGAATTTGCTGGCGGCCCAGTCGCAAAACCTGACGGCGCAGCTTGGCCAATTGAACCAGGCCGTTACGCAGCAACTCGGACAGGTATCGCAACAGGTCCAGAGCGGAATGGCGTC
>DASZMG010000006.1:0-22674 GCA_035551975.1 Candidatus Acidiferrales bacterium | reverse complement strand
TTCTATCGAGAATAGGAACCACACGCCGAGAGGCCTATAGAGTGCGCGAGAAGTTTCGCAAGCATTTTGTACCCGGCGCTCCTCCGCAGCGCGTCAGGAGAGCTTTTGTCTCTTGACAAAGACCTATCATGGAAGTCGGATAACATGTACAAGGCTAGTACCCGCGACGCGGGATGGCAGAAGTCTGGTGCGGTCGGTTCGAAGACTTCAATTTAGGCGGTATGCGGGCGTCAGCCCATCAATTCGGTAAAAACTTCGTTGGAGACGGTGAGACGCTGCGGGGAGAGGCGCACGCGATCGCCATCCATTTCGACGAGTCCCTGGGCACGCAAGGCCTCCAGCCGGCTGCGCACGCTGCCGAACTGCTCGTGCAATTCAGCGTCGTAGGCGCGTTCGATGCGATGCAAATCAATTCCTTCCATCTGCCGCAGGCCCAGGAAAAACTCTTCTTCGAGCGCCTGCTCGGCCGTGACCGGCTCGACCTGTTCGCGCGTTGAAACTTTTTCATCGATGCCGGCGACGTAGCGCGTTGAATCGTGCACGTTGGCCCAGCGCACACGGCCGTCGAACGAATGCGCGCCCGCGCCAAATCCAATATACGGCTCGCGACGCCAATATTTCAGATTGTGCCGCGAATGTTTGCCCGGAAGCCCCCAATTCGAAATCTCGTAGTGCTCGTATCCGGCTGCGGCGAGCCGCGCGCGCGCCGACTCGTAAAATTCTGCGATAGCATCGTCCTCCGGAATCGCGCCCGCGCTATAACGGCTGCCACCCGCGAGCGATTCCCTGCCCAGACGGCTGCCTTCGTCAATTTCGAGCATGTAGATCGAGACGTGCTCCGGCCGAATCGCTAAAAGCTCGCCGACTGATTCTTCCCAGGATTCGCGCGTTTGCCGCGGCAATCCCGCGATCAGGTCCATGCTGATGTTGTCGAATCCTGCGCCGCGCAAAATCTGCGCCGCGTTAAAAATGTCCACGCGACGGTGCATGCGTCCGGTCGCCTTTAATTCGTCATCATTGAACGACTGTACTCCCAGGCTGATGCGATTGAATCCCGCCTCGCGCCACGCCGCGGCTTTCGATGCATCGATGGTTTCCGGATCGGCTTCGAGCGTAATCTCCATCGCCGACGCGTCCGCGAATCGCGGTTCCAGCGCTCCCAGCACGGACGCGAGCGCACTTGGCTCAAGCAAGCTCGGCGTTCCGCCACCGAAATAAACCGTGTCGATCCGCGATTCGCTCAGCTCACCATTCGCGCTTTCTGCGAGCCAGGCCTCGATTTCCCGGCGCACCGCCGCGGCATACGGCGCATAACGCTCGCGCGACACCACTCCCGTATGGAAATTGCAGTAGGTGCACTTTGTCTGGCAGAACGGCACCTGGATGTAAACGCCGAGAGTTTTCATTGGCATTCCTAAAGATGTTAGCAGATCGAAGCTCGGAACTTGAGAAAGGAGCAGCTACTCGCGGGAACTGCACCGCGAGCGGTAAGGCGCTTCGCCCCATCGTGTTCCCACCGCTGGCTCGCGAAAAAGCGCGCGAGCGCGGTGGGCTACGATCTTCCGCCCCTTACCGGGGCTGCGTTTCGCAGGGCTAAAGCCCGCGACCTACAAACCCCAGACTGCGATGGGACACTGGGATAATGCGGCGCACGAAGAGAAGTCCCTAGACTCGCTGGACATTTATCTTTGCGCCCTAACCGGACGCGGCTCGCTTCGGGATGACAACGTTAAAAACACATGCAACGGCTGACAGGCTGAAGCCTGCCACTACGAGTGCAAAACAAAAAGCGAAGAGGGATTCTTCGCTGCACTCAGAATGACGGCGCAAAACAAAATCGGAAAAACAGATCCCTCGACTTCGCTCGCGCCCTGCCGGTCGCGAACAGAAACCTTTCGCTCGCTTCGGGATGACAACGTTACTCGTGGGACGGCGCGGGGTCAGGGACGATTTTGACGAGCAGCTCGCGGCGGCGGGGGCCATCGAAATCCGCGAAGAAGATCACCTGCCAGCGCCCGAGCAGCAGTTTTCCGTCTTCAATCCAGATCGTCTCGCTCGATCCCACCAGCGCCGTCTTGATGTGCGAATCGGAATTCCCTTCCGCGTGGCGATAGTCGCCCTTGTGCGGCACCATGCGGTCGAAGGTCACTTCCATATCGCGCGCCACATCGGGATCGTAGCCTTCGTTGATCATCACCGCGGCGGTGGTATGAGGAACGTAGAGATGGCACACGCCGCTCGTGCAGCCTGACTCGCGGACGATTTTTTCTATTTCGTCGGTCACGTTCTGGAATTCGGTGCGACGGGACGTGCGCAGGCTCAGTTTGTGCAGGAAAGATTTGCGCTTGGTGGACATGAATGGCGGGTGCCTTTCGCGCCTGCCATTCATTTTACAGGGTCGAAAGGCAAAAATTGGAGATTCGAAGGATCACTCTCTCAGATTGTTTTCGGATCGCCGCGGCTTCGGCGCCGGTGACCTCACGCACGCATTGCGAAGAGCGCACAAAGCGATGCGGCACCCGAAAGTCCGGGTGGTTTTCTCGGACGATCGGAATGGTAAGGTTGCGGCACACGAAGAGAGATCCCTCCCCTCGCTGAGAACCGCTCGGGTTCGGGATGACAACGCAAAAACAAAAACAACGGCTGGCGGGCCGAAGCCCGCCGCTACGACATCTCTCTGTTAACCGGCCACTTCTCGTCAGGCGGCTTCCGCAGCGGTGACCTCACGCACGCTTTGCGCCAATTCAACAAAAAGCGCGCAAAGCAATGCGGCACCCGCGATACGAAACAAAAAGCAGATCCCTCGTCGCTCTCGCGACCCTACGGGCCGCGAACGGCTCGCTCGGGATGACAACGTAAAGCAAAAGATGGCGGGCTAAAGCCTGCCGCTACGCCTCGACTCGCTGGACGTCCCTCAACTCGAAGAGAGCTCCTTCGCTCGCGTTGCTGCGCTCAGGACTCCGACCCTCATCGGGTCGTCGGCTTGGGATGACAAGCGCTAAACGCGCGAGCGGATTAGGCGAGGGCGTCGGGCGAGGACACGCCGTAGAAGCTGTACCAGGGCTTGGCGACTTTCAGTCGTTCGTTCACGTTCTTGATGTTGCGCACGCCTTCGTCCTTCAGCCAGTCTTCCAGGGCTTTCACTCCCTGCTTGGCGTATACGGGAATTCCCTCTTTCCAGGTGGCGCGCCCGCACAGGACGCCCGAAAAATTCGTGTTCGCTTCGCCGGCCAGGTCGAGCGTCTCAAGAAACACTTCGTTGCTGACGCCGGCCGACAAATAGATGAACGGTTTTTTCGCCGCCGCCGCAGATTTACGGAAATGTTCTTTGGCTTCCTCCCGCGTGTAGGCGAATTCGCCCTTGCTGGCCTTGCTGCCCTGGACGAAAGCCATGTTCACGGGCACCTCCACCTTCAGAATGTCCACGCCATACTGCGGCTTTGAAAACTCGGCCATGCTCTGCGTCACCACGTCCGGCTTTTTGCGCGCGAAGCCGATCCCTTTGTCATCCCCGCCTTCTTCATAGCCCACGAGTTCCAGAAAAAACGGCACATCGCTGGCCGCGCACTCCGCGCCGATGCGCTCGACCCACGCGTGCTTGATCTCGTTCACGTCAGGCGGATCGAACGGCGTGTAATAGAGCAAAATTTTGATGCAGTCCGCGCCCGCCTTCACTAGCCGCCGCACCGACCAGATGTCCAGCAGATCGGGGAGGCGTCCCTGCTTGGTGTTGTCGTAGCCGGTCTTTTCGTAAGCAAGCAGCAACCCCGCGTTCTTTGCCCTGGACATCGAGGCGGGCAGTCCATACTCGGGATCGAGAAGAATGGCGCTAGCGTAGGGGGTGAGAACCTCGGTCACCGCCGTCTTGAATTCTTCCAGCATTTTCGCGGTGACTTCCTTCTTATCCACGCCCTTCCCCTTGGCGATGGCGCTCTCGAGCGAGCCGCGCTGGTCCATGGCCGCGGCGGCGATCACGCCTTGCGAATTGGATACCGCCTGCAAGCCTTTGCGTTTTCCGGGAGTCACCTTCATGGTCTGCCAGCCTCCGTGTTTTGCGAGAACTTGAATTTTCCGGGGATATTTTACTTCAATTCTTTTACGTTAAAACCACGATGTGGTGCTGCTGCGCGCATTGCGAATTCGCGACCGAACCGGGCGCGGGACTGGCGCGCAGGAGATCGTCGAGAAATTCTAGTCCGTATTCGGCCAGGAGCGGCAAAATGCACTCTGTGCGCTCCTGCAATCCACGGTCCGGATAAAGAGAATCGAGCAGAATTTTTTCGTGCCGGTCCAGCACACCGGTGCGCATGTTCTCCGCGCGCGAAACCTTGCCCTTCAGCTTTTCAAACTGGTACAGAATTTTCTCTTGTGCCGAATCGACCACGCCCAGCAGGGTCGGGTCGAGCTTTTCAAGCGACGCTTTGTATCCATTGAGAAGCGTTTGCAATGCTTCCGCATCTTTTTCGAATTGCGCCGCGAGTCCCGGCGGCAGAAATTTTGCTTCCAGCTTCGAGCGCAGGTGCTGGCGTCCCAGGAAGAAATCCCGCAGGGTAAGCTCGTATTTCTGGAGCAGATTGGCGATAGGCGCTTCGACCACGGTAAAGCTGGCGCGCGGCAGAATGGCCGGCATCCGGCCGAGGATTTCCTTGTAGAGGACATTATTCTGGGCCATGTAAGCGATTTCCGCCGAGCCGCCGATGTAGGCTGCGGTGGGCAGAAGCGTGTCCTGCATCACAGGACGCAGAAGCGCGTTCGGGGAAAAATCTTCGGGCCTGGATTCGAGGGCGGAGAGAAGCTCTTCACGCGTGAAGGAAGTTTTGCCGGCGAAGAAGTTGCCATTCTTGCGATGAATGGGTTCGCGGCGTCCGTCCATGTCACAGAAGAGCAGCGTAGCCTCGCGAGTGACCTTTACTTGCGCGTGAAACCCGCGCTCCTCAAGTCGCTTCGAGCGGTCCATCAGCGCATCGCCCAGCGTTTCGCATTTTTCCAGCGCCTGGCGCAGGGTCGGCAGCGCCAGCCGGTGCAGCCGCGCGTCCATGGAGTCGAGAAAAATCATGCCGCGCCCGGCCAAAAGTTTTTTCATCAGCTTGCCGAAGGCCGAGCCGTAGGTTTCCTCCGCGGTGTACGATTCGCGCAGCGCTCGAGAAATTTCCTCGCAGAACGACCCTTGCAAGCTTTCGCACGCAGCGCCCACCACCGGCTCGATCTCCGCGCCAAGCTTTACTTTTCCGACGCGCTTGCCGGCATCCTCTTCGCGCTGCGCCAGCTCGTACCGCGCCAGTCCCGCTCGCGTGTTGAAAAACGTGTGATTTATTTCGGCGAGATCGTGGTCTTCGGTGGCGAGCCAGAACACCGGCACTGCTTCAGTTCCGCGCTTGGTCAGTTCCGCCGCGACGGCGATGGCGGAAATCGCTTTGTACAGCGTGTACGCCGGGCCGGAAAACAGTCCGACTTGCTGGCCAGTAACGATGACCACAGCGCCGCTTGCGAGACGATCGATGTTCTTTTCAGTGGATGCGCCGGCGCCGAATGCCCGGTTCTGCGCCCGCAGTACTTCAACTACTTCGCGGCGCACCTGCGGATCGAGGCGCACTTCGCGCGCCGCGGCGTCGATGCCCGCTTCGCTGGGCGGATGCGAGTAGTAAGCGGAAACTTTGGAAAAATCGTCGAGAAAAGCGGCGAACAGCTTGGAGGTGTCAGGAATTTCTTTGAAGAGGATACATTGCGATTCCATCGGCGCGCTCATGATACAAGGCCCGTGCAACAGCGGCAACAATTCACTGCGTTCATCCGCAGTCCTACGCGCCCATGGAGTTTAATCTTCACGTTTCGATTGGATGAGGTCCGCGAGGCCCACGACTCGCGGTCTCAGGCGCTAGTCGCCGGGAACCGCCTCGGAGACCACCGACGCCAGCATGGTGTCGAGTTCCGCTTTAGCTGCCTCGTCCACGGGAAGCAGCGGAGGCCGCGGCTGCCCGCCGTAGTAGCCGACGCAATCCATTACGTATTTCAGTCCGGCGATGCCATATTTCGGCCCGAACAGATTGGCGGCGGAAACGAGCTTCTGCTGTGTTGCGGTAGCGCGCGCGGCGTCGCCCAGGCGCGAAGCTTCGTAGGCTTCCACGCACATTTCCGGAAACGCGCACGCCACCGCGAGAATCGCGCCTACGGCGCCCATTTGCAGCGCTTCATGCAGCACGGAAACCGCGCCGACCAGCATTTGAAACGATTTTGGCACCGCGGCCAGAATTTCCTTCACGCCCTTCGCGTCGCCCGAACTGTCTTTCATTCCGATGATGTTCGGATGCTGCGCCACCCGCCCGACCACATCGGCTTGCAGCTTGAGCTGCGTGAAAATCGGCACGGAGTAGACCAGCACCGGAATTTTCGCGGCGTCCGCCACGCGAAGATAAAATTCGATGAGCGCGGCTGGCGTCATCTGCGGCTTGAAATAGTGCGGCGTGCGCACCAGCGCCACATCGCAGCCAATAGCCGCAGCGCGGTTGGTGTGCTCGATGGTTTCGGCGGTGGATTCCGCGGCAGTTCCGGCGATCAGGATTTTACCCGGCGCGGCGGAATCACGAGCCGCTTCCCATACGCGCTCGATTTCCTCCCAGCGCAGCAGCACGGATTCGCCGGTCGAGCCGTTGAGGACGTAGCCGGCGACGCGCGTTTTGTTGTACCGCGCGATGTTTTCGCGCAGCCGCGAAATGGCTACGCTGCCATCCGCCGCGAACGGAGTGGTTACCGCCGGATAGATCCCCTTCAGGTCTTTAGGCATCTCTTTCGTTCTCGATTCAGAAGCTGAGCCTGTTCCTCAGGGGCTAAAGCCCCTGAGCTTGCCTGTCGGGTAATGCCGGAGCTAAAGCTCCGACCCCCTAAACGTCAGTGCACGTTGCAAGCATGCAGGCCAGCACCATCTTCGTATCCTACCTGAACTATTTGCTGGCGCTCTGCTTCGGCTCCGCCAAATAGAAATAGCCGACGCGATTGTTCGTTGGCGTCGCGAACCACATGCGGCCCTGCCCATCGAGGAAGAATTCGCGCATCAGGCCTTCGGAATGCGGGAAGGGATATTCGGTGACTTTTCCCGTGCTCGGATCGAGACGGCCGATGGTGTCCTGATCGGTTGAGCCGTACCAGACCATGTGATCCTTATCGATGTTGAGCGGATAGGGGCTCGGATCGGGTCCGGGCAGATCGTAGAGTTTGAAGGTGCCGGTCGCGGGATCGAGATGGCCGAGAGTTTTGCGAGGACGGCCGGAAAACCAGACGGTTCCGTCGTCAGCCACTTGCAGGCGCTGCGCGGGGCCGCTATTTGTTGGCCATTGGGTCAGCTTGCCTGTCTTCGCGTCGACTTTTCCGATGGCCCCATCCTTGTTGTAAACGGCGAACCAAGCGTTGCCCTGATTGTCGATGACCACGCCGTAAGTGGAGGGCACTTCGTCATAGTGAGTGAACTTCTTCGTTTTGGGATCGAAGCTGCTGAAAGGGCTGCCGCTCATCCACAGCTTGCCGGTGGGGTCCATGCGAATGGTGTGCTTGCTGGGACGCTGCCCGGCGGGCGCGCCTTCATCCTGATACTCGGTGATTTCCTTGGTGCTGGGATCGAGATGCGCGATTTTGTTGTTGAAGAACTCGGTGAACCAGACGGTGCCATCGGCCACAGGAATTGCGGAGTGAATGCCCGCGGAATGCTCCTGCGGCAGCGGGAAGAAAGTGACTTCGCCAGTTTTCGGATTCAGGCGGCCAACTTTGTTGCCATCGCCGTAGTAGGGCATCCAGAGATTGCCCTCTTTATCAGGGTTGGCGCTCCAGGGCAGTCCGGGTGAGGTGGCCACGTCATATTCGACGTAGACGATGTTCATGGCGTCGTCGCTGAACGTGCGTAGGGTGTCCTTGTAACCGGGCAGATCGGCGGGCGATTTCGGCTTGGTCGAATCGGGGCCGAAGGTCGAGGTCAGATAAGTGACCACATCGTCCTCGGTCTGATCGTTGAACCGCGGGCTCAGGTCCATGACCGAGCGCATGTAATCGACGCGATCGCGCCAGCCATCTTCATCGCGCGTGGTCGAGGCCATGCGCGTCTGAAATCCGTGGCACACAAAACAGTTGTTGAAGAGAGCCTCCTGCCCCTTGCTCTTGGGCAGCAGCTCTTTGCCCTGGTAAAGGCTCAGGTCCGTCCAGCGAACCATGCCCGGCTGCAGATTCCAGTCGAACGAAGTGTTCTGGTTCGCGGTGAGTTTTACGTCGCTGTGCGGATCAGCTTTGTAGCCGATGGCGCGGATGCGCACATCGTAAGTAGCGGCGGGAAGATTGGGAATCTCGTAGTGGCCTTCTTTGTTCGAGAGAACCGACACGCTGATACGATTCGCGGTGTTCTGCGCGATCACGAACGCGCCTTTGAACGGCGCGCCGTCCGGCCCTTTCACCGTGCCACTTACTGTGGCTGCGTGGCTGGCTGAGGCGAGCAGGCCCGCGAGTGCTGCGCACGCCAGAAACTTGAAGAATCGCTGCCCGACCGATTTTCGTTCCAACACTGGCCGCCCAGATGATGGGCGACCGAACGATGATGGATTGCTGAAAGGCCGCATAGTTCCTCCCGGCATCTCTCTGGGATGCCTATTCCCGAATCCGATCTGGCCGCTACCTTTGATCTTCTACGAGCCCGAAAATCGCAACTGATTCTTTGCCACGGCTAGAGTGAAAACATGTGTCGACTTAGCGCGGCCGCCTTTGTTTGTTTTCTATAGTTTAGGCCTGAGCTAAGTTTGCACGGCGTGTCGACTTAGCTTCCCTATTTTTGACGTGGGAAGCGGCGCTTCCGAGTACAAGCGCTACCCGCCTTTTGGCCCCTCCACGGAGCGCACTTCCAACGATTACGCTAGCACAGAAAAAGAAGGATGCAAGCGCGGGTTGTGATGGTAACGGGAGAGATCATGAAGGGCCTAGCCCTGCCAGGCCTTCAACCCCAGCAGACGACGGGCGTTAGCGCTGTAGATGGCCTGCTCCACGCGGGGTGCGATCTGCGGCTGTTTTACATAGTCGATTTCGCCCTGCATGGCATTGCCAACCCAGTAGGGAAAATCGGTGCCGAGCATGATTTTGTCGGTGCCGAACGTGTCGCAGGCGCAGCGAAGGGCGGAAGGATTGCCGTTCACCGTGTCGAACCAGAAATATTTGGACTGCGCGCTGGGATCGGCGAGATTTTTGTCCATGTATTGATTGCGAAACTGGTCGAAGCGGGTCATCAAGAACGGAGCAAAACCGCCCAGGTGCGGGATGATGACCTTCATGTCCGGATATTTTCGCGGATAGTCCTGCTGCACGAACTGCATCAGGATCAGGGAATCTTCGAGCGGCGCGCCAATCGGCCACACCAATTTGGTCGAATCGAGCCACTGCGAGCCGCCACCGCCCCCGGTGGGATGGATGAACACGACCGCCTTGCGGCGATTCGCTTCGGCAAAAAACGGCTCAAACGTCGGATCGGCAATGCTCTTGCCCAGCACAAATGTGGCAACTGTAACGCCGACCATGTGCAACTCGTCCAGTCCACGCGCCATTTCCTTCAGCGAGGCGTCCACATGCGGCAGCGGCGTGCAGCAAAACGCGGCGAACTTCTTAGGATACTTGCGCACGAGGTCCGCGTAGAGGTCGTTGGACAGCCGCGCCGCATCAACTGAATTCGCCTCGTTCTCGAAATATGGAAAAACGTTTGAGCAGGAGATGATCTGCATTCCCACGCCGCCGCGGTCCATCATTTTGAAACGGGCGTCGAGATTTTGAAGCTCCTGGTTGGAGACACTTAAGCGGCGCGCCGTCGCGGTGACTTTGCTGCCGTAGTGATCGAGACGGTCGAGATATTCGGTGGGGAAATAGTGCGCGTGCGTGTCGATCTTGGAGGCGGTCTCTTTTGCTTCGGTGATCGCTGAACCGACCGAGCCGAGTAGCGCCGCCGCACCGACTATCGAGGACTTGATTAGATGCCTCCGATTCATTCGGTTCCCGTCGGAGTTTTCGCCCATCACGTTTACCTCCACGCTATGGTGAGTCGCCAGACCTAAGATTCAGAATCAGAGCCTAAGATGCTACCGATTGGCCGCCATGAAATTTTCCCTTCCCAACGTTCGGCAATTCTTTTCGCTAGGGCAATAAGGTCCTCGTCTGCGTTGAGAATAAGGAAAAGGCGAGGCGACCACGGCTGAGCTCGGAGCACACCGGAGACGGACACTCCGCTCTTCATCAACCGCAAAGCGATCTCCCTCATTTCATGATGGTGGCCGCCTTTCAATCGCGTCTGGTGATGGTAAAGAATAATCGTACGGTTCACCTTTTCAAGCGCCCTCAAGTCGCGAACAGTCACGCTTTTCCCAGCACACCTCTGAGTGAGTTTAAGTCTATCCGTTGCAAGGCCGTTGTCAGGATCGAGAAAAACCACATCGCTGTTTTCCAGCTTGTTTCTAACGAAATCGATCCACTTCTCTCTCGCCGGGCCGCAACCGGAAAGGGCGACATTCACAAGGCACCGGGTCCCGAATGAAAACTGTCTTGGGAAGAACTCCGGAAGTCTCGATTGCATGTACATTGAAATCTTCCGCCACTACAATCTTTTTAAGTGCGTCGAATAAGTCTGCGTCGTATTTTCTCCAGTCCTGAGGGCGCTCTAGGTATTTACGAAAGCTACCGTCCTTATTGTGCTTCTGGTCGGGAAACATCCACCACACCACACCTAGGTTCCGGCCGGCTGCAAGCGCGCGGAGAATCGCTAGCTTTACATAGTCGCCGATGTCACCAACATAGCGGTTTTGCATTTATTCCGCGGAATATGCGGCGCGGTTGATGAATGGGGCGAAGCCGTTGATCACCGCGACGCGAAACGCATCCTGCCGCGTGATTACGCCGCCTGTCAAAATGCCCCATGCTCCTTGCCCATCGCGAATGCCCTGCTGGCCGGCGAACGCGTCGATTGCGTGCGCCAGTTCGACGCCTTTATCCACCACTTCACGCGCCAGCGTCTCCGGCAGCAGCACGCCACCGGATTGTCCATAGGCGGCAATCGAGCCATCGGTGACGTAGGCCCAATTTTGCAGAAACACGAATCTTTCGCGACTAACCGTCGCGGCCGTCCTTTCGCGACTAACCGTCGCGGCCGCTCTTTCGCGACTAGCCGTCGCGGCCTGCAAACCATTCGCCGCGACAACATCGAGTCCGCCTTCGAGCCCGACAAAATATTTCCAGGCAACGCCCTGCGAGCGGTTCATCTGAACGAGAGACTCGGCGCGCTGGCGCGCGCCGAGCATGGTTTCCTCGCGGGAAAGCGGCGTGTGCGCCACGCCGCTGGGCGCCTCGACGGCGACAACTTCGAAGGTGGCGTCTGCGGAGAGCCGTGGGCCGATCAGGCCTATGGCTTCGCGCACTGTTTCGACTTTGGGGCGGCGGGTGCTGCCCACGGCGACGATTATTTTTTCGGGGGAGGCCAATTTGCTAGTCCCTATCGTCATAAATATAAAACGAAGAGAGATCCTTCGCTGCGCTCGGGATGATAGACGAATTGAGTGGCAACGCAATAGAGCGGTTACCGCGCTCAAGGGACGATCTAACCTAAAAACCCCATGTGATTTAGGCTGAAGGACAAGATCGTCACCAGATGACTGGAGGGTAGCGAGAAAGAAAAAATTGGAGTAGCGCTCAGCCTAAGCAACGAAAGATCTCGTCGCGACGTAATTCAGCTGGTGGGGCGGCGGGCGACGAGCTCAGCGCAGAGGCGTTTGTGCGCGGGATCGTTGGGCGCCCCTTCGCGATAATGCAGAATTTCGAAATCGCTGAAATAGTTTTTGAGTTCGCTGGGGCGCAAGCGGTGCTCGGTGGGTTTTTCATCCGGAGCGGTGATGTGTACGATCACGAGGACGATTCCTCCCGGCCTTAGTCCCCTCTTGGAAGGCTCGAAGAGCGAAACCTGCAAGTAGAAGCACATGGCGATGAAATCCCATGCGGCAGGCTCGATGCGAAATTCATTTTTTTCGAGATTGGCGACGTGAGCTTCGACCGAGACGCCGCGCGCGGCGGCCCGCTGGTGAAGCAGCTCGATGGCGGCGGAGGCGCCGTCTACGGCGGTGACCTGCCAGCCGCGCTCAGCGAGCCAGACGGCGTTGCGTCCCGTGCCGCAAGCGAGGTCCAAGGCTTTGCCGGGAGGAAGCTTGGCCGCAGTGTCAGCAAGCAGCGGATTGGGCGAGGGTTCGAGGTCCCCGGCGGCGCGGTCGCCGGTGCGGTAGCGGTCGTTCCAGGCGGAGATTTCCATGGAAGGATTTTCAGGTATTCATTTTCAGGCATCCAGAGGAAAAATCTAAGAGAGATTCTTCGCGTAAAAACGCTCTCGGGATGACGAAGCTGACTGACTTCTCATCAATAGTTCGTGCGCGGTGAATGCTGCATACGAAGAGAGATCCCTCGACTCGCTGCGCGATCCTGATCGGATCGCACAAACCGCTCTCTTCGGGATGACACGCGCTCAGACGGCGAGAACAAGTTAGGCGTGGGGATTTCAGGCGGAGTGGGCAGCGGCGCTAGCGGGACTGTAAAACTCGTCGCCGGCGAGCACGGCGCGCACGCCGCGGAGCAGATCGCGCTCGGCGTGCACCTTGGAAACGAAGCCCTTGCATCCGGCGAAACGCAGCACGCGCTCCATCCCCGGAAAAGAATGGGTGGTGAAAACCAGGATGCGGGCGCGCGACCCGTCCCTGAGCAACTGGTTCGCGGCGGAAAGTCCGCCGGAGCCGGGCATGTTCAGGTCGAGGATGATGAGATCGGGATCGAGCTGGGAGGCTTTTTGAATGGCCTCGGCGCCGCTTCCCGCTTCGCCGCAAATTTCCAGATCAGTATAGTTTTCGAGAAGGGCGCGGATACCGCGGCGCATGACTTCATGATCGTCGACGATGAGAATACGTTTGTGGCCGTTGGAATGGAGGGCAGCGACGGGCGGTGACGCGGGCGCTTCGAGCGGCGTGTCGACAGTCAAAGCGGAGTCCAACGGGGAGGCCAAACCGGCCAGAGCCGCTTCGGATTCATCCAAAGGAAGAATTGCTTTCAGAACAGAGCCGACGCGCTGGGAGCATATCTGCAAGGTGCCGCCGAGCTGGTGAAGCCGTTCGCGCAAACCAGCGATACCGACACCCATGGCCTTCGGTGAAGCGCCTGAGGCCAATTCCTTGACTTGCGCGGCGGAAAGGCCCTTGCCTTCGTCGGATACATTGATCTCGACTTCGTCGATGGAGGTGCAAACGACGATCTTCGCTTTGTTGCTGCCGGAGTGGCGCAGGACGTTGGTGAGGCCTTCCTGTACCACGCGGAAAAGAGCTGTTTCTTTCTCCGGGGAGAAGCGATTGAGATTTTCGGGAATCACCAGCTTTACTTCAATGTTGCTGCGCGCGGAGAAACCTTCGACGTACCACTTCAAAGCGGAACCCAGACCGAGCTGATCGAGAAGCGGCGGGTGCAGAACGTAGGAGAAGGTGCGAATTTCGTCGTTCACCTTGTTGGCGAGCTCGGCGGCGTCCACCAGAGCTTTATGTACGTCGAGGCCGGGACGGTCGAAGCTCTGCGCCAGGTGGCGAAGAGACATGACCAGCACGGCCAGCTCCTGTCCGGTGGTATCGTGAAGGTCGCGGGCCATCTTGCGGCGTTCCTGATCCTGAATCTGCAGGATACGGGCCGAAAGCGCGCGGAGGATGGCTTCGGTTTCGCGCAACCGCACGTTGGCCTGGACGAGTTCGGTGACTTCATCGGCCACAATGCGGATGACGCTGCGAGTATTCACCTGCTGCGGGCTGAGCGAGAGGCGCACGGTGTGAGTTTTGCCAGAAAGCGACGACACGTTAAGTTCGCCGACCACCGGATCTTGCACCGCTTCGCGCAACGCGCTTTGGAGCGCTTCCCAGCTATGAGGCGCGATGAAATCGGCAAGATTGCGGCCGTTCACGTCCACTTGTGGAAGGATACCCAGGATAGAGAGAAAGCGGCCGTTTGCGTAGACGATTTTACCGGAAGGCATCACGTGGGCGACCCCGACCTCGAGATTGTCAAACAGGCCCGGCAACGGCTCGCTTTTCTCGCGCCGGTTCAGAGGCGGACAGGCGGACGCCGGATGCGATTGATCCGAGGGGCGCGGACGGACGTGTTTCGTCACGGATTTTTTCGAACGAGGCATAGGTGAACCACGAGAGGCAGCTTAATGTAACGGTTCGGATTCGGCCCGTAAATGGGGTATTCGCTGTATGCTGAGCTGGGTTCGTTAAATTTTCTGCTGTTTACTGCTTAGTTTCCTGCGGAGGAGGCATCAGTGTTATTACGGCACCGTCGACGGCGCCCTCCGCTGTGCGGTAGGGCAGAATGCGAAGTTGGTAGTGTTGGCCTTCGCGTCCCGTAAGGTGCCGTTCGACCGGTTTTTCGTTAGAAATCACATCGAGGATGGCCTGCTGGAAATTCGGGATTTCCAGCGAAGGGTTGATGTTCCAAAGCGGGCGGCCGACATCGCCAACAATCAAGCCGAACAATTTCTGCGCCTTGGGGGTAAAGCGGCGGATGCTCAGTTCACCGGAGACCATGACCACAGCAATTTCGATACTGGAGAGAAGGTTGGTGAGGTCATTGTTGATCTGAGTGACTTCGATGTTGCGGGCGCGCAGCTCGTCATTGACGGTAATGAGCTCTTCGTTGGTGGACTGCAGCTCTTCCTTGGTGGTCTCCAGTTCCTCATTGGTGCTTTGAAGTTCCTCGTTGCTCGAGAGAATTTCCTCGTTGGCGGACTGCAATTCCTCGTTGGTGGCTTCCTGTGTCTCGATAACGGATTGGAGATATTCCTTGGTGGATTCGAGCTCCTGCTGAAGTTTTTCGAGCTGACGGAGGTTCAGGTCGGATTCCCTTTGCACGCGGGCGGAGCCCGAAGCGCGAACGCCGGGCTCGGGCGAATCCTGAAAGACAACCATGAAATAAAGATCCTTGAAGCTACCTATGGTGATAGGCACCACTTCGAAGTCGACCAGCCGACTGGCGGGAACATCGGTGTGGGCTTCGCCATGGCCATTGCCGTTGCCAATGCGGACCTGCACCTTCTGCTTGCGTACACTGACTTTGTCTTTCTTAGAACGATTCATGGCGTTGCGAAGATCAAAGAGCAGGCCTTCGCGAGCCATTTTCAGGATATTCAAAGTAGCGCGGCCAGGAGCCAGCTTCAGGTAGCGAGTGATATTGCCGCGGGTGTGGATAACTTCAAAGTCGTCATTGATGAAAGCGGAGGCAGGGGAAAATGTGGTCAACAGGCGGCGGTCAAATTCGCGCTGGACTTCGACGTGGTTGGAGGCGATATCAACGGACTTGGGCGGAAGCGGAGCGGGAATGCCTTCGCCGCGGTCAGTGGCATGGCTAAGAGAAAAGGTGACCAACTGGCGCCCAGCGCCGGGCTTCTTGGAGAAAATTTTCAAGGCGCGGTCTTCGCCGGCGAAAAGATTTCCCGCGGTGCCAACGCCCTCAGACGTGCCCAGCACC
The DNA here is from genome assembly GCA_035551975.1 of Candidatus Acidiferrales bacterium. Classification (GTDB taxonomy): domain Bacteria; phylum Acidobacteriota; class Terriglobia; order Acidiferrales; family UBA7541; genus Palsa-295. Next base: position 7,131 of record DASZMG010000006.1, on the reverse strand, counting down.
AAAAAGCCATTGCCGCGAATGGCGTAATGGAACAAAGAAATGATCTTGCTCTGGAGAACCGGCTCGAGATAAATGAGCAGGTTGCGGCAGCAGATCAGGTCCATTTGGGAGAAGGGCGGATCGTTGATCAGGTTGTGGCGTGCGAAAATGCACATGTCGCGAATACTCTTACTAATGCGATAGCCATTCTCCGTTTTGGAGAAAAAGCGGCGGAGGCGCTCCGGAGAGACGTCGCCCTGGATATTCTCGGGATAGGCTCCGGCGCGAGCCTTGAGGATGTTGGCTTCGCTGACGTCAGTGCCAAAGAACTGGATGTTGGTGTGGGTGACCTTGTCACCCAAGAATTCGAGCAGGGCGATGGCCACCGAATAGATTTCCTCGCCGGAAGCGCAACCAGGCGTCCAGACGCGGATGTTGCCATCCTGGCCGCGATTTTTCATCAGCGAGGGAAAGACGATGGTCTTGAGCGCGTCGAACACCTTGGGATTGCGGAAAAAGCTGGTAACGTTGATGAGCATGTCCTGATAAAGGGCATTGATCTCGCCCGGATTGGTTTGCAGGTAACGGACGTAGTCGTTGATGCGCTCGATTTTGTGGACCATCATGCGGCGCTGGATGCGGCGAAGAATGGTGGTCTTGCGGTAATGGGTGAAGTCGACACCGGTGCTGCGGCGGAGCAATTGAAAGATGGAGTTGAGGCCGTTATTTTCTTCGACAGGAAAACTGGGCGACAGCGCAGCGGCATCACGCGAAATGTAGGGATGGCGCGCGATACGCGCTAATTCCTTGGCGATCTCCTTCGGCGGCAGGACGTAATCGACAAAACCGGCGGCAATGGCGCTGTGGGGCATGCCGTCGTACCTGGCGCTGGATTCCTCCTGTGCGAAGGTGACGCCGCCCTGGGCCTGAATTTCGGCCAATCCGTGCGTGCCATCGGTGCCGGAGCCGGAGAGAATCACGCCGATGCTGCGATTGCCCTGGTGCTCGGCCAGGGAACGCATGAATTGATCGACGGACATATGCACGCCCCGAGCGTCTCCGCGGGGTGCGAGATGCAAAGTGTGATCGGAGATGGTCATGAAAGTATTCGGCGGGATGACGAACACCTGGTTGGGAACCACACGCATACCGTCGGTAACCTCGGTGACCTGCATGGAGGTGGACTTGGAGAGCAACTCGGCCAGGGCGCTTTCGTGGTTGGGATCGAGATGCTGGATAACAATGAAACCTATGCCAGTGTCGGCGGGCAAATTGCGCATCAATTCCTTGAAGGCTTCCATACCGCCGGCGGAAGCGCCGATGGCGGCGATGAGGAAATCATCCTGAGGCGTGGCCGGGAGGGCCGGCTTCTCCTTCTGCGGGGTTTTGGGGGCAGGACGACGCTTGCTGCTTGTTGGAGCTTTCGGACTCATTTGGTGGTGGTGGCCTCAGACCCAACAGGAACCAGAATTAGCGGCATGGGGCTTGATCCCGTCACCAAAAAGGCTTAGAAAATCCCCGGACGGACCCCTGTGCAAAGGCAGGATACGAGACGATTGTAGTCTGGTGATGTCCGAGCAAGCAATGTAATTGTTCGATTCGTGGGCAATTGCTTAGGAAAACAAGCAGCTTCCGCAATTTTACAGAATTGTGAGGAGGAACCATGAGTCCACGCTTGACCGAATATGCAGGCGCCAGTCCGGAAGTTCGCGCGGTGTATGACGACATCATGGCCACGCGCCAAACGGACTGGATCAACAATTTCTGGAAGGCGCTGGCCGCCGACCCGGCATGCCTGAAGAGGACCTGGGAATCGATCAAGCAAATTATGGCGCCGGGCTCGCTCGATCCGCTGACAAAAGAGATGATCTATCTCGCCGTTTCAGTGAGCAACCAGTGCGGGTACTGCATCGCCTCGCATACGGCCGCGGCGCGCAAAAAGGGGATGACCGATGCGATGTTTCATGAGCTGATGGCCGTTGTGGGCATGGCCAACGAAACCAATCGGCTTGCCGCAGGCTATCAGGTGGAAATCGACGAACAGTTCGCATGATCGCGACGCTAATTTCGGATCTTTGGGCGAACGGGCTCGACGGGTGAGGGAGAGTATTTTGTCGTCGCAAGCTGACGGACGGAACGTCAGCGCGAAACAGAAACCGCCGCGGCGCCGGAAGCTCCGACAAGTTTGAGGACGGCGGCGACCATCATTTCGATAAGCTGATAGAAATCGACGGTCGGTTTCCAACCCAGCTTCTCGTAGGCCTTGGGAGCATTGCCACAGAGAAAAGTTAGTCGTCCGAATTTGATAGTATTTGAATACTCGATTCCCCCTGGGACATGGTCTCATAAGGTTCTCTTGGCTTCGTTTCATCGTTGTCGAATTTCACGCAGTTTTCAGGGATGGCGACACTCCCGAGGGCTTTCGAGGTATTGCTATTGTGGCGAGGCCCTTCTATCGCGGCGACTTCGCTTCCATTTGGCGTGACAGGTTCCGGGGGCAGCATGCATTCAGAACGCTCGTTTGACTTCGTTCCGTCATTTTCAGATTTGATACCGTCCTCACGGGTTGGGACACCCTCGGGCATTTCTGAGGTGTTGCAATAGCAAGTGGAGTACTCTCCTACCGGAACAATCTCGTTCCCACTTGCTGCGAGAGGTTCCGCTACTTGCTTGCACTCAGACGGCTCGTTTGGCTTCGTTTCTTCACTTTCGAGCTTCCAAGTATTTGCACCATCACCGTAACTGCAACGCTCCTCTGGCAAACCAATTTCGTTCGCATGTGCGGCTAGTGGGTCTGCTATTGGCAAAGACTGAGAAGCCCCCTTTGGGTTCGTTTTGTCATTTTCGACGCAATCGAGATTCGGCAACTCACAGAAGCCGCCGACTAGATCGAGCGCCACAGTCGCTTGGTCCAAACAGACAGAAGCCATTTCGTCCCGACCTGCTACAGCAGTTTCGGAACAGGCCTCGATCTCGTCAATGGAATGAGGCGAATCGCAGGAGTCCTCGTCTCGATCGCCAGGGTCGGAGAGAGAGTCCGATTGGCCGTCAGACTCAGCTTCGGATTGGCGTTTCGCCTGAAGGTCCTTCAATTCATCCGTCAGCTTTTCGAGGCGACGAGTGGCTGCCGATTCGTACCTGATAAAATTATTTATGCTGTTGCCACAAAACCCGAATTTATCGCCTAGGAGAAACTGCTCGTGAATCTGCGAACGCCAAATGCGGAACAACTCCACGGAAATCCTTTCTAGGTAGAGATTCTCAAGAAAACCCTCGGGGGAATAATGTTCACGCAACCCAGAGTAGAAGTTTTCATAGAAATTTCTATCGTCAATCCAGTGCTTCGAGTTTGAAAACAGTTGACTGGAAAACATTCCATGTTTGTAGCTATTCAGCGACGCCTTCCGCTTCCCTTCCTCTGTTCGAGGCCCCGTAGACCGCTTGGCGTTCTCCCTGTTCGCGGCAATTTTGGCCTCCGAAGTTTTCTTTTGCTTCTTTTTGTCGATCATCACTATCCTCGTTTCGCGGCGCTCCCAATCCGAACGCGTTTGTGGCGCCCTGATTTTTGCGAACGTTGGTTGCGACAGTTTGCGCCAAGTTATGCGTCAATCCCCACCACCTCAGTACGCATTAAAGAATCCGGTAGTCGCAAAACTCGGGGATTAGCGATTGAGAGAAAAATCGTCATTATGGTGACCAGGCTGTTTATTCAAAATCAGAAAGACAGCGGTGCGCCAGGACTGCTCGGCCTCGCTGCTAGAGCGAGCGAAGCGGCGCAGGACGGGTTGGCGAAAGCCAGGTCAGAAGCGTGGGCCAGACGAAGTTCGCTGGTGAGGCGATCTTTGCAACACGCCCCAGAATCGCTCGATGCGGCCTTTGGCCTGCGGGCTTTGTGCCGCGATGAAGGTGACGTCGAGTTGCTCCAGAGCGGGGCCGAACTGCGTGGGCTGGCCTTGGCTGGCGAGCTAGTCGTCAATGGACCAAGTGCTGGTCGTTGCGAGTGAATACGGCGCTGCCATCGCCGTAGAAGGCGATGGGAACGCCCTAGCGGCCAACAGGCTTTGCAGCAGTCGGAAATAATCCTGGGAAGTTTCCGAGGGAAAGAACTGGGGGGGCCAGGATTTTGCCGGAGGCATCGTCCAAGGTCCCGCAGCCTTCGAGCAAGTCGTGAGGTGAGCCGTCAAGCTGGACCAGTTCGCCCTCACGCTCAAGCAGAGACGGCGCCGGAGATGAGCATCGGCGGCTTGCGTGGCGAGCCGAGGACTTTACGACGGAGCAATCGACGCAAGGTTTCACGGCTCAGAGAGAGGCGCTCTTATCCGACGAGTTTATCGTGAAGTTTGTCGTGAAGGTGACGGTCGTTGAAGCCGGTGTTAGACTTGCCGTGCAGCCCCTTTGATAGCGCCGCGGGACTAGCGATTAAAACGCCATTTGCGAAAGATATGAGCCACGTTAACAGAGTACACCTTCAATTTCACATCTAAAGAAGAACTCTAGATCACTTCTTCTTCACTCCGGTTATCGACGCACTGATCTCTGCGGCCTCATGAATAGCACGATCTAACAAATATTCGATCTGCCCGTTCAGTGAACGATGCTCATTCTTGGCCATTTCGGCCAGTCTCTTTTTCAAACTGGACCGAATCCGAAGCAACAACCGCACTGTTTCGTCGCTCATAAGCACTGCGACCGGAAATCTGGCAGTTGACAATGAGATATCATTTTAATATCATAACGATATGCAAGAAATATCACTCTTACCTCTTAGCATGTGGAGTTGTGAATGCGCAAAGACTACACCTCTTCTCTGATACGTCACAATCGTCGGCTCGTCAAGCAACTGTATCCGAATCTCGCGCCCAGCGAGATAGAAACGTTGATTGATATCACCAGAGATTTGACGCTTTCGCTATCACGCGGAGAAATTTCACGCCTCGATGGAAGGTGGTATGTCACACACTCCGGACTACTCCGAATCGCGACGCGCCGGCGCTGCAGTGGTATCCGTACAACGCTAGATAGATCGCAATCAGATTCTGGGGCTAATCGTTGGGTGTTTAGGGCGACCGTATACAAAGGCTCAAATTCCCGCGGCTTCGTCGGGTACGGCGACGCCGATCCCTCGAACGTCTCCCCCCTCGTCCGCGGAGCCGAAATGCGCATCGCCGAAACCCGCGCCGTCAATCGCGCACTGCGCAAAGCCTACGGTATCGGCCTCTGCTCCGTCGAGGAGCTCGGCTGGGCACCCAAACCCACCGAGCCTACTTCCCCCAATCGCGTCCAGCCTGTCGGAAGCAACGGCAATGGCCATCACTCCAACCCGCCGCGGCTCCGCGATCAGCTTTGCCTTCTGATTCGGCAGTACGAACTCGATCCGAATCTCGTCAAGGCCTACGCGGCTCATTTCTGCGGTACCGAAACGATCAAAGACGCCAGCCGTGATTTGGTCGAATCCTTTATTTCTCATCTGGCCGCATCCGCCAAAGAAGATCGCGATGGCCTGATCTGCAAGCTCAATTCGTTTGCCCCTGTGGAGGTCCGCCCATGAAGCGACGCATCCCCGGCCTGCATGCCACACAACCTATCGATGCTCCATTGGAAGGCTTGTTTCTGGTCCGCGTGGAATGGGCTTCCTATCGGTGGCAGCTGCAAAAGCCTTATCTCACCGTCCCTTTCGTCGTTCTCGAACCGAATGCCTTCCAGAATCGCTCGTTCTCTGGTCGCCTCTACTGCACTGAGCGCGCTCTTTGGAAGCTGAATTGGTTTCTCCGTGATTTCGGTTATGACCAGCAACTCCTCGCTGACGATCAGGTTAACGAAAAGGCACTCGTAAACCTTCGGGGCGTGGTTCGAATCTCCCACGTCACCATGATGGGCCGCACTTTTCAGAATCTCAAAGCCTTTGCTCCAGCTGCTGATTGGGATGAGCTCGCTTCGGACGTTACCGAGCGTCAGCCGCAGGAAAGCTCCCATGGTCTATAGCCATACCCAGATCAGCCAGTATCTTCGGTGCCCGCGAAGCTATCGCTACCGATATCTTGATGGATGGCGGGAGAAAGACACTCGGGCCGGCATGGTTTTCGGCCGCTGCTTTGAAAATGCCCTGGGTGCGTATTTTCGTGGAGAGGATTGCACGGCGGCACTTTTCACCGAATGGAACGCCCATCGAGACGCTGCCTTCCAATATCGCAAAGGGGAGTCCTGGGATCGGATGCTGCACCAGGGCGTTCATCTGCTCCACAGGTTCGCGCAGGATGATCGGATAAAGATCCCCGATCCAATTGAAAACACACAGATTAAGCTAAAAAAGACCCTCGGCGGCGGAAACGAGTTCGTATCTTATATAGACGCCATCGGCGACCTCGACGGTCGGCGCTGCCTGATTGACTGGAAAACAACGACCAGCCGGTACGGCGAAGCCCCCGATGGCTTGCTCTCGCTTGATCCGCAGCTGATTTGCTATTCCTGGATCAGCGGGATACCCGATGTAGCCTTTGTGGTTTTCGTGCGGAAGAGCTTTCCCGAGATTCAATACCTTAAGGCGACGATTTCAGAGGAGCAGCGGAGGGACTTCGGACGGATGGTCGAGACGACCGTTAGTCAACTCGACGCGGGCCAGTTCCCTAGCCACAGCGGTATACGGTTCCCGCAGAACGCGTGCATGAGCTGCTCTCATTTGGGGCTTTGCCTGAACAATCCGCAATTGATAGAGACAAACCTGATCCGGCGCCCAGGAGCGAGTGATCTTGATTGGCTTGACGAGCTTGTGGACTAGCCAGATGCCGGACGAACCGAATCTCGATCGGCGCCGAGCCATAGTGGTGCTCGACAAGATTGATGAGATCTTGCATTGGGAGAAGACCAAGGATCAGGAAAGGGATGTTCGATTCGTTGAACTTGGTCAGTATCTATGTGAGGTTCGGGCGAAGCAGTACTGGAGGGTCGAAAACCTGAAGTCCTTTGATGAGTTTCTCGATAAGCGTTTTTCGGAATCGAGACGGAAGGCGTATTTGTCCCGCCTCAGCTGGAAATGGAAAATGGCGTCCATCCGTTAATATAACGGAGAGGACGCATGCGAAAGGAACGAAAGCATTACAGTTCAGAGGAGAAGGTTGCCATCCTGAGGCGCCACCTGCTGGATAAGGTGGCGGT
>DASZMG010000005.1:0-30970 GCA_035551975.1 Candidatus Acidiferrales bacterium | reverse complement strand
CCGTTCGGACCCAGAAACCCGAACACTTCGCCTTCTTCCACCTGAAGAGTCAGGTTGTCGAGCGAGCGGCGCATGCGTTTGCGCCAGAACCCGTGCGGATAATCCTTGGTCAGCCCGAAAATTTCGATTGCTGGGGAGCTCATGGCTTTTTACGGATTTTTTTCCACAAGAAGTTTCATGTCAAGCATATGGCACTTAGAAATAGAATGAGATGTGCACGCACAGGCAACTGTATCTATTGTCGCGCAAAAAGGCTGCGATGGCGGTAGTAGGTTATCGTCGCGTACACCACTACCCATAGATGTTTTGAACAAGAATCACCAAATATTTTGTGGTCCACCCGCGATTTTGTCTTGACAACATTTCCGCAACGCCAGATACTGCGCACCCAGACTCGGTACAAAAAACGAAAGGCCGTTGTCGCCCTCAGCCCGCGCACAACGCCCCGTGGCAGGCCGAGTCCAATCGCAAATAGCAAGTCCCCCTTCCAAATCCGCGCAGGACCGTAGCGCGGCATGGCTGGGCTTTTCCTTTTTGGCTTGGAACGTTGCAGGATGCGTCCTGGCCAGCAATTGAAATTCGTGAACGGCTGCGCGCGTTTCTCCGAACACGCGACAACTTTCCGGGTCTCCAAGTTGGGAGTAAAATAGTAAGTACTCTCCGCTGAGTCCTCGGGCAACAATTTCGACGGCACTACGGCCGGCGCGGAGGCAGATCATGGCAGAAGCTAGAACAGCATTGAATGGAATGATGCAAACGGATCAGACAACTCGAAAGGCGACCGGGCTGGAATTCCAGCGGCGCTTTACAGATGGCAAGGCTTCCCCGTTCGACAAGGTCGAATGGGAGCGCAGGACCGCACTCATTGGCAATGAGAAGGGGCAGGTAATTTTCCGGCAGGAAAACGTAGAAGTCCCGAAGTCATGGTCGCAGACGGCCACCAACATCGTCGCCTCCAAATATTTCCACGGCAAGCCGAACACCTTCGAGCGCGAAACCTCCGTGCGCCAGTTGATCAGCCGCGTGGTCGATACTATTGTCCGCTGGGGCGATGAGGGCGGCTATTTCGCGAACACCGATTCCAAGGTTGCGTTTCGCGATGAGCTTACTCATCTGCTGGTCGAGCAGAAGATGGCTTTCAATTCGCCGGTATGGTTCAACGTAGGCGTGCAGGCCAAGCCGCAGTGCTCCGCCTGCTTCATCAACTCCGTCCAGGACAATATGGATTCGATCATGAACCTGGCCAAGACGGAGGGCATGCTATTCAAGTGGGGATCGGGCACTGGCACGAATTTCTCCTCGCTGCGCGGCAGCCATGAGTCACTTTCAGGCGGCGGCATCGCCTCCGGCCCGGTGAGTTTCATGAAAGGTTTCGATGCGTTCGCGGGCGTGATCAAGAGCGGCGGGAAAACCCGGCGCGCCGCGAAGATGGTGATCCTCAACGTGGATCATCCGGACATCCAAGAATTTATCGAGTCCAAAATGAAGGAGGAGCGCAAGGCCCAGGTGCTGATCGAGCAGGGATACAACTCCTCGATCGACGGCGAAGCCTACGCCTCGGTGTTTTTCCAGAACGCGAACCATTCCGTGCGCGTTACCGACGATTATATGCGCGCGGTGGAAGAAGATCGCGACTGGTGGACGCGCAATGTGAATGACGGCAAGCCGGGCCAGCAACTTCGCGCACGAGAGCTGATGAAGCAGATGTCGGAATCCGCATGGCATTGCGGCGATCCTGGCATGCAGTACGACACCACTATCAATCGCTGGCATACCTGCAAGTCCACTGACCGCATCAACGCGTCGAATCCCTGCTCGGAATACATGTTCCTGGACGACACCGCCTGCAACCTTGCTTCGCTCAATCTGCTCAAGTTCCTGGGCGACAATGGGCAGTTCGACGTGGCCGGCTTCCGCCATTCCGTGGATGTCACCATCACCGCGCAGGAAATTCTGGTGGATAACGCCAGCTACCCCACCGAAAGAATCGGACGAAATTCGCACGATTTCCGTCCACTCGGCTTGGGCTATGCCAACCTCGGCGCGCTGCTCATGTCCTTGGCGCTGCCTTATGATTCCGACGGAGGACGCGACTTCTGCGGCGTGGTCACTGCTCTGATGACCGGCGAAGCCTATGCGCAATCGGCGCGAATTGCTGAGCGCATGGGTCCGTTCGGCGGATACATCCGCAATCGCGAGCCTATGCTCGATGTGATTCGCATGCACCGAGACTCGCTGCGCCCGATCAAGGAAGAAAACGTGCAGCCTTCCTTGCTGCATGCCGCGCAGCAATCCTGGGACGACGCGCTGGCGCTCGGCGAAAAGTACGGCTACAAGAACTCGCAGGTATCCGTGCTGGCGCCTACCGGCACCATCGGCTTCATGATGGATTGCGACACCACCGGCATCGAGCCTGATCTGGCGCTGGTGAAGCAGAAGCGGCTGGTCGGCGGCGGCGTGATCAAAATTGTGAATAACACCGTTCCCCAGGCGCTGATGAAGCTCGGCTATCCGCCGGAACAAGTGGCGCAGATCGTCGACTACATTGACGCCGAAGGCAAGATCGAAGGCGCACCCGGGCTCAAGCCGGAGCATCTCGCCGTCTTCGACTGCTCGCTCGCTCCCATGGGCGGCGGCCGTTCCATCGCCTGGCGCGGGCATCTGCGGATGATGGCTGCGGCGCAGCCGTTCCTCTCCGGCGCCATCAGCAAGACCATCAACATGCCCGAGGAGTCGACCGTTGATGACGTCGCCGAAGCCTATATGGAATCCTGGAAGCTGGGATTGAAAGCCGTGGCCATTTATCGCGACAACTCGAAGCGCTCACAACCTCTATCCGCTGCCGGCAAGAAGGAAGAAGAGAAAGCCGCCGTTGCGGAGCCCGTGGCCAAGGCTGCGGTGCAAGCCGAGCCGGTTCCCGAGCAGCAGGAGCTTTTCACGGCACGCGCACGTCGCCGCAAGCTCGAGAACGAGCGCAGTTCTATTACTCACAAGTTCTCGGTAGGCGGCCATGAAGGCTATTTGACCGTTGGCAAGTACGAAGATGGCACACCCGGTGAGATCTTCATCAAGATGGCCAAAGAAGGCTCTACGCTTTCTGGAATCATGGACGCCTTCGCGCTGTCAGTGTCCATCGCGCTTCAGTATGGAGTGCCGTTGCGGGCGCTGTGCGACAAGTTTGTCAACTCGCGTTTCGAGCCTTCGGGCTACACGGGTAATCCGGAGATTCGCTACGCGAAATCGATTGTCGACTACATCGGTCGTTGGCTGGGCGGCAAATTCATCTCGCGGGATTACCTCGATAGCGACGTGGTTGAAGAAGTGGCAACTCCGGTGGCAACTGCGAAGCCAGCCGTCGGTGCCGATCCCGAGCCGGCGGTTCGCCCTCGCGCGGCCATCGACGACGCACCCTCTTGCTCCGAGTGCGGCATGCTCATGACTCCCAACGGCAGTTGCTACAAATGCGCGAACTGTGGGAGCACATCGGGCTGCAGCTAGAATCAAACCATAGAAAAAAAAGGGCGCCGCGAGTATCGGGCGCCCTTTTTATTTGCGAAGAATTCTGAAAGCGCCGAGGCAAAAAAATGGGGGCCCACCCCTGGGCCCCCTTTACTCTACCCCCGAAACCGATCTCGGCGCGACGAAATCGGCCCACCCCGGGAAAAGAGACAGCCGCTGTACGTAATTGCACGCATGATGCCACCCATCCAAAATTTTGATAAATCACTTATACCTTTATAATGAGCAACTTAGGGAAGCCGTGGTTTGCAAGCGGGCTCTCGACGGTTCAAAAAATCCAATTTCTGAAAGAGTACACGGTTTTCCCTATGTGGATTGGAAGATGCTTGTCCGACGCACTTAATGCGATAGCGAGAAGAGAGTTCTAGGACTGCGATCCAATCGAAGAATTCAACGCGGACGCCAGTGTTTCCGTCCAGCGCGAGACGTCTTCTTCGCTTTCCGCCTCGACCATCACCCGCGCCAGCGGCTCCGTTCCTGAATATCGCAGCACCACACGCCCCGAGTTTCCGAGCACCTGTTCGGCTTGCCGCAGCGCGCTTACCACTCCCGGAAGCGATTCGAGCGACGGCTTCGACTTCACCTTCACGTTGACAATCTTCTGCGGAAATATCTTCAAGTCCGCTACGAGCGCTTCGAGCGGCCCGGCAATCGACACGAGCGACGCCATTTTCACCGCCGTAAGCATTCCGTCTCCGGTAGTTGCATTGTCCAGAAACAAAATGTGCCCAGACTGCTCGCCGCCCAGGTTGGCGCCAATGCGAAGCATCTCTTCCAACACGTAGCGGTCGCCCACGGTCGTCCGGACCAGCTTCAGTCCCGATTGCGCCAGCGCTCGTTCCAGCCCCAGGTTCGCCATGGTCGTCCCAACGATGACGTCCCCTTTCAATTTCCCTATCGACTTCAGATAGCGCCCTGCCGCCAGCAGCACGCCGTCGCCATCCACCAGCTTGCCCGACGCGCTGACGAACAGGGCGCGATCCGCATCGCCATCGAACGCCACGCCCATCGCCGCGCCTGAATCGACTACCTTTGTCTGCAATTCCTGCGGATGCAATGAGCCGCAGTTCGCATTGATATTGCGCCCGTCCGGTTTGTCGTTTAGCGTGACTACCTGCGCGCCAAGCGACCGGAAAAGCTCCGGTGCCAGTTCACTCGCCGCGCCGTTGGCGCAGTCCAGCACGATTTTCATCCCTGTCAGTTTGCCGCCGGGAAAAACGGCGCTGCGCAATCCTCCCAGGTAGTCCTTATGCAGAGAATCGTCCTCCGCAAGCCGCGTTTTCGCCAGGTGCGACGTATTTCCATTCTTCGCCAGTATCGTGGTTTCCAGTTCCGCCTCAATAGCGTCTGGAAATTTCATGCCGGAGGACGAAATCAGCTTCACCCCGTTGTCGTGATACGGATTGTGCGACGCGGAGATGACCACGCCCGCCGAGAATCCTTCGCGATTGACCAGCCACGCTACGCCCGGCGTGGTGATCACGCCAGCGGAAACGGGCGCCGAACCCGCGGCAACTAGCCCGCTCGCAAGGCATTCCGCAATGTGCGGACCAGATTCGCGAGTGTCGCGGCCGATCAAAACCCGCGGCTGCCGATTGCCCGCCCCGCGAAGGTGCGTCCCGAGGGCATAGCCCACGCGTTCGAGTGTGTCGTCATTCAACGGGTATTCCCCAGGAATCCCGCGGATGCCGTCCGTGCCGAATAGCTGTTTACCCATGTGAAGGTGATGTCCCGTGCTCAGTTGAGCCTGAAATTATGCGAGCACAAATTTTATCACTGTGGCGCTCGTCACCTGCTCATCAAGCGTACGGCTCTGCCGAAAACGTCAACGCGCGAAGGGGCAGTCTCTTTCTCCTGTACCAGCGGTACATTGGCGGGTTTGCATCGTGCGCCGCGCATGGCCCACTCCCTCGCACCCTCTATGCTAATCTTAGCCACCATGCCGGTGGAAGAAACCAAGGTAATCACAGCAAGTTCTGTCAGCGCACGCATCATTGCCACTGGTATCGTGGTTGCCTTCTGCTACTTCGCCTCCACCATATTGGTCACGCTGTTGATGGCTGTGCTACTGGCCTACTTTCTCGATCCCGTGGTCACCTGGATGGAGCGCGGCCGCATTCCGCGCGCCTTGGGCTCGCTTTTGATGGTGCTGGTAACGCTGGCACTGCTCGCGGCGATGGGCTGGTCGCTTGTAGAGCGCATCGACCAATTCAGCCGCGATTGGCCGAAGTATCGCGCGCCGCTGCGCACCGTATCGACAGACATTGAAAAGCGCATGGAAACTTTCGAGGCTCGCGTTTCGGAAATTGAGCCAGGCGGGCCGCCTGCGCGCGTGTTCACCACTACCGATCCGCACCCGGTGCAGACGGCGCTCTTAGGCCGACTAAGTTCGCTGTATACATTTCTTTTTGCAGCCACATTCATGCCGTTCCTCGTTTTCTTTATGCTCGCGGCAAAGCGGCAGGTCTGGCACGCCACCATGCAGCTTTTTCCCGCAGCGGAACGCACCGAAGTAAAAGAGGCGCTCGCGGACGTTACGCATGTTCTGCGCAGCTATCTGATGGGCACCGCGCTTGTGGGCATCATTCTCGTAGTGGCGAGCTGGCTGTTCTTTATGGCCCTCGGCCTGGATTTTCCTTTTCTCACCGGACTGGTTTCCGGCCTCTGCAATCTGGTGCCGTATCTCGGCGCGGTCATGTCCTGGATTCCGCCGCTTTTCATCGGGCTGAAGCAATACCATAGCCTCGCGCCGTATCTGGGCATCTTCTCGGTGCTAACGGCCTTTCACATTGTCACCGCGAACCTGCTGATTCCCGCGCTGGTCGGCTGGCGCGTCCGCTTAAACGCGCTCGCACTGACGGTTTCGCTGCTTTTTTGGGGCTGGCTGTGGGGCGCGATGGGCTTGATCCTGGCCATTCCCATCACCGCGGTATTCAAAGTGATTTGCGACCACGTGGAGCGCTTGCAGCCCGTGGGCCGCTGGCTCAGCGCGTAGTCGTCCTCACCGCTTACTCCCGCGCCACGGCATGAATCCGCGAAATTGCTGTTCGCAGCGATTCCACGCCCGTTGATTGCTGGAACATCCGGATTGCCGCAATACCCGCCGCGCCCGCTTTCACGCATTGCGCCGCGTTCTTTTCATCCACCCCGCCAATCGCCACCACCGGTATTCTCACCTCGCGGCAAGCCGCGCGCAGCCGCTCCAGCCCTTGCGGCGATCCGAATGAACGCTTCGAAGGTGTGTCGAAAACCGGCCCATAGAAGACGCAACTCGCACCGCTCCGCTCGGCGGCGGCCACCTCTTGCAAACTGTGGCAGGAAACGCCCACCAGAAAATTCGCCGGCGTGTGTCCGGCACGGCACCAAGGTATCACGTCGCTAGCGGCCAGCGAAGAGCCGCCGAGATGCACGCCGTGCGCGCCAGCAGCGATCGCCACGTCCAGGCGGTCGTTCACAACTACGCCTGCCGACCCGGCAGCGCGCGTTACGGAAACGGCACCGCGTGCAAGCTGCAGCAACGCTTTCGCGCTAAGGTCCTTTTCGCGAATCTGCACAAAATCGCATCCAGCCGCCGCGGCATCGCGAATCTTTTCGAGTAAATCCGCGGTGTCCGCCGTTGGAAGGCCTTTGCGGTCGGTCACATAAAAAACCAGTGGCCATTCGCGCTTCGAAAGGTTAGGAAGGAAACTCAAGACCAGCTACGATAGCAAAATTCAGCCGCGGCTTGGAACCGCATGCGAATTGCGGCGAAAGGCGCCTATCGAGAACAGCACATTCAGAACGCCGAGGCCGGATATGGCTCCCCGCAAGAATGCGTTCTTCGCGAAAAAGCCGAACGCCGGATACTGATAGAGGAAATAGTTGGCTTCCCAGATTTCCGACCAGGGCACCAGCACCAGCACCAGTCCGAACTCGAGCCAAACCAACAGGATCACTACGCGCAGAAAGCGATTGGCCATCGAACCACAATTATGGGGAATTCTTACCGCGCCCGCAACCACGCGACTCGCTGGCACTGGAGCGGTTAGTGGTGCTGCAACGTGGCGATGCGGTCGGCAACGTCGCGATAATCAATATTCGTGGCATAGACCTGCCGGAAACAATCGAGCGCCGCTTCGGATTCGCCAGCCATTTCGAGCGAAATTCCCAGGTCATAGCGCAGGGCCATTATCGTTTCCTGGTCGAGTCCCGGCACTTCCAGGGCCCGCTGATACCACAGCGACGCGATTTTCGGTTCGCCCTTATCGCGGAACGAAAGCGCCAGCAGCGTAGCGCAATTCATCACGTAGCGGAACGGTTTGCCTTTCTGCACCGCCTGCGCCACTTTCTGAAACTCTCCGATGGCTTCCTCCAGCAAGCCCATTTCCCGGTAAGCGATGCCCAAGTTGTAGTGTGTCTCCAGATCCTCGTCTTCTTCGTCGCCAAGCTCGCCCAGTTCCGAGCGAAATTCCTGGAATACTTCAGCCAGTTGATTGAGCTCCGCCTGCGGCTCGGGAACGGCATCCATTTGCGATTGCGGTTTGGCTTCGACGGCTTGTGGTGAGGATGCGACGCCGGAGGCAGCGGGCGTCGCCCAGACATTTTCCTGCTGCGCTGATTGCTCCTGTTCCGGCAGCGGTTCCATTCCCTCCACTTCACCGGCCAGATCGCTGATAAATTCCTCAGTTGTGGTGGGTCTCTTCGCGCTGGCTTGTACCGGCTCCGGCCTGAGTTCCAGCTCGAATTCCGCTTCACGTACCGGCGTGTCGGGCAGCGGCACGTCCGGAAATTGCAACGGCTCGACCTCTTCGGAGTCATCCTCAATTTCAAATACCGGCACGTCGGCTGCTTGCTCTTGAGCCGCTTCGGTCTCCGTGGGCAGTTCCAGCTCGATAGTCTCTTGCGAGTCCGCAAAAATGTGGTCGATCTGTCCCGCGGCTACCGGCGCGGGCGGAGCAGCGTCACGGAATTTGGACGGAGGAGGCTCAACCACCTCCTGTACCATGGCCTCCCATTCATCCGAGAGGTCCACTTCCTCACCGGGTGTTACATCTGCGCTGAGCGCTTCGGCTTGGACCGGTTCCACTTCCTCGATAACGAATTCCTGCGGCTCCACATCGGATTCCTGAGGCTCCGCATTAATTTCCGCGTTAAGGACCGGCTCGTCGATGTCGACGGACATTTCCACGGGTACCGCGCCCGCAGAGGACGGCTCCATCTCCGCGTGCGTTTCGGGAGCTTTCGCTGCCGGGGACGCGGACGTCAAATCCTGATCCGACAACCCGGCGGCGCTCTGATATCTCCGGCGAAGGTCTCCGAAACGCTCGGAATTGACGCGGTCCTCACGATTTCGATAGACCTCTTCCAGCGTGGCGGCCAATTGAGCCACACGCCGGTCGTTGCTGGCACCCACGGAAAGATCGAGCAGGCGCTCGAGCGCGGGCGTATGTCGCGGAGCGCGCTGCAGCACCGCTTCCAGAAGGTTCGTGGCCTTTTGAGTCAAGCCATAGCTTGAAAATAGATCCACATCCGTCAGGGCTTGCGCCACGTAACGTTGTGTTTCCGGCTCGAGAGGTTCTTCCACCACAGGCGCTGCGGGCGTTGCTGATTCAATGGGGCCGGGCATATGGACCTGAACCGAGCCGTCCCTTTCCGGCGCATTTGCGGATATCGCTGAAGGAGCAGCTTCCGGCGCAGATTTCGACTCTGCCGGCGCCACCGATTTTCCCAGTCGCACGCGCAAAGCTTCCAGCCGTGCTGCCAAACGTTCATCGTCGCGATTGCGATCCACCAGTTCTTCAAGCACCTGCTCGGTGCGCTCGCTGTTTCCTTGCGCTTCGTAGACATCGGCGAGCTTGGTGAGCGCGACCGTAAGTGGAAAGGGATCGCTGGTGTGCCGGCAGAAATCAGCAAGCAATTCCAGAGCTTCGGTGTTGCCGGGAAGTTTTTCGGTCGCGGCCGAGAGCGATTTCACGAACTTGTCGTGTTCGCCTAGCTCAATCATCGGGTCGCGAAGCTCGCGGAACAAAGGCAGCGCTTCTTCCGCGCGTCCGGCCTCGACCAGCTTTTCCGTGACGCGGAAAAGCAATCCGAAGTGCGAATTACCGCGCACCAGTTGGTTGCGCGCGCGATCTGCAGCGCCCTCGCGGTCGCCCGTTTTCAGTTCCAGGTCGACCAGCATGTTGGTTACTTCGCCACCGGCATCGGCTTCTGGGTGTTTGTTGAGCAGCTTGATAGCTTGTGAGTCTTTGCCGCTCGAGACAAGGATTTTGCCCTTGAGCAGCAGCGAATGCGAATCGCCGGGAACCACTTCGAGGGCGCGCTCGATCAACTTCTCGGCTTCCCCTGTCTCGCCGTGATCGTATAAACGCTGCGCGTAAGCCAGATACGTTTTCGCCGCGTCGCCCTTCTGGCCCATCACGTTATAAAGCTCTGCCAGGCGCATCTGTACGCGCGGATTTTCGGGTTCCACTTCGAGCAGCCGGCGCAACACCTGCACCGCTTTGGGCGCGCGGTTCGCTTTCAAGTGGGCTTCCGCAATCTGCAAAAACAGCGGGCGCGCTTCGCTCAAAACTCCTTGCTGAACATAAAGGTCGGCGAGTCTTTCCAACGGCGCGATTTCCTGCGGCGCCAGCTTGGCAATCTTCTTGTAGATGGCGATGGCCTTGCTGTTGAAGCCGTCTGCCAGATAAACCTGCGCCAGCCGCTCGAAATATTCGAGCGCGTGCTGCATGTCACCCTGGCGGGCGAATAGATCGCCGACGGTCATCAGCGTGGCCTGATCCTTCGGATCGTTCCGCAGGATCTGCTGGTATTCGGCGATTGCCTGGTTAACCTTGCCTTGATTCAGAAACTTCAGGGCGCTTTCGAGCGCTTTGCTCTTATTGAAGGCCATTTATGGTTTCGCGTATCCCGAGCCCATTGGGCGCTGGGGGAAAGAAAACGGGAGCTCAGATGAAAGGTTAGCACGCGAGCAAAGCAAGTCAACGAACCGCAACAGCACAGGTGAGGAAGGGGATAATAGGGCGAAAATCCTGCGAAACACCGGCCTAAGCCACTGGTGGGCTTGCAATTACCCCGCCAGCAATTCCCTTTACTTCACACACTTCCAGCGGCAAAGGACTCTGTACCGCTCCGGCGGCCCAGCAGCGGCTTTCGCGTACCGGCGCATAAGAGAAACGATGCAAGGGGGTGGGGCCGTGCAGACGCAATGCTTCCAGGTGTTCGGGAGTGCTGTAACCTTTATGTTGCGCGAGTCCGTATTGCGGATAAAGCTGGTCAAATTCTTCCATGCGCCGGTCGCGCTCGACTTTAGCCAGAATCGAAGCCGCGGCTATGGAAATCGAGCGAGCGTCGCCGTGAATTAGCGCTTTTTGTTCGATTGGCAAGTCGATTTCGACCGCGTCCAACAGAAGATAATCAGGAAGAGGATTCAAACGCGAGAGAGCCGCGACCATAGCTTGGCGGCTGGCCTGATAAATGTTCCAGGCATCGATGCGGCTGGAGTCGATTTCCGCTGTGGCCCAGGCCAGCGCGTGTTCGTGAATGCGCTTGGCAAGCTCGCGGCGCCGCTCGTGCGGAATTTTTTTGGAATCGTCGAGACCGACGATGCGGCGTTTGGGATTGAGAATCACCGCGGCGGCGACCACCGGACCAAAAAGTGATCCGCGCCCCGCTTCATCGAGTCCGGCGATGCGCAGCCAGCCATTCTGCCGCGCTTCGCGTTCATATCGCGCACTGCACAACCTACCCATCGCGCGGAATTTTAGCACAGTGTGAATGCTGTGCCCTCCAAAATGAAGAAAAGGCGAAGATTTTTAGGCCAGCAGTACCAGATCGATCTCCACGCGCACATCGCGCGGCAGCCTCGACACTTCTACCGTTGATCGCGCCGGCGGGTTCTTGCTGAAGTAGCGTCCGTAGACTTCGTTCATGGCTGCAAAATCGTTCATGTCCTTCAGATAGACCGTTGCTTTCACCGCTTTGTCGAGCGACGAGCCGCAGGCTTCTACAATGGCTTTCAAGTTTTCGAGCACGCGAGTTGTTTGCGCAGCCACATCTCCTTCGATGAGCTGGCCCGTGGAAGGGTCGAAAGGAATCTGGCCTGCGGTGTGGATGAATCCATTGGCTTTGATTGCCTGTGAGTAAGGTCCGATTGCCTTCGGCCCTTTTTCTGTAGAAATAACTTCTTTCACTACTGCCTCCCTGTCGTCCTTGAATCACGCGGTCATCATTCGGCCCTGCGCTCTTCGCAGCTTTCACTCAGCTTTCGTAGCGCGCCCTGAAATCTTCCGGAATTCCTTTGTCATTCAACCACACCCGAAACAGATCGGCCAGGTTCTTTCCGCTCACGTGCTCAAGTTGCGCGCGCAGCACATCGTAATTCACTTCCTGCCCGCGCAACAGTTCGATTAGCTCCTTGAGTCCGTCGCGCATCTGCTTCTCTCCACAAGTGTCTTCCACGGCAACGAAGAAAAGCGCCGCCTTCGCTTCGGCGATGCGCTGTTGAGTTAACGGATCGGTCCGCGTGGCAATCCCCAGCGGGATTTCTTCCGCGTTTTTTCTTGCTTCGTCGTATTCGCGTAAATAATTCAACACGCGCGCTCGCCGGCCTGCTTCGCCCTTTTGCGACTCGTCGGCCACGATGGTGGCATATTCGGGCAGTCCTTCGCCCAAGCCGATGGCGGTAAAGCGGGAAAAGAAGACTTCGCCGCCAAACCAGTTGTGCGCCAGTTCGTGCGTCACGCGTTCCTGGAACGCCTCGCTGTTTAATCCCAACGAGAGCAGCGCCGGGCTCACGAGTACGCCGCCCGGGAAAGCGACCGCAGCGGGAATGGATTGGGGAAGCTCCTGACTGCCAATGCTTGTCGACTCGACGATATGCGGAACGCGAATATTCTTGCCGAGCGGACCAAAATCGTTCGTGAGCGCGTTCCAGACAGCAGTAATCTTTTCCACCGCAGCGCGAGGATCATCCTTCAGGGGCTGCAAGGTCCAGAAGATCGCGCTGTTGGCTTTCGGTTCGGGGTGCGAAGCGACATATCGCCCCGCGACAATCGCCGGCGGCATATCCGACTTCCGGAGTTCGAACTTGAAGTTGGTTGTTGCACCGGATTGTTGGCGTCCCTTCAGCGTTCCTCCGGCCAAAACTAGAAAATCCGATGGAACGATCACGCTGTAGCTGGTGGGATTCCGCCGTGCGGGAAACGGAGAGAGGAAATGCTTGGGTGGTAGCGGCAGCAGCGACCATCCCCGCGAGCCTAGATGAAAATCCTGCTGGCCGATGGAGACCCGGTCGCCGGGATCGGCCGGCGAGCGAAAGGTATATTCCGACGCGAGTTCATGCTTCTCGCCGCGCTTCCACACCGAATCAAAACGCAGGCGCGATGTGTTTGGCGATTCCGTCTGAAATTCCTGCGGTAGGTCAACGAGTTTGGCGCCATGGCCATCCAATTCGACCTTGAGGTCCGTCAGGCCGTAAGCCTTTGCATCTGGAAAAGTAATATCGATGAATTCCAGATCGGCAGTGCCGGAATTCTTGAGCGTATAGCGCGCGCGGATGCCGATTTCCGGAGTGTCACCCGGTCCAAAACGAATTTCGCGCGTCTCGTTGACAATCTGGTAGCCGGGAGCGAGCGGGACGCTGCAGGCGCAAGTGCCAAGCAGCAAAAGCAACGCGAAAAGTGTGATGAAAAAGCTGCGAGGTGAGGTGCGGTCCAAGATGAAGTGATTTTACTGGCCGATGACGAATGAGCAAAGGCTCAAATGCGGGCTGCGAGAAGCCGATGGCTTTCACGAACCTGTGAAGTGACGAAGGATTTCAGCGTCGTTGAATCCGTGGTGTCGCAAGGTAACGATGTTGGCGGACTCGGAATCGGGCACACCGCGGCGCGCGAGTTCCAGCAGAGTGGCATCACGCATTCCCGCATTTTTCATCCGGGCGAGCGCCGCGCCCGACAGTACCGGATGGCCTTGTGCGTGGTGGCGCGCGACTTCGAGGATGGTTTCATCCGGGATACCGGCAAGGCGCATGGCCAGCAGCTCACCCGATTCAGGTCCGAGCTGGTTCAAACCGGCTAGAGCGACCACCGTAGTTGGGCTGATGCCCGCGCCGATCAAACCTGCGGCGGCGTCGCCAACATCAAAGCGCTGCTTGCGGCTACGGTAAACCTGAAACACAGCGATGCACGCGGAATCGGGCAGGCCACCCTGACGAGCTTTGGCAACTTCGGCCACTTCCGCAGTGCTGATGTTCGCGGATTTGAGCTGCTTGATCGCGTCGTAATTCATTCCGGCGGAATCGAGCGGCGCGGTGTCGACGGCGATTTCATGGTGGCAACCGCAAAGAACTAAAACGCACAGCAAAACCGCAGAGGAAATGGGACGGATCGCGAACTTATTCCGCAGGAGCGCGCGGGAGACCGCCACAATCATCGCCATTCATCAATCTTACGATTTTGTTTTGCGGGCGGCGGAAACTGTGGAGCGAAGCGTACCTAAGAAGCAAACCTCACGCAACACTCATACCTCACGTGAGACTCAGACGTTGTAGACGCGCTCAATGTCGAAGACGCCGGGAATGCGCTTGATGCCTGCGAGAATGTGCTCAAGCTGTTTGCGGTCGCGAACGTCGAGAGCCACTTCGATGCGGGCGCGGGTGTTGTCCTCGCCGCCGCTTTCAAAGGTGCGAATGTTCGCGCCGCTCTCACTGATGATGGCGGTAATTCCAGCGAGCATCCCAGGACGATCTTCGGTGAAAATGCGCAGGCGGACCGGGAAAGTCGCTTGCGTGGTGCCGGCCCATTCGACGGCAATGCGGCGCTCGGCTTCGTAGAGCAGATTCTCGACGTTGGGACAGCTCTTGCTGTGCACCGCGATGCCGCGGCCACGTGTAACGTAGCCGACGATATCGTCTCCCGGAATCGGGTTGCAACATTTCGAGCGATAGACCATCAAGTCGCCGTGGCCCTTGACCAGAATGGTGGCGTCATCGATTCCGAGCAGGCGCTTGACGCTGGAAACGGCCTTGGGCTGCTTTTCTTCTTCGGCCGCTTCGGGCAGAGGCTGGCCGGTAGCCTTGGCGAGCACCTGGCGCGCGGAATATTTTCCGTAGCCAAGGTCGGCGTAGAGATCCTCAATACGCGCGGCGCCGTATTCGGAAGCAACGCGCTGCAAATCCTCTTCCGGAATTTTCTTGAGGCTGACGCCCAGGCTGCGCGCTTCTTTTTCAAGTAGACGGCGGCCAACTTCGGTGGCTTCCTGGCGCTCGTGCAGATGAATCCACTGACGGATCTTGCTGCGGGCGCGAGAGGTGTGGACAAATGCCAGCCAGTCACGCGAAGGCGTGTGGCCTTTCTGCGTGACGATTTCGACCACGTCTCCATTGGCGAGAGCGTGGCGCAGCGGAACCATTTCGCCATTCACCTTCGCGCCAGCGCACTGATGTCCCACTTCGGTGTGAACAGCATAGGCGAAATCGATGGGCGTGGCGCCGCGCGGAAGCACGACCACGCGGCCTTTCGGCGTGAATGTATAAACTTCCTCGGGATAGAGATCGACGCGCAGGGTGGAGAGAAATTCGCTCGGCTCCTGCATCTCCTGGACCCACTCGATCAAATGGCGCATCCAGATGATGCGCTGATCGTCGGGCGAGGAAGCCGTTTCGGCGCGCCCGTCCTTGTATTTCCAGTGCGCGGCCACGCCCTGCTCGGCAATCCGGTGCATCTCCTGGGTGCGAATTTGAACCTCAAAAGGCTGACCGGAATGAATCACGCTGGTGTGCAGCGACTGATAAAGGTTCGGCCTGGGCATGGCGATGTAGTCCTTGAAACGCCCGGGAACGGGCCGCCAGATTTGATGGATCACACCAAGAGCGGCGTAGCAATTCTTCACGGTATCGGTTACCACGCGCACGGCGAGCAGATCGTAAACCTGATCTAGATTGCGCTGCTGTTTCTGAATCTTCTGGTGAAGCGAATAGAGGCGCTTGGTACGCGCCTGAACTTCGGCGGGGATGCCATTCTCAACCATACGGCTGCGAATGGTGTCCTGCACTTCGAACAGAAATTTGTCGAAAACTTTTTGCCGCGAAGCGACTTTTTTCTGGAGTTCCAGAAATGCCTCGGGCTCAAGGAAACGGAAGGCAAGATCCTCGAGTTCGCCGCGAATCAGGCCCATGCCCAGGCGATTGGCAACCGGCGCGTAGATGTCGAGAGTCTCACGGGCGATGCGCTGCTGGCGGCTAGTGTCCAAATATTGGAGCGTGCGCATGTTGTGCAGGCGATCGGCAAGCTTGACCAGCACGACGCGCACATCGTTGACCATAGCTAAAAGCATTTTGCGAACGTTCTCGGCCTGGCGCGCTTCGGGGGCTAGAAGATCGAGACGGCTGATCTTGGTGACGCCTTCGACCAAGCGGGCCACGTCGGGTCCGAATTCGGCGGAGAGTTTATCGAGAGTGACTTTGGTGTCCTCGACGACGTCATGGAGGATGGCGGCGCAGAGAGAGACCGAATCGACCTTCATGTCCGCCAGGGAATGAGCTACTTCGATGGGATGAGAGAGGTAAGGCTCACCGGAGAGGCGAATCTGGCCACGATGATGCTCGGAGGCAAACTCGTAGGCGCGGCGGAGCAGGGCAAAATCGTCGCCGGGACGATTTTTGCGAACTTTGTCGAGCAGTTCGACAAAGCGCAGGTCGACGGTGCGCCTGGCGGCGGGACTGAGGCTGGTCGAATTAGGAGCAGCGTCCATAGAAAAAGTGGCTAGTGGCGATTGGCGATTGGCGATTGGCTAGAGAAATCTAGCCCCAGATATTTGATGCGGTAAGCGCAGAGTGGGAAGCCATGAACTCGGGAGGTCGAGACATCCGCGAAGCGTTTGTTTTTACTTGAAACGCCGAAAAAAAAGTGCGAAATCCGTGTCGAGATAGAAAATGAATTTCTCTTTGTTTTCATAGTCTTACAGAAATTCTATCTCGGCAGGCGTGACGAGATATCTGGATGGGGAGGAGGAGCTCGCAGGACGGGGATGGGAGCTTTGGCTCGGACAGGGCCGATGCCCGTTGGGTCATTTTGACTGACGGGTGGCGAGTACCGACTCTGATTGCTTTCAGTGAGTTAGCGCGTAGGTGACTCGGCGGGACTGTCGAGTAGCGGAACGCAAATTCCGGTGAGGATTGAGTGGCTGGTCTATGAAAAAGAGGCTGGCGCCTGTTACTGCTGCCATCTCTTCCTTCCCGCTCCGAATTGTTCCCGTGCGCCATGCCGGAGCCACGGTAGCAATCGAGAGTGCCGGTTTCAAGGGTTACTTGGAAGGTCGTAATACCGAACTAGATACCGGAGTCTAGAAACAGGCTTTCTCCATTTCACATCAAAACGCTTGACACTATGGAGCTTGCAATTTATAGGTCGCAACGGCTGTAATGCAATTCGCAACCATCGAGGGATTCATGAAAAAGATTTGGTTGAGTGCCATGTGCTTTCTTTTTGCAGGATTGGGACACGGCTTATTACATGCGCAGGCGCCGGCAAAAGTACCCACCGGGATACTGAAGATGGATCCGGCGATGGATGAGCTGGTCGACACCAACGCGCAAGTGGAACCGGTGATCAAAGATTTTTTCTATTTTACGGAGGGGATTGTCTGGGTGCCCCAGGGGAAAGACGGCGGATATTGGTTGTTCGCCGAGATGGCCGCGAACAAAATTTTGAAGCTGAGCAGGGATGGCAAGCTCGATCTCTATTTGGATAAATGCGGCTACACAGGATGGGATACCTGGAGACACGGATTTACGCAGACCAACGGGAAAGCGCCGACCGATCCCGATTACAAGAGATTCAATTTGCCCGGATGCAACGGCATTGCGCGCGACAACGAGGGACGCCTGGTTTTCGTCACGTGGGGTGGGCGAGGCCTGGACCGGATCGAGAAAAACGGCAAGCGTGTGACGCTGACAAATAGCGTGGATGGCCAGAAATTCAACAGCACGAACGATCTGGTGGTGAAGAAAGATGGCGCGATCTACTTCACCGATGGGCCGAGCTGCGGCGGCCTGCGCCTGCAATGCAAAGATCCCGACCGGGGCATCGATTACAGCGGCGTTTTCATGTGGAAGAACGGGAAGACCACAACGATCGCGAAGGTAGAGGGCGCGAACGGACTTGCGCTTTCTCCCGATGAAAAATATCTGTACGCGAACAGCAACCGGCTGGTGAAAAAGTACAAGGTGCTGCCTGACGACAGCGTTGACGTAGCCGGGATGCAAGTGATCATGGACAAAACGAAGGATCCACTCCCGGGGATTACCGACGGGATGAAAGTCGACTCCCAGGGAAATATATGGGAATCCTGTTGCGGTGGAATCGTGGTAGTTACACCGGAGGGCAAGCAGCTTGGAATGATCTACACACCGGAGGCAGTGGCCAATCTCAATTTCGGCGAACCGGATTACAAGACGCTTTACATCGTGGCGCGCACGAGCATTTACAAGCTTCAGACGAAAGTTGGCGGCATCCCTGGGAGGTAGCATTCCGTTTGCAGCGGGATTTATCTATCGCGGTTTCTCCGCTCATCAGCATTGGAACTGATGGGAAGTGGGATCGGGAGCCTTCCGTTGGAAGGCTTGGTGCGCGCGACCCGCGAAATGCTGCAAGCAGCGGCGTCCGCACATTTTCAGATAGAGACGCAGACGGTTCCGTTGGCGGATATCGAAAAGGTTTGGAGGATTGCCGCGGGAGCTCCGCGGGTGATATTTGCGATTTCGTAATTCCGCAGTCACTTCCAAGGTCCTGAAGCCGGCTGAGAAAATGCGCCATGAGCCGACGGGGACCTTCCGATTGCAGCACCTTTCATCCCCAATGTGGATTTCCAATGCGCCAGATGTATCTGATGCGAACTTATGCCGTATGCGCCGCCGAGAATACCAGCAAGAAAACCGCATCCCAAAAGCCACGCGCGGCTATCGTTGTGCACTTCGGGTGTATTTCCGCGAAAGAGGAAATAACCGGAGAACGCCAAGATGACCAAGGCCAGCAGCGCTTTCACGAAGTGCTGGTCAACGCGCGTCAGCAAAGCCACGCCTAGCGGAATACCCACGAAGGTGGGCGCGAGCAGCCAAGCTGCGCTGCTGATATGAATTTTTCTCCAGTCCTGCACCACGACGACAGCAGCAATGGTGATCGAGAGCAACACCGCGAGGGGCGCGGCGATTTCGATGGGTACGAAAAGAGAAAGCAGGGGTATGGCAATCAATGCTTCGCCAAAGCCGAATGCCGAGCGAATCAAAGATGCGACAAAGACGACCAGCAGAATGCTCGCGGTGGTGTGGTTGGTGGCGTAGTTGGGTATCACAGCGATTGAAATGCCCGTCGATTGAAACGCTTTCCGCGAAATGAGTCAATTTGTGATCGAACAGCCATAACGCCTGAGTAAACCGGAGGGTGTTGCGTTGTACCGCGCACATTTCCGTGCGGGAGCCGATCCCCTTACCCGCCGATCGAAAAACCAATTCCGCCAAGCCCTATCCTATTGTGACATTATGTGAACGAACCGCGGTGCTTACACACCGCTTCCGCCCCGGCGCAATCACCGGACTGAGGATAGTTAACATGGGGGAAATTTCCCTAGGCGTTCCGCAGGATGTGAAAGCCACGGGTATGTCTCGAACGCTGCTCGAGGACCTGGCCCTGAAGATCCTTTTCGCGAAGGGCGAAATGTCGCTGGTGGATATTGGGAACCGGATGTGCCTGGCCTTAGGCGTGGTGGAGGAAATTTTCAATTCCTTTCGCAAGGAACAGCTATGCGAAGTAAAAGGAATGTCCGGTGGCAGCCATCGGATTACACTGACGTCGCAAGGAAAAGCCCGCGCCTTCGATCTGCTCCGATTGAGTCAATACACAGGCCCGGCCCCCGTATCTTTAATGGATTACACGATGCGCGTGCGCGCGAAAGGCGTTCAGCAGACGCGCATTTCCAGGCAAGATTTGATTCGTGCGTTTTATCCTCTGGTGCTCGACGACGATCTACTTTACCGGCTGGGAACCGCGCTGGTCTCCGGGACTTCGATTTTCCTGCATGGGCCCGCGGGAACGGGAAAGACCAGCCTGGCGGTCAGCCTTCCCGCGATTTTCAGCGACCAAGTATGGATTCCATACGCGGTGGAAGTAGAAGATCAGATCATCGTCGTTTTCGATCCCAGCGTGCACCGGCCATCCCGGGAAACGGTTTCAGACGAGTCGGACAGACGCTGGATCCTCTGCCAGCGCCCGCGCGTCACCGCAGGCGGAGAGCTTTCCGCCGAAATGCTTGACTTGCAATATAACGAGCTTAGCCACTACTTTACGGCTCCGCTCCAGATGAAAGCGAATACCGGCGTTCTGGTGTTGGACGACTTTGGACGCCAGAGAATGCGGCCCAGTGAACTACTCAATCGTTGGATGACGCCCCTCGATCGCCGCGTGGATTTCCTTACGCTGCCCGGAGGCAAGAAATTCGAGATTCCCTTCGAGATGATTGTGGTATTTGCCACCAATCTCGATCCGGGCGAATTGGCCGATGAGGCGTTTCTGCGCAGGATCCCTAACAAGATAAAAATCGACTACGCGACTCCAGCCCAATTCGTCGAAATCCTCCGGAATGAGTGCGAGACTCGTCTGTTGGACTGCGACGATGCCATCGCGCAGCACGCGATCAGGTATATCACCCAGGAAATGAAGCAGCCTCTCGCACAGTGCTACGCGCGCGATCTGATCAATCAGATTGTCTGGGCAGCCGCCTACATGGCCGGTGAGCCGCGCCTGACTCCCGCCACAATAGAACGGGCATGCCGCAACTATTTTCTGCCAGCGGCAAAGTCTCGCGCCGCTGCGACGTAGCCGCATCCACGTAATTGACCAAACGCCACTACCGACAAGTGGCCCGGGGACTCTCCTTATCTGGCGCGTTAGTTTCTCTGCCGAGCGTCCATACGAACAGCGACTGTCTGTGCAGCATTTGGACTGCGGTCGGTCTATCGCGCTTCTTGAGGATTATTCGACGAGACGGAAGGTGTAGATGCGGCCCTGGGAGGGGGGATTGGCGCGGACTTCAGTGATGGGCGCGAGCAATCCATATTCACCGACATTCAAATTCGGCAAGGTGACTTTGTAGACGCGGGGCGCGAGATTTTCCAAAGTGAATGGAACGGTGTGCTCGACACTGCCCCAGCCATGCGCGCGGTCGGTCGGGACGGTGCGGAATTCGCGGCGATCACCATGTTCGGTGAGATGCAAGAGCTGAAAATCGGAGGCGGAGGCACCTTTGGGTGTGAGGATGTAGAAGGCCATGTCCACCGGGACCATATTCATGGGAGGCCAGCGGCCGACGAGATCGGCGTGCGGCCCGGCGATGCTGGCGGTGAGCGGGCCGCGGTCAAAGCCGAAACTGGCCACGTTGCGCAGGGGGCTGCTTTTCCAGTTTACAATTTCCGCGTCCATGGGGATGAGCTTGCCAGCCTGCAGAGCAAAAACGTGCATATCATCGCGAGAGCCGGAAGCAGTGGCGGAAATGGCGGCAAGAGCGGCGTCAATGCCAATTTCCTTCTTGGAGACTTCGATGGAAAGCATGGCCTGAATAAGAGACTGGCTGACGCCGGCGTTTTTCAGCGCGACCATGGCGTTGATGGACAGATCGAAATCAACGTCGTTCTCACGGATGTAACGAAGAATGGTGGTGTCGTCGAAACCGGCTTTGACCATTTGCAGGACATCCTGGTCGGTAAGCGGGCCGCTGGGTTGCTGCTGACTTCCAGCGGGAATGACCGCAGCGAGTGTCAGGACAATTGCGATCCCGACCGATAGAAGCTTCCGATGCATGCGATCTTTGGCTGACACGAACTCGAGCGTCCCCACGAGAGTATGGCACACCGGGAGCCAATCCTGCAGTACTGGAACCGGCCCACAATCAGCGGGTTACGAAGAGCGGGACCGGAACAGTGGCCAAAAAGTTTCCAAATGCGGACGCCAAATTCCGGCAAATGTACGATTTTGGGGACGGTGACTGAACAAGAGCTGGAGAAGGCGGCACAACACCGTAACTGCCGAGCAGCAGGAGTGTGGCTAGCGAAGAACCGTCCCGTTCGGCACCACGGGGCGACCTACGGTCGTCCGGCTACGCTTTATCGGGAAGACCGCGCAAAACAAACGGTGAAGAAGCGGAGATTGAAGCAGAGGCCGATTGGATTTCGGCCTCTGCGAGAGCAACTCGCGAAGGATTAGTTACCCTTGTCCGCACCTTTCTCGGAGGATTTGCCGGAGCCAAGCTTAGCTGCCCAGGCGTCCCAATCCTTCATATCGCCATTCAGCACGGATTGACCCAGCGAGTTGGCGATGACGATGAAGGATTTCCCTTCCTCGAGGTAAGCGGTCTTCTGGACGCTGCCGTCAGGCCCGAGAAGGAAGAAGTAGACTTCGCGGCCGGGTACCTGATGCTCCAGCAGAACCGCGGGCTGTTTCTTGGTAGTCTGAGTGAGAAAAAGCGCGCGGCCGACCTTGTGTCCGCCAATGGTAGCGGGCGGCAAAGCGGCAACTTTCGCGGCGGCCCCGGCACAGACATCCAGGAGGTTGCAGACATCCGGCGGGATGGTAGGAGTCTTATAGGTAATCCAGGTAACGGCGGATTCATGATCCATTACCTGCTTGACGAAATTGCCGGCGGCGCCTGCCTGTGGGGCAAATGCGGCAACGAGCAACACCGCCAGAAGAGCAGTGGCGGGGATGCGCAGCCCCCGCGTGCTTGAGAGAGTCATGATGAAAATCCTCCTAAGTAATTGCGGCATGTGAATGTGAGAAAAGCTCCCGTCGAACATCGAACGGCAGCGCCCAAAAGGCGTTGCGGACGAATGTAAACGGTCACTTGTTAGACGTGGACGACATTGATTCGCCTACGGCCCAGCGTGTCGATAGGAGCCAAACGGCACCTATCATATAACTTTCTTCAACGAAGGCAAGTTTCTGGAAGCAAGAAGCTTGAAGCGGGAAGCAGCCAGAGCAACAGAGAATTGAAAAGAGAAATGCCCGTGGGAATGGCACCGAGAAACGAAGCGCGCTTCGCGCGAAATCCGTTCCCAGAGCTTACGCTCCGGGCTACTGTATGCCACCCCCGAACCGGGGCTTAAGAGCGTTGGGAACAGACGCGAAGAGAGATTCCTCGTCGACTCCGAATGACAAGCAAAGAGAAAATTCTGGGGGGCTGAAGGCCGCCTAAGCCCAACAGGGAAGAGGGATTCTTCGCTGCGCTCAGAATGACGGGCGAAAATCGAAGATCAAACAGAGCCCGGAAAAAAAGAAACGGCGGATCGCAAGAGCGATCCGCCGGACGAACCACATAACAAACAAAGAAAAAAAGTGAAGCGAGCCGCTACCGAGCCACTAAGAAGTGGGCGGCTGCGGATTCTCCATTTTCTTTTGCTTGATGGCCTTGACCTTGTCGACGAGATCGTCGGCGTTCTTGAGATCGGCGTCCCGAGCTTGAGCAGAAGTCTCCGTGTCGGCCTTCTGCCGATAAAGGAGGTTCAGGTAAGCCATAGCATCGTCGTAATCGGGCTTGAGCTCGATGGCCTTCTGCAAGTTGGTGATACCCTGGTCGATGGTCTGACCAAACTTGGAAGCGAACTGAGTGGCCAGTTGCGGCGGCATCGGGTCGTCATCCTTGATGGTCTTTTTGGCGGTGCTGTTGTATTCCTCGCGGGCATCCTTGTTACCACGATAAGCAAGTGTCCAGTCGATAACGCCGACCCAATAGTAAGGCTCGGGATCGTCGCTTTTCAGCGAGATGTGCTTTTCGTGATAGCTCTTGGACTCCTCCATCTTGGCTTCATCGAAAGGAGTGCCGGCCATGTTGTAGAGAATGGAGCCAATACCGTCAAGGGCGGAAAGATTGTTCGGATCCTTATCAAGAATGGCCTTGAATTCGGTGATAGCCTGCTCACCGTTGCGGACATTGTCCTGAGAAGGCGCACCGGGAATATATTGGCTGGCGTACGCAGTGGCGAGATAAAGCTGGGCATTGGTGAGAGTCGGATCGAGATCCTTGGCCTGCTTGAAATCCTCGATGGCGACATCGAATTGGGCGCCCTTATAAGCATTGACGCCTTTATTGAGAAGGTCACGAGCCTTCAGCTTCGCGCAGCCGCCCACGCCGAAAGAGACTGCCGCGATAGCCAAAATGGTACCGATATGAAGCTTGCGC
The DNA here is from genome assembly GCA_035551975.1 of Candidatus Acidiferrales bacterium. Classification (GTDB taxonomy): domain Bacteria; phylum Acidobacteriota; class Terriglobia; order Acidiferrales; family UBA7541; genus Palsa-295. The sequence continues at coordinate 7,246 of DASZMG010000005.1, read as the reverse complement.
AGCATCCTACGCTCCTTAATTAGCAGCTAGGCCGGACCCGAGAGGGGCCAAGTCCGGCGGCGCCGTACAACGAGACTTCGAAACCCTGCAACAACTACTGACCGGCTTCGATCTTGGCGGTGATGAGACCGACATGATCGATGCCCGAGCCGCGCATGATGTCGATGGCCTGGGCGACTTCGCCAAATTCGACGTCGTCGCTACCTTTGACGAAAGCGACCTTGTCGGCGCGCTGCTTGAAGATGTCACTCAGGCGAGGGCCGAGCTGCTCCCAAGTGGTGTCGTCCTGATTGATCTTCAGTTTGCCGTTGGGGGCAACCTGCACGACGATGGTCTTGTTGTCATCGGGCTCTTGCTTCTGGTTCGGCGGAGGCGGCTGGGGAACCAAGGCCTCGAGACCCGTCGGCGTCTTCGGGGTGATGACCATGAAGATGATGATCAGCACGAGAAGCACGTCGATCAGCGGAACGATGTTGGGCTCAGAAACCGGGCCGCCCTGGCTACCACCGACTGACATTCCCATGGGAATACTCCTTTTCTTATTGCCCCGGCGGAGGAGGCGCGGGCTTGTTGGTCTGAATCTTCTGAGTCAAGAGCCCGAGGTTATCCACGCCAGCGGAACGAACTTCGTCAACCGCCTTGACCACGTCACCGTACTTGGCGCGCGCGTCGGAGCGGATATAAACGGTCTTATCGAGACGGTCGGAGATGAGGTCCTTCACGTCGTTGGTGATTTCCGTAAGAGAGACCTCTCGATTCCCGAGAAAGGTCTTGCCGTCACGGGTGATGGCAATGATGACAGCATCATCCTTGTCCGCGGCCTTCATGTCCGTAGCATTTTGCGCCTTGGCCATGTCGACCGTGACGCCCTTTTGCAACATGGGCGTGATCACCATGAAAATGATCAGCAAGACCAGCATGATGTCCGCCATAGGAATAACGTTTGGCGCCGCCATCACGGGTGCTGCGTGAACTTTGAGTGCCATGGCTTACTTCTTTCCGCCAGCTCGCCGAGTGATGAAGTAGTTGATCAACTCCATGGAGGAGTTGTCCATCTCGACGTCAAAGGCTTCGACGCGATTGGTGAAGTAGTTGAAAGTCCACACGGCCGGCACGGCAACGAGAAGACCGAGAGCAGTGGTAACCAGCGCTTCGGAAATACCGCCGGCGACCGCGGACAACCCGGTGACTTTCTGCTGCGAAATGCCTTTGAACGCGTTGATGATACCCATGACGGTACCGAACAAGCCGACGAAGGGGGCGGTGGAACCGATGGTCGCGAGACCAGAAAGACCGCGCTTCATTTCGGCGTGGACGATGGCAACGGAGCGTTCGAGACCGCGCTTGGCGGCTTCGATGACTTCCTCATCGTTGACCTGAGACGAAGCAGCCTGGAACTCGGAGAGGCCCGTGGCGACAACCTTGGCGATGTGGCTCTTCTTGTTGCGCTCGGCGATGGAGATGGCTTCGTCGAGCTTGTTGTCCTTCAGGGCGCCTGCGACCTGCTGGACGAATACGCGGGACTGCTTGCGAGCCGCGCTGTACATGAGCGCGCGGTCAATCATGATACCGACCGACCACGCGGACATGACGAAAAGAATGAATACGACGGTCTTGGCAGGGATACCCATGTTGTGCCACATGGTGACGAGATCCCAGCCGACCTGTTGTTCCTGCAACATCATTAAAGCTGCCAACATAAATTTACTCCTCCTCCGTTTGACACCACGAGCACGGCACTTGGATTTTGCCGGTCGCCTATTCCCTGCCCTGCCCGGCCCGCAAGCTGAGGAACGCGGACCGTCCTACGATTGCTGCACCGAAAAAAACTGACTGCAAAAAGCTAACTGAACTTTTTAGCCGAGAGTGAAGACCACATCGATGGTGGTATCCACTTCGACCGGGTCGCCGTTGAGCATGGTCGGGCGATAACGCCATTCCTTCACGGCGTCCATAGCCGACTTCATGAGCAGCGGAGGACCGGAGACGTACTGCAATTCCTGAATCGATCCGTCCTTGGAAATAATGGCGTGAAGGACCACGGTGCCGGAAACGTGCGCCGTCTTCGCGATCGGAGGATAAATCGGCGTAACTTTATTGATGAGAGAGGCAGCCTCCACGTTGCCTCCGACGCGGATACGCGAAGGAGTCGCGGGCTTGGGAGGAGGCGGAGGACCGGCCGGACCGCTGCCGATGAGACCATTAAGCACGCTACCGGTGCCGCCAGCAACGCCGTCGCCGCTGTTGGTGTAGATAACGGGGGCTTCATCCTTGACCACAGCGATGTTCTTGGGAATAACCGTGGGCGCAGTCATCTTCTGAATGTTGATAATCTTCGGCGCCTTCACGGCCTTAACAATCGGCTGTGGCGGAGGCGGCGGAGGCGGCGGCGCGGGCGCCACGAGAAACGTATTCAACATGCCCTTGGGCAAAGCCTCGGTGTAGATCAAAGGAATCAGGATGAGGACACCGAGAATAAGAACCTGAACGAGAGCGGAGAGAGTCACCGCCCATGGCTTATGGGTTTTTTCCATTTCGCCCGAAACTACGAGTTGATCGAACATAGCTACCTCCTTGCGGTTGCCGGAACGCGCTTTTCTGCGGCCGAACCTGAACGAACACTGCTGGTGCTTGGGATACTCTTGGCAGGGGTCGTGCCCTGGCCCCAATGCTTATTCCAAAACACAACAATCGGTGCAGCGATGCCAAAACTGGAGTACGTTCCTACCACAACTCCGACCACCATGGCAAAGGAGAAAGCACGGAGAACCTCTCCGCCCATGAGGAAGAGAACTAGCACGGTGAGAAAGGTCAGGCCGCTGGTCAAGATGGTACGCGAAAGAGTCTGGTTAATGGACTTGTTGACGATCTCGGTGAGCGACTCGCGGCGCATCAGACGCGAGTTCTCGCGGACGCGATCGAAGATCACGATAGTGTCGTTCATCGAATATCCAACCAGAGTCAACAAAGCCGCAATGACCGTCAGCGAAATTTCGTAATGGAAGAGCGAGAAGAATCCGAGGGTGATCAGCACATCGTGAAAAACGGCGATCACAGCCGCGGCGCCATAAACCCATTCGAAGCGGAAGGCAATATATACCAACATGCCCAGCAAAGCATAGAGAGTTGCGAGCAAGGCCTGACGGCGCAACTGGGCGCCGACCTTGGGGCCGACGATGTCGACGTTGCGAATGGTAAAGTCCGCGAGGGCGTAGCCACTGTTGAGGGCGGAGACGACGTTTGAGTTCACACCATCGACATTCTTGAGCTGGTCAAAATTCGTGACAATGCCGCCATGATCTTTGTCGCGCGCATCGACGAGGCGCTGAGCGAGCTGGTTGTAGCGATCACCGCCAGTCACGCCAAGCGCAAGAGGATCTTTCTGAGTGAGGTAGGCGCCAAGAGCGGGGGCGGAAACGGAATTGAAGTCCGGCTTGCCACTGGTATCGCCGCCAAAGGTTTTGTGCAACACATCGAGGATGGTTTGCTTGCCCGTGTCGAGAGCTTGATCGCCTGAACCCTGCTGCTCAAGGCCGATGACCACGTCATTCTTGGAGGTAGGATCCGACAAATCGCTGATCTGCTGAATGGTGCTGTTCGGAAGCCCGGCAGCGGCGAGTCCCTGGCGAATTTTCTGTACGGGGGGCTGACCGGCAAAGCGCACATAGACAAGAGTGCCACCGCGGAAGTCGATGCCGTAGTCAAGGCCGCCACGGCGGGCGATGGATATCCAGCCGATAGCGAGCAGCGTGAGCGAAAGAGCGACGAAGTACTTCGTAAGCTTCATCCAATCGACGCTGACGCTTTTAAAGAATTCCATGCGGAGTCCTATCCGTCTTACTTGGACACCGTATCTCCCGAGTTTGTGCCCGGAAGGAACGAGGTCGAATTAAGATTTATTTTGAGCACGTCGGGGTGCTTGGTACTAGTTCTACATCCTTAAATACTGAGTTCCGCCTGGCGACTCATGCGCGACAGGTGCCAATCGAAAATGGCGCGCGACACGTAAATCGAAGTAAACACGTTGGCAATCAAACCGATGACCAAAGTGACGGCGAAGCCGCGAACCGGCCCAGTACCGAAGAGAAAGAGAAAGATAGCCGAGACGACCGTGGTCACGTGCGTGTCGATGATGGTGAGAAAGGCGCGGTCGAAGCCGAGGTCGACGGCGGTGGCCGGCGCTTTGCCGTTGCGCAACTCTTCGCGAATGCGCTCGAAGACGAGGACGTTGGAGTCAACACCCATGCCGATAGTCAAGATGACGCCCGCGATACCAGGCAGCGTAAGCACCGCACCGGCGTAGGCCATGAACGCCACCAGGATGATCAGGTTGAGCGTAAGGGCCACAACAGCATTGACACCGCTTTGGCGGTAATAGATCAGAAGAAAAATCATGACCACGATGATGCTGCCGACCGAGGCCCGCACGCCTTCGCGGATGGAGTCGGCACCGAGCGAGGGGCCGACGGTGCGCTCTTCGAGGTACTTGATCGAAGCGGGCAACGCGCCAGCCTTCAAGACCAGAGCCAAATCCTGAGCGGATTCCTGAGTGAAATTGCCGGTGATTTCGCCGCGGTCTTCGATGCGGCTGTTGATCACGGGCGCGGTGTAAACCTGATTGTCGAGCACAATGGCCATGCGATGGCCCACGTTCGACTCGGTGAAGGGACCGAAGCGGGCAGCAGCAGCGGTAGAAAGCGTGAATTCCACGTCATATTGGCCGGGATTACTGGTGCTGGGCTCAGGAGTAGCACCGCGCAGGTCCTGTCCAGTAACGATAGGCGCACGATTCAAAATGTAATAGACCTGCTGAGGAGTTTGTCCGGGCGCGGTGCTTTCCGACTTGCCGGACACGATTTCGGTGCCGGCCGGCAAAATTCCACCGTGGGCTGCGAGCGCGGCTGCTTGCGAAGGGTACGTGGTTTCATCGGCGAGGAGTTTGAGCTGCAACTGGCCGCCGGCCTGGATAACTGACTTGGCCCGAGTGGGATCGCCTTCGCCGGGAAGCTGCACGAGAATTTCGTTGTCGCCACGGCCGGTGAAAGCAATGGTCGGCTCGGTGAGACCAAGTGCGTTGATGCGGCGGGTGATAGTTTCGAGCGCCTGATCCATGGTCTCGGTGCGAAGGTCCTGCACAACCGAAGGCTTCATGGTCAATAAATAGCCGTTGTTCTCACCCGCGGCGGGAGAGATGTTCCAATCAGTGAATTGCTGGTCAATCAAATCGCGGAAGGTGCCGGAAGTAGCCGGATCGACATTGCGGACGAGAACGTGGGTATCGTCGACGCGGCGAACTTCGCCGAAATTCACATTTTTGTCGTGTAGAGCTTTTTTGACCTGGTCGACAGCCTCATCGCAGCGCTGACCAATGGCTTCCTCGACCTGCACTTGCAATACCAGGTTGCTGCCACCCTTGAGGTCCAGTCCCAGCTTGATGCGATCGGCGAGGTTCTGCTTCACCTGAGCGAATGAAGTGGGCATCGGAATGCCGATGAGGCCGATGACACAGGCAAGTATGACAATGACGATAAAAATGAATTTCCATCTAAGCTGCGATGACATGAGACCGGCTAACTCGCTTTCTCTTCGGTCTGAAGCGCGGCAATGGCGCTACGCGAAACCTTGACTTTTACCTGCTCGGCGATGCGGAGTTGCACAGAATCGGGCTCAAGGCCGACGATAGTGCCGTAAATGCCGCCATTGGTGATAACTTTGTCGCCGTTTTTTAGATCTTTCAGCATCTGCTGAACCTTTTTCTGCCGCCGCTGCGCGGGCATGATCATCAGGAAATAGAAAATGACCATAATCAAGATCAGCGGAAGAAAAAGGGCAATACCGCCCGGCTGCGATTGGGCCTGCAAGGCGAGGATCAACTGGCTGGGAGCCATGCTCAGGAACATGCTTCATTTGCCTTTCCCGCTACCGGGAGCGAACCATTCCACGGATGGTTCAAGCCGCTTCGCCGGATACTTCGGATTGCCGTTCGAAGATTCTACCCGCTCTGGTCGCTAACGCCATTATTTTTGCGTTGTGAAGCGTGCCTGAAGGTCGGAGCGGAATCTTTCGAGCTTTCCAAAACGGATAGCCTCGCGAATTTTACCCATCATGTCAAGGTAAAAGTGCAGGTTGTGATGGGTATTCAGGATGATGGCGAGGAACTCTCCGGTTGCATACAAATGCCGTAAATAAGCACGAGAATACCGGCGGCAAACGGCACAAGAACAGGTCTCATCGATTGGCCGGGGATCGCGCGCGTACTGCTTGTTTCTGATGGTTAGATGCCCATCTGAAGAATAAAGATAGCCGTGGCGGGCGCTGCGCGTGGGCAGTACACAGTCCATCATATCGACGCCGAGCGCAACGTAATCGAGAATCTGCTCGGGCTTGCCGACACCCATCAAGTAACGCGGTTTGTGCGCGGGGAGCTGCGAGTTAACGACGTGAGTCATTGCACAGGTAAGGTCGTGAGCTTCGCCGACGGCAAGACCACCAATTCCATAACCTGGGAAATCGAGATCGACGAGAGCGCGGACGTTGTCGCAGCGGAGCGGAGCATGCGTGCCACCTTGCACGATGCCGAAGAGGGCCTGTTTACCGGGATCGCCATGCGCGGCGAAGTAGTCGCGGCAGCGGCGGGCCCAGGCCAGCGTGCGCGTGGCGGCAGCGCGCGTGGTGGATTCATCAGCAGGAGCTTCGATGCACTCATCAAGGACCATCATGATATCGGCGCCGAGGGCGATCTCGATCTCCATGGCTTTTTCGGGCGAAAGAAAATGTTCGGAACCGTCGAGATGCGAACGGAAGGTAACACCTTCGTCGGTGACCTTGCGGAGCTCGCTGAGGCTGAACACCTGGAAACCGCCGGAATCGGTGAGGATCGGATGCGGCCAGGACATAAATTTGTGCAGGCCGCCCATGGAGCGGATGAGCTCGTGGCCGGGCCGAAGATAAAGATGGTAGGTGTTGCCGAGAAGGATTTGCACGCCAAGGGATTCCAGATCGTCCTGCGTTTGGCCTTTTACGGTGGCACCCGTGCCAACAGGCATAAAGATGGGCGTTTCGATCACGCCGTGAGGAGTGGTGATGCGGCCAAGACGCGCGCCGGTAGGATCGGTGGCGAGGAGTTCGAATTGAAAAGGCATCCGAAGGAGTTTAGCGGAAGGCCGTGGCTGGAGAAAGAAGCGAGGGAGATAGGAGATCGAGCAAGTAGTCACGCACTCTTTGCAGAAGGCGTAAAGGGATGCGC
>DASZMG010000004.1:0-2823 GCA_035551975.1 Candidatus Acidiferrales bacterium | reverse complement strand
AATATCCGGGAGGCCCCGCCTATCAATTTTTTGTCAATGGACGAGCCTGGAATTGGATTGCCGCTGGCGCTTTCTTTTTCCGGCGGATCGACCTTGATGGTTCCTCCGCGTCGCTCACAGCTCTGCTGGGAACGGTGAGTGTTGCTCTGGCTGCCTTGATTCCTCTAGGTGCGAGCAGCGATCGATGGCGTTTAAGTGCAGCCTCCATCTCCACCGCATTGCTCGCCGGCTGCACATTTCCACTATTCGCTCACTGGGTTTGGGGTGGCGGCTGGTTGGCCCAACTCAGCGGACTCGACGGACTGGGCCACGGATTCGTTGATGCCGGAGGATCGAGCACGATTCAGGTGGTCGGCGGATTGACGGCTCTCTCTATGGCCTGGATTCTCGGTCCGCGTCGTGGCAAGTACACCGTCGAGGGCATGCCCAGCGCGATTCCCGGTCACAACAGTGTGCTCGTGTCCCTTGGTTGCTTGTTCGCGCTGATTGGCTGGATCGGACTGAATTCGGCGGGAGCGTTGCTTTTCGCAGCTGCCACACCAGGGACCACTGTACGTATCGCCATGAATACATTCTTATCCGCAGCAGCCGCTGGTCTGATGGCTGCCGCTATCACGCGTGTCCGCTTCGCAAAACCGGACGCATCGCTGACCGCCAACGGCTGGGTCGGCGGATTAGCCGCGAGCAGCGCCGCATGCGCATTCGTCGTTCCCGCGGAAGCAGTGGTAATCGGAGGAATCGCCGGCGCGTTGGTTGTTTTTTCCGTGGAATGGTTTGAGTTGCGCCTCGGTGTGGACGATCCTTCCGGTGCAATTTCGGTTCACGGCATCGCGGGGCTCTGGGGCATTCTCGCCGTGGGATTTTTCGCCAATTTCGCGCAGTCCGGGACTGCGGAACAGAATCTTCCGCCACCTTCAGGCCAGTGGCTGGCTCAGCTCGTCGGCATTGCCGCACTAATCGGTTTTGTCTTGCCGCTGACTTACAGTCTGAATTGGCTGCTGAATCGATTTTATCCGCAGCGCGTTTCGCCCGAAGGAGAACGTCAAGGTATGGATCTGTACGAGCTCGGCGCCGGAGCGTATCCCGACTTCATGACCCACAGCGACGAGTTTTCACAGCGCAATCTATAAATCGAATCTGTCAGGGGTTAACGCCTCGTTCACATCGCGCCACACTATTTTTGACACGTCACCCCTCCTATCCCAAAATTTACAGGTATCCTCTCGGAGGCATACGTGCGTTCGATTTGCCAGTCGATTCTGGTTTCGGTGCTGGCCTCAGCAATGATCGCTTCGCCGCTGCTGGCCGCGGCAAAGCCGCTCGGCATGGTTGTGCTGGCGCAGAACGCTCATTTGGGCGAAGCCGATCTCGCGCTTGGCACCAACGTGTTCTCCGGGGATTACTTGCAGACCGAACCTCGCGGCACTCTTCGCATGCGAGTGGGTGCGGCTCAGGTTTATCTTGCCGCTGCCAGCGCTGCCATTCTCGATGAGCAAGGCGACACCGTTGGTGCAAAACTCGTGCGTGGCACCGTCGGCTTTTCTTCTGCTCCGGCCAGCGGCTTTCAGGTGGAAACGCCTGTCGCGACGGTAAGCCCGGCGAAAGGACCTGCGTTCGGCGAGGTAACGCTCCTCAACCCGCAGACGATTCTTGTGGCAGCTTATCGTGGATCGTTGCTCGTCAAGGGCGCCGGAATTGAGCGCGTGATTCCGGAAGGCAGCGCATACAACATCACTTATTCTCCGGATCCAGAACCGGCTGCATCATCGAACAGTGCGCAGGGCACCTACGGCGTGAGCAATCACGGGCACATCATTTTTGCCGCGATTGTGCTCGGCTTTGCCGCTGGTGGCGCGTACGCCGCGTGGCATTTCAGCACCGAAAGCGATACGAACCCACAGCAGTAGTTCCGTGGTTTTCGTTTCTCGGATTTCTTCCTAGACCCGGACTAACTCGCTATTTGCGTTGCCGCTCGCTCACTGTCAATCATTCTGCCGGAGATCCAGCCTGCTTGTACCTAGTGATTTTGTTTGGCGCGCAGCAGGTCGCTGAGGTCGTCGATCTTTTCTTCCACCAGATTGATTTTATTCGCGAGACCTTGAATTTCGGATTCCGCGCGCCGGTTTACATCGAAATCCAGCTCGCTGCGCACCCGGTCTTTTTTGTCCTGCCGGTTCTGACTCATCATGATTACCGGTGCCTGAATGGCCGCTAACATGGAGAGGAACAGGTTGAGCAGAATGAACGGATACGGATCCCAGGCCTTGTGGGCTAGCAGAACGTTCGTCGTGGCATAAACCACCATGATTACGGCAAACGTTATGATAAAGGTCCACGAACCGCCGAACTTAGCCACATGGTCGGCGACTCTTTCGCCGTGCGTCGCTTCTTCCTCAATAATTTCGTTGGCATTCCGGCTGGCGCGAACCCGCACGAGTTCTTGCGAAGCGTGAAACTGCCGTCCCAACGTGGTCAGCAGGTCCATGCCAGCTTGCGGTTTGCGCTCCAGAAGCACGGCAATATCATCCCGAGATATTTCCAGGCATACGCTTGCTTCGACGGCAATGGCGCTGGTTTGATGCGGCATACCGTCGATCATGGAGGCAAACCCAAAAACGTCTCCGTGCATCGGCTCGTCGACCACCACTTCCTGGTGATCTTCATCCACCGTCACCACGCGAGCCTTCCCGGACATCAGCACGTACGCCAGCCCGTTGGAGTCTCCGCGTTTGTAGATGCGCTCGCGCGCGTCAAATTTCTTGACGTCAACCTGCGCGGCGAGGACGGCCATTTCGTCCTCATCGAGCAACGCGAACAAGGGAA
>DASZMG010000003.1:0-12962 GCA_035551975.1 Candidatus Acidiferrales bacterium | reverse complement strand
CGAGCACATTGATCTCGCGGCCATCGCCATCAAAGGACCGTTGGCAAAGCCGGCGTGCCGCGTGCTCGCGGGGCGATTCGGCGTCGGTCTTTCCCAAGTCCTGCATTGCGAATACGTGGTGCCCTACCCTCCACTCGAAATGAACCACTGGGTCCAGATGAGCTCGATCGCAGCCGGATGGCAACGCCATGCCCGGGATGTTCTTCTGGCCATGGAACCGGCCGCAGCTTATGAGACGGAAAGAGAGCGAAAACACCGGAGGAGAAAACCCTTAGACCAAATGGAATGGGTACGGATTGGCAAGCTCGTTGAAGCGCGCAGTGAGCCTGGTCCCCGGTCGAAGTTCAAGATTCAGAAGGCCCGTGAAGAGGTGTCGAAGGAAACACGCCACGAATACGATACGGTGGCGCAGTATCACAAGCGGTTTTTGGCTGCCTTAAAAGGCAAGCCCGGACTCGTTTAAGCATAAACCGGTACGAAATCAATTCATATCGGTTACCCGGTATGAAATACGAACGTACCGGTTAACCGGTAGGAACTGGAATCATCTCCCTTCGTTACGAGTGGAATTGGCCCTTCAATGAGATTGTGGGCCTGCGATGGAAGCGCAGGCTCAAATCGAAAAGTACTGGAGGATTTCTGAGGTAGCTAAGCGCCTCAACGTGAGCAGAGCTACGGTTTACAATTTGCTTCGAGGTTTTCCCGTCGTTCGTTTCGGTAAAGGCAAGCGCGGTGTGCTCGTCCCGGAATCTGTTCTACGACAAATGCTGGATCGCAGGACGAAAACGTTTCGATAGGGGGGGGATCTAAATGTTGAGCCCGAGAAAAATCGGTAAGACGTGGAAGGTCGACGGAACCGTCGAGGGTCAGCGAGTGCGCCTCTCGCTTGGGACACGCGATCGGGAAGCGGCGAAGAAAACTGTAAGCGACATCGAACTCGCGATGATCGACGGAAAAAATTCATCGCGTTGGCTAAGTCTACAGACGATTTTGCCTCCCAAAAGTTTTCAGGTATTCGCGAATGCAGTGGGCTGGAACCCAGAGCCTGCGAAAACAGCTCCTATATGGTCTGATCTTGTGTGTGAATTCTCTACGAACTTTCAACGCAAGGTTCTTCAGGGAGATCGCAGCGAATTGACGTGGAGGCGCTACGAGCTTGCATGTGACACGTTCACGAAATTTCTCAAACTCAGAGGAATATCTCGACTGGACGAAATATCGAGACGGGTTGTTGAAGATTTCAAAGCTCATCGCCTCGACGCAATTTTGAAGCAAAAGCATTCGCGTGGCGGAGCAGGCCTTCACCTGGATATCGCTATTCTTCACGGAGTTTTTGCCTTTGGGATAAGCGTTGACCTCATCGCCGTCAAAAATCCCGTGAAGTGTGAGAAGACTCCCGGAAAAAGGCCGGAGCTGGGTGCACAGCCATTCAAAAATGAAGAGCTTCAGCGTTTGCGTCGTGCGGCAGGGCCGGATCTACTCGCTTTCCTACTTTTGCGACACACCGGATTCCGTGGATTTGATGCTGCTGACCTTAAGTGGTCCGAGGTCGACCTGAGAGAACGCAGCATCTCTCGTGTCACCCACAAGCGCAGAAAATCGGTCTGGGTGTCGCTACACCCCGAGTTGCATTTCGCCCTCGAGACCGAATGCGAGAAGCAGCGTCCGCAGCTAGCCGATCGCGTTCTTCTGAATCCCGATACCGGTCGGCCAATGACGCGGCCCGGGCTTTATCGTCGGATCAAAGTCTTGGGTGAACGAGCCGGTGTCGAGCGCGCGCACCCACATCGCTTCCGGGATACACTCGCAGTAGATCTGCTGGCCAAGGGAGCGACGCCTTACGACGTGTCGAAGATTCTCGGAGATACCATCGCTGTCATCGAAGAGCACTACGCGCCGTACGTCAAAGAGCTGCGGGAGCGCGGGAGGCGGCTGATGGAAAGCGGCGGTGGAATTGAACCGCTGTCTAACAGCAAGCAGACGACAGGCGGCTCCGAGTCCGATGGCACGTTTTTGGCACGGTCGTCTGCACCAAAGGGGCACGTCCAATGAAAACATGGAAGTTAGTAGCGGGTGAGCCTGTAAGCCGGATTTTGTCAAACCACGCGCCGCGCCCGATTCGCACCGGGCACAACACGCAGCGTGGCGATCATTCCTCTAGGTCCCGAATCGCTTCGGGACTCAAGCAGCCTACCCGAGGGTCGCAGCTTCACGCGTCGCGGCGCGAAACATTCGGGCCGGGCCGGCCCTCCCCTCCTATTTGGCCTTGCTCCACGCGGGGTTTTCCGTGCCCCGAGTGTTGCCACTCGGGCGGTGGGCTCTTACCCCACCTTTTCACCCTTACCTGCGCGCTTGACCTGAACTGGCGAGCCCCCGGTTCCCCGGGAAGCCTGCCGCCGAGATCAAACTCACCGGCGGTTTAATTTTCTGTGGCACTTTCCGTAGCCGCTGCACGCAACAATTACGACGAACTACTTGCCGTAGTTCACGTGCGCAGCCCCCTGACGTTATCAGGCGCGTTGCCCTTCGTCGACGGCTCTTGTGGAGTTCACGACGATGGAGTCCGGACTTTCCTCCCGCTTGCCGCTCTCGCGAGCAGCAAACCAGCGATCGCCCGGCTCACCCGCTATGCCCCGATTATATCCATTGCGAATCTAACAATCGAGAGCTGCCAGGATTTACTTGAGCTTGTCAGCGACCTTCGCCAGCCCAGCCGCCGCACACGCCTCGTCCTTATCGCCACCCGGAGCCCCGCCAACGCCGATTGCTCCGATCGTCTCCTCGCCCACTTTGACTGGCAAGCCACCCGCAACTCCGAACGTTTCCGGAATGATGCGTGCAGGAGACATGGTCGCCCACTGTTTCTCCATGTCGCCTGACGGCCGTCGATATGTTAGCGCCGTAAACGCCTTCCGGCGGCTCACGTTGTAATTTACGTCTGACGCACCGTCGTCCCGCACCGACGCCTTGACCTGACCGTCAACATCGAGCACGTGTATGCTCACGTGATAATTATCGGCGCGGCACTTTTGCAACGCGCCTTGCACCATGGCTTGCGCCATATCCAGAGAAATCGCTTTTTCCGTCAGCAATCCCTTTTCTTGTGACAGCGCCGTAAGGGCGCTAGCGGAAACCAAAATAACCGTCGCAGCAGACGCTGCCAGTATTCGACGAACCAGCATAGTGAAGCCTCCAGAGAGAGTTTGTGGCGAAGCGGATGTTACTGGCTCTGTTTGTTCCAAGTCAACGAATCGGCCTCTAATGCTTGCGCAAGGAAAATGGTTTGTCTGCACCGAACAACTAATCAGAGGAGATCAATTCATTGAACTGCTCTTCGTTCAGGATGGGCACATTCAACGTCTTGGCCCTGGCGAATTTCGATCCCGGATCTTCGCCCACTACCACGTAGCTCGTCTTTTTGCTTACCGACGATCCGGCCTTCCCGCCTTGCGAGGCCACCAGCGCTTCCGCATCTTCCCGGGAGCGCTTCTTGAGTGTGCCGGTGAACACAAAAGTCATGCCCGCGAATTTGCTTCCCTTCGGCGCGGCGCGTTCTTCCTTCATGTTCACGCCGACAGATTCCAGTCGCTCCACCAGCTTCCGGTTCGCTGCCTCGGAGAAAAATTCCTGTACGCCTTCCGCGATCTTCGGCCCAATTTCCGTCACTTCCATCAATTCGTCGGCGCTCGCCGCGGCAATCTTGTGCATCGACCCGAAATGCTGCGCCAGAAGCTGCGCCGTGCGCTCCCCTACAAACGGAATCCCGATCGCATATACCAGCCGAGCCAGACTATTCTTTTTGCTGGCCTCGATCTCATCCAGCAGGTTCTGCGCCGACTTCTTTGCCATGCGCTCCAGCTCTGCCACTTCGTCAAGCTTCAGCTTGTACAGATCGGCAAAATCCTTCACCAGGCCCGTTTCGAGAAGCTGATCGACAATCTTTTCCCCCAGCCCGTCGATATTCATCGCGTGCCGCCCGGCAAAATGCAGAAACGACTCCCTTCTCCGCGCCGGACACGAAACGTTCACGCAGCGATAGGCTACTTCCCCGTCGGCGCGATGCACTCTCATCCCACACACTGGACACTTTGACGGCATGCGGAACTGTTTTTCTTCTTGGCCATGCTTCACCACTTTTAGCACGTGCGGAATCACTTCACCGGCGCGCTCCACCAGCACAGCGTCGCCCGCGTGGATATTCAGCCGTTCAATTTCATCCATGTTGTGCAGCGTGGATTTCACCACCGTCACGCCGGCAATTTTCACCGGCTCGAATATAGCCACCGGGGTAAGCGTTCCGGTGCGCCCCACGTTCACCGTGATTTCCTTCACCACCGTCGTTTCCTGGTGCGCGGGGTATTTATAAGCAATGGCCCACCGTGGCGCCTTTGAGGTAAAACCCAATTCGTTCTGCAAAGAAACCTCGTCCACCTTGATCACGATGCCGTCAATTTCGTAAGGCAGCTTGGTCCGGCGAGAATCCCAGTGTTCGATATAGCGCTGCACCTCTTCGGGCGAATGGCAAAGTTTCCAGTCGTCGCTCGCTTTGAACTGCAGCGTACTCAGTACTGCCAGCCCCTCTGAAAGGCGGCGCTTCGGTGGCCGCCCATGCACCAACAGGTAATAAGCGAAAAAATCGAGCTTTCGAGATGCGGTAATCTTCGGATCGAGCATTCGTACCGCGCCCGCCGCTGCATTGCGCGGATTGGCGAAAATCTTCCCTCCTTGCTCTTCCTGCTGCTCGTTCAGTTCCTTGAAAGCCTGCCGCGTCATGATTACTTCGCCGCGTACTTCGAAGTTTCCATGCAAACCCGCCTTCTTGAGTTGAGCCGCAGGAATCGTCAAGGGGATAGACCGGATCGTCTTCACATTCGGCGTCACGTCCTCTCCCGTAGTCCCGTCTCCGCGCGTAACGCCTCGAACCAGGCTGCCATTTTCGTAGAGCAAGGAAAGGCTCAGCCCGTCGAACTTGTGTTCCGCCACGTAATCCACATTGGCCCGACCGGTCAATTCGCGCACTCGCCGATCGAAATCGGTAAGTGTCTCTACAGAGAACGCGTTATCCAGGCTCACCATGGGCACCTGATGCCGCACGCTCTGGAACCCTTCGCGCGGCGCCCCGCCCACGCGCTGCGTCGGAGAGTCTGGACTCTGCAATTCAGGATGCTGCAGCTCGAGTTCGCGCAGCTTCACCATGAGCCGGTCGAAGGCCGCATCGGAAATTTCCGGATTGTCCTGCACGTAATAAAGATATTCGTGGCGGCGAATTTCCTCGCGCAGGCGATCGATTTCCTTTGCGGCGCCGGCTGGCGCGCGTTTTTGGACGGGAGCGGATGATCGGGACATGGAAACCTCAACCGGATAGAATCAATATTAGAGTTCGACCGTATTATACAATTGCGCGTTCGCCGAATCTTTCGATGGGGGAATTTTGAAACGAAATGCCTGACGGAATCAAAAACGCTCTTCTTATTTACAATCCCACCAGCGGGCGCCGCAGGCATCGCCGTTTCAGCGACGTCGAGCAAGCCGCCAAGATTCTCTCGAACGCCGGCATTTTAACTGAACTCGCGCCAACCACTGCGCGCTTCTCCGCCACGTCCATTGCGCGCCAAGCCGTCGAGCAGCGCGTAAATCTGGTGATCGCCTGCGGTGGCGACGGTACTGTCAACGAAGTCGTCAACGGACTCGCCGGCAGCCAGGTTCCGCTCGCGCTGCTGCCCGCGGGCACCGCCAACATCCTTGCCAAGGAATTGGGGATTCCATGGGACATTCCTGCAGCCGCTCGATTGATCCCCGGCGGCACCGTTCGCCGCATCGCGCTCGGGCTGGCGCAAACGATAAGCGGCTTCCACTCCGAAAACCTGCCCGCCGACGGGCGGTATTTCCTGTGTGTGGCCGGCGCGGGACCCGATGGAGCGATCGTCAACGGTGTCGATGAAGAACTGAAAAAGAAGGCCGGAATTATCGCCTACTGGACCGAAGGCGCGCGCCAGTTTTTCAGCTACAGCTTTCCCGAGATGAAAATCCTTTCAAACTCGCGCGAGCGCCGCGCCACCTTCGTGGTATTGGGCCGAACCGCAAACTATGGCGGACCGTTCAAGATCACCACAGAAGCGAGCTTATTTGACGATTCCTTCGAGATTCTCACCAATTCGCAGCGAAGCCGGTTGGCCTATCTGGTTTGCCTACCAGCGCTGTGGCTTGGCAAGTTGCGCAGCATAAAGGGTATCGAGGCCTGGAAATCCACGGCTGCGGTTTGTGAAGCCGCCGGAAACGAGCCGGTATACGCGCAAGTGGACGGCGAACCCATTGGCCCTGCGCCAATATCGTTCCGCGTGGTGCCAGACGCGCTTTCTCTTCTGACTCCCGCGCCTGCGAACGCATAGCGGGCGCGCTTGGCGGCCCCCGTTTGGAGATCGATTGGAGCCTTTCACCCACGCGTTCGCGTCCCTCGCGATCGCCCGCGTGTTTCGGCAGCGCCTACCGCGATTCGGAACAACCCTGCTGGTTATCGCAGGCGTTGCACCCGACCTCGACTACGCCAGTTATTTTGCCGGCCCCAGCGCTTTTCTCGCCCTGCATCGCAGCGCGCTGCATTCGATTGCTGGCGCAGCCGTGCTGAGTTGCGCGCTCGCAGCGTTGTTTCCGTTTGTTGGCGCAAAATCCTCCGGGCCTCAAAATCCGCGAAAACAACTTCCGCCGCCCACATTCTCGATTGCTTTCGCGCTATGCGCTGTAGGCGTCATCGCGCACGACTTGCTCGATCTGTGCAGTGGCGAGGGAATTCAGTGGCTCTGGCCATTTCGCACGCATTGGTCGCATTGGAATCTGGCTGAGAGCTTCGATCCGTGGGCCCTTCTTATCCTGGTTGCTGGGCTGCTCATTCCCCAGTTATTTCGCCTGGTCAGCGAGGAAGTCGGTGCACGCAAGAAGAATGGCAGCGGAGCCGCGGTTTTTACTCTGCTCTTGCTGCTTGCGTATTTTGGCGCTCGCGCGTATTTCCAAAAGCGCGTCACCGATCTGCTGCTCTCCGCGGAGTTTCACGGCCGCGAACCGCTCTCTGCCGGAGCCTTCCCATCTTCTACCAACCCACTTAGCTGGCGAGGGGTAGTCTCAACCGACAACACCCTCGAAGAAATTGGAGTGAGCCTGGCGCCCGGAGCCGACTTCAATCCCGACCGCAGCCTCACGCATTACAAACCGCCCGATTCGCCTCCACTCGATACAGCGGAGAAATCCCACACCGCCCAGCGATTCTTGCGATATGCCGAATTCCCGCTCGCCAGCGTCTTTCGCCGCGAAGACGGCTATCGTGTGGAATTGCGCGACTTGCGTTTCCCTGAAGGAGACCAAAGCCCCGCGAACCTGATTGTTCGCATAGAGCTCGACGCTAGCTTCCACATCGTGCGCCAGCAGCTTCGCTACGCATCCGCCGTCGGCAGCAACTAGAACGACGCGCGAAACCTACTCCGGAGCGGGTTCGCCGTGCATGATCATCCGGTTGGCTATATAAAGGACGATGAGTAGAGCGACTGCAACAACGATGAATAAGATCGCGTGCCCGACCAGGAAATCGAACGCTCTCTGTCCATACTTCACCGCAAAAAATCCTTCGGCCACATATCGTAGGCCGCGTCCCAACACCAGCGCGAACACGAAGGTTCGCAACGGGACTTGAAACACGCCCTCAGCCAACACGAACACTTTGAACTGCATCGGCGGCGGCAAAATCGCGGGGATAAACAAACTTAGAAATGCGTGATCGTCCACCCAGCGCTTTGCTTTCAACGCGGCGCGCCCGCCATGACGATGGAAGTACGCTTCGCCGCCTTTTTTCGCCAGCCAGTAGATCCAAATACACCCAAACAGCGAGCCGAGCGTGGCCATCGCTGCGTAGTACAGCGTGCGCCCCGGCCGTTCCATGCACAGCCTCATCACCAGCGCATCGGTGATGAACGGAAAGGAAAGTACCGACGAATCCAGAAATGCCACCAGAAAAATTCCGCCCCCGCCCATCACCGCGACAAAATGCTGCAGCCACGCTGGGAGCTTGAGCTTTTTCATGTGCTTCAGCAGTGTAGCAGATGATTCGGAAGCTCCTTCCTCGGCGAAATTCACAGCAAAATTTCGTTTTCGCGCCGCGCAAATTGCTCAATCTCTCTCGCTCGGCTAGAATTTCTTCGTGCCAAACACTTCCGAAACAAAATCTCTTCTCGATCAACTCAACCAGAGCCAACGCGAAGCGGTGGTCGCTACCGAGGGACCGGTTCTCGTGCTCGCCGGCGCCGGAACCGGAAAAACGCGCGTCATTACCTATCGCATCGCCCATCTGCTTGAAAGGCATGTGCCGCCGAGCGCCATTCTTGCGGTCACCTTCACCAACAAGGCCGCCAACGTGATGAAAGAGCGCATCAACAACCTTCTGCGCTCGAACGGCCTCAGCGCCGCGGACGTGTGGGTCTCGACGTTTCACTCCTTCTGCGCGCGCCTGCTCCGCCGCGAAGCAAAGCATCTCGGGCTACCTCGCGACTTCGCCATCTATGACGATGACGACCAGACTGCTGCCGTCAAGCGCGCCCTGCAGCAACTCGATCTGCCTACCGACGACTTCCCTCCGCGCACCATGCGCTCGATCATCAGCCACGCCAAGAATCACGGCATCACGCCGGAGCAGATGCACGCCGACGCCGACCAGGCCCGTGACGAGCAGCGCCAGCAGACGTCCGAAGTTTTTCGCGTTTATGAAACGATCCTGCGCAAGGGCGCCGCTCTCGATTTTGACGACCTGCTGCTGCGCTCCGTCGAACTCCTCCGCAACAACCCAGACGTTCGTCACCGCTGGAGCGAACGCTTCCAGTACATCATGGTCGACGAGTTTCAGGACACCAACGCATCGCAGGAGGAACTCGTCCGCCTCCTGGCTGGTACGCGCAAGAACGTCTGCGTCGTGGGAGACGAAGACCAGTCCATTTACGGCTGGCGCGGCGCCCGGGCCGGCAACTTAAAGCGCTTTACACAGGATTTTCCCGCGGCCAAACTCATTCGCCTCGAGCAAAATTACCGCTCCACCCAAACGATTCTCGACGCCGCCGCCGCCGTGGTAAAAAACAATTCCGACCGCCTCGGCAAAACGCTCCAGGGCAATATTGGCGCAGGAAGCCCGCTGCGCTTTTACGAAGCGCAGGATTCATCCACCGAAGCCGAATATGTCTGCGGCGAAATTTCCAACTACCTTCGCAATGAACCCAACGCACAGGTAGCCGTGCTCTACCGTACCGGCTCGCAGTCGCGCGCGTTTGAGGAAATTTTGCGTCGCCTGAGTGTCCGGCATCGCGTGGTCGGCGGTTTCAGCTTCTACCAGCGCGCCGAAGTGCGTAACGCGCTGGCCTACGTGCGCCTTCTGTTTCATCCGGAAGATGACGTTTCGCTGCTCCGTGTGCTGAACGTGCCGCCGCGCGGCATCGGCGCCACTACCATTTCGCTTCTCGACGCACGCGCCCGTGAAACGGGCCAGTCTCTTTGGGACGTGATTCGCTCCGGCGAAGCAGGCACCGGCAAGCGTTTCACTACGGCCCTGAAAGGCTTTCGTGAAATGATCGAAGCTCTGCAGGAAGAAGCCAAGGAACTTCCGCCCGCGCAACTCATCGAACGCGTTCTTGCGCGCACCGGTTATCTCGACTGGGTCGAGCAGCAGGACAACCTGGAGCACACTTCCCGCGCCGACAACCTGCGCGAACTCTCCAACGCCATGGCCGAAGCTGCCGAACGCGGCCAGACGCTCGAAGACGTTCTCGACGCCGCCGCGCTCGTGGCCGATTCCGATGAATATGACGAGTCCGTTTCTGTTTCCTTGATGACTCTGCACAGCGCCAAGGGTCTGGAATTCGAGGCCGTTTTTCTCGCCGGACTCGAAGAGGGACTCCTACCGCACAGTCGCGCCATCAATAGCAGCGCCGCGGAACTCGAAGAGGAACGCCGTCTTTTCTACGTTGGTATGACCCGCGCCAAGCAGTCTCTGGTTCTCTCGCGCGCCATCTACCGCCGCACCTATGGCGAGGAACGCCTGCGCGGATCAATCCCCTCTCGCTTCATCGCCGAAATTCCCGGCGATCTAATCCAAGCCGCCGCCGGCTCCAACTCCGAACCTGGCCAGACGCGCCGCTACGAGATGGATCCGGAATTTTCTCAGGACTACCGTCAGCGCCGGCCTTCATCCTATGGCTATCCTCCGCGCCCGGCGCGCTCCACAGCCACCCCGGTGCCACCAAAGCCCACAACCAATCCACTCATCGGCGCTCGCGTCCGCCACTCGAAATATGGCGTCGGTACCATCATCGAAATCGAAGGCGAGGGCGAAGATCGTAAGCTCACCGTCAGCTTCCGCGACTATGGCGCCAAAAAGCTCATCGAACGCTACGCCAACCTCCAGTTCGCATAGAACTTTTCTGTCATTCCGAGTGAGCGGCAGTTCGTGGGCGTCGCCCCGCGAAACCGCGACGAGGAATCTCTCTTCGGATTTTTGAGTCAGGCCATGCGGATCGCGGCACTTTCTGAAGCAACTGTCCGCGTCGTCCTTGCGCTGAATCCCCGCGCAGGTTACAGTTTTTCGTCGGCCCGCTAGGGGGAGGGTGGCGATTGGACCCACAGCTTTTTCGTACCAAAAGCATCGATCAGCTCATCTCCAATGCCGACCAGCCTGAACACCGGCTCAAAAAAACCCTGGGATGGCTCAGCCTTACGGCCCTGGGAATAGGCGCCATCATCGGCAGCGGGATTTTTGTCCTCACCGGCACTGCCGCCGCGGGCGAAACCGATCAGTTCCCTTCCTTGCTGAAGGCTCCTCTTCTTGACGTGCTCATGCACGGCACCCACGCCGTCGGCGTGTTCGGCCGCCCGGGCGCCGGTCCGGGCATTGCTATTTCTTTCGCGATCGTTGCCGTAGTCTGCGGGCTTGCTGGTCTCTGCTATGCCGAACTCGCTTCCATGATTCCCATTGCCGGCAGCGCCTACACCTATACATATGCAACGCTCGGCGAGCTGGTCGCCTGGATCATCGGGTGGGACTTGATCCTCGAATATGCCGTTTCGAATATGGCGGTGGCCGTCGGATTCTCCGCCTACATCAATAATCTGCTCGCGTCTTTTGGGATTCATCTCCCAGCGGTGCTCAGCACTCCCGCCTATTCGCCGGACACTGGATGGGCCCTGCATTTCAACATCATGGGGTTCATCATCGTCATGATTCTCACGGTCCTGCTCGTCGTGGGTATTCGCGAATCGGCGGGCGCGAACAACGTCATGGTTGGCATCAAGCTGCTCGCTATCGCGGTCTTCTGCGTCGCCGCCAGCAAATACATCAACCCCGCCAACTGGCATCCGTTTTTGCCGAACCATGTGCAGGGCGTGCTCACCGGCGGCGCCATCGTTTTCTTCACATACATTGGATTCGATTCGGTCTCAACCGCCGCCGAAGAATGCAAATCTCCCAAGCGCGATCTGCCTATTGGGATACTCGTTTCGCTTTTCGTCTGCGCATTCCTTTACATTGCCGTCGCACTGGTTCTGACGGGAATTCAGAAATGGAATACGCTCGGCAACGCGGCGCCGGTAGCTGAAGCGCTCCAGGCCATCGGACTCAATGGTGTGAATCGCTGGGTCAGCGCGGGCGCGTTGCTGGGCATGATCTCTTCGATTCTTGTTTTCCAGCTCGGCCAGGCGCGCGTATGGTTCGCCATGTCGCGTGATGGGCTGCTTCCTCCTACTTTTTCTCGCGTGCATCCCAAATTTCGCACGCCAGACGTTGCCACCTGGGTGGCCGGGCTCTTTGTCGCCATTCCGGCGGGAATCTTCGACATTGGCACGTTGGCTGACCTCTCCAACATCGGCACTCTGTTCGCTTTCATCCTCGTTTCCATCGCCGTGCTCATCCTGCGCAAGCGCCAGCCGGATCGCCCGCGCTCATTTCGCGTTCCGTGGACGCCGTTTATCCCCCTGGCATCGGTGATTTCCTGCTTCGTGCTGATGGCCAGCCTCACCGTCGAGAACTGGCTGCGCTTCTTCGTGTGGCTCATCATCGGGCTTTTTGTGTACCACCAATATGGGCATAAGCACAGCCAACTTAGCGCCACAAACCTAGCCTCGAATCCAATGAAGGGAGAGGCCCATTGAAGAGGCTTTTCGGCGCGTCGCTCATATTGCTCTTCGCGGTTCTTCTGATTCTGCCCTCTTCTTTCGGCTGGGGACAAAGCGCCGATCGCTTAATCACCAACAAGGCAGTCGACACTCTGCCTCCGGAAATGCAGGCTTTCTTCGAGGCCAGTCGCCAGTTTCTAGTGCAGCACGTCACCGATCCCGAATCCGAGGACAAATCGCCCAACGAGCACAACAATTTCATCCGCCTCGACCATTACGGCCAGTTCCCCTTCACTGCCTTGCCGCGTTCCTATACCGCCGCCGTGAGCAAATTTACGCGCCACACTGTCGAAACCTACGGCCTGCTCCCGTGGCAAATCGGAATCTACAGCAAGAAGCTGACCGACGCTTTCGAGTCCCACACCTGGACCGAAGCGAAGCTCACCGCCGCGATCCTGGCCTACTACGTGGCCGCGGCGCACGATCCTTTCAACACCACCATGAATCATGACGGCAGCCTTTCCGATCAACCTGGTGTTGATCAGCGCTTCGGCATCGGGCTCGTCGACCGCTATCAACTTTTCCTCTTCGTGAAGCCGAACGAAGCGGCTCTCATTCGCGACCCCACCGACCATGCTTTCGACATGGCGCTCAGCGCGCACACCTGGCTTGAAAATGTCGAGTGGTCCGATATTCGCGCGCATGAAGGCTTGACCTCCTACGGTGACAATTATTACGACCGCTTCTACGCGCAAGCCGGCGCCGTGCTGATCCGCCAGTTTTCCGATGCGGCCACCGACGTCGGGTCCTACTGGATGACCGCTTGG
>DASZMG010000002.1:0-38529 GCA_035551975.1 Candidatus Acidiferrales bacterium | reverse complement strand
ATTCGCGGAGCAATCCACCGCTGAGCCAGTAAGCGTCGAGAACGCCTGGGATATAGAACTCGCTCTCTCACGAGTGGGCGGAGACCAGGCTCTGCTGGCGGATTTGGCCAAGATCTTTTGCGAGCAAAGCCCCAAGCTCCTCTCCGCGATCGAGACGTCCATTGCCGAAAAGAATTTGCCTGCCTTGAAGCGCGGAGCCCATTCCATTCGAAGCGCGATATCAACCTTCGCAGCACAACGAGCCTCCGACATAGCTGCAGAGCTCGAGGAATCTTCCCGCCCGGAAGGATTCGATCAATACCGGGAGACCTTCTCCACTCTAAAGGCCTTGGTCGAAGAACTTCAGAGCGATCTCCAAAAGCTTTCGGCTTCCAACGACGTTCCCGCGGCAAATTCTCTGGTGCCGGGCCGCTAAGGAGGGCACGTGAAGGTCTTGATTGCAGACGACGATCCCGTATCGCGGCGGCTGTTAGAGGTAACTCTCGGCAATTTTGGTTACGAAACGGTGCTCGCGGCCGATGGCGCCGAGGCTTTGAGCCTCGCGCAGCAGGACGATAGTCCGCGGCTTCTGGTGCTGGATTGGGTCATGCCCCAAATGGACGGCATCGAAGTATGCCGAAGAATTCGCAGATTCGGCCAGGAATCCTATTTCTATATCATTCTGCTCACGGTCAAAGGGCGCCAGAACGAGATCGTCGAAGGGTTCGACGCGGGCGCCGACGACTACATTACCAAGCCCTTCGATTTGCTCGAATTGAAAGCCCGCTTGCGCGCAGGACGCCGCATCCTGCAATTGCAGGAGCAGTTGCTTTCTTCGCGGGACCAGTTGCGTTTCGAAGCGTCACACGACGCACAGACCAACTTGTTCAATCATGGTGCTGTCGTCGATATCCTGCACAAGGAAGTTCTGCGATCTCATCGCGAGAGAACCCCGCTGGGTGTCATCATGGTGGATCTGGACCGCTTCAAGTCCATCAATGACCGCCACGGGCATATGGCCGGCGACGCGGTATTGAAAGAAGTTGCGAAGCGGCTGCAATCTTCGGTGCGGCCCTACGACTCAGTGGGCCGCTACGGAGGAGAAGAGTTCATCGTTATTGCGCCGGGTTGCGGGCCGGAACGGTGTCAGGCTCTCGCGGAAAGGCTGCGCGACTGCATACAGGCTGAGGCTATCCCGCATCACGCCAACTCTATTTCGATCACCGCAAGTCTCGGCGTTTCGTGCGTCACCGGCACCACAAATGCCGATAATCTTTTGCGCTCCGCAGATGAGGCCTTGTACAAGGCAAAAATGGAAGGCCGAAACCGCGTGGTTACCAATTCCACCCAGTTCGCATCACAAACCTAGCAACACGCCCGAACCGCGAAAGCTCGCGTGCAGGCCAGCCCCGCGGCCGCGGCGCCAGTCACGACTGCATCTAGACTTCGCCGAGCCATAAAAATCCGTTCAATCTCCGATCACAAAACGCACCAGCGACAGCGCGGCTATTACCGCCGTTTCGGCACGCAGAATATTTTCGCCAAGCGAAGCTTCTACGAATCCGGCCGCGCGCGCCGCAGCAATCTCGGCGTCCGTCCAGCCGCCTTCGGGCCCGACTGCCAAAGTGGCCACCGTCAAAGCGCCGGAGATCGCGCTTAGCGCATTCGTGAGCGAGTCGAGCATCGGGGACGCATCTTCGCGTTCGGAAAGAAGGATTTTCAACGGCGCGTCCGCCGCGCCGAATGCTTTCTGCGAGTCTATGGCCTCGCATATTACCGGCGGCCTCAACCGCCGCGCCTGTTGCGCGGATTCGAGCAATATTCTCTCCCACCGCGTGTGCCGCTTCCCTGCCGCGGCAACCAATGCCTTGTCGCTCCGCGCCCCGGCCATGGGAATAATTTCCGTGGCGCCTAACTCCGTGGCCTTTTCCAAACACCACTCGAATCGGTCGAATTTCACCAAAGAAATCAGCAATTGAATCTGGAGCGAAGGCTCGCGCGCTGGAAGCGCTTCGACCAACGCAAACTCCACGCGGCTATCGCCCCGTTTCGTTAGCGCCACATTTTCCACCCGCGCCAACCACACACTCTGGCCGTCGCTCAGTTCGTAGAGCTGTCCTGCCTCCGCTCGCAGCACGCGGCCAAGATGCTCCGCAGCCTCCCCGCGAAGCTCGGCTGTATTGTTTGGATGGAACTTCTCTACGAAGAAACGCCGGCGCACCGCTTGATTCTATCGTGCCAGCGTCGACACGCGCGAAATGAAAGCGTGAAAAAAAACCCAGGCGGCCCGCTTCCCCCGCTTACCCGAAGATATCCTTTACTTTGTCGAAGAAGCTCGAAGATCGCTCGACTGGCTTGTTCTCTACTTTCAGCGATTGACTAAGCTGCTCGATCAGCTTGCGCTGCTCGCGTGACACCTTCGACGGCGTCACCACGCGCACGCTGATGTACAAATCTCCCTTGCCGCCATGCGGATTGGGCAGGCCCTTGCCCTTTTGTCGGAAGATCTGTCCGGACTGCGTGCCTTCGGGGATCTCGAAATCCTCGTCGGCCTTCAGCGTTGGGATGAACACCGTTGTCCCCAACGTCGCTTGCGGAAAGCTCACCGGAATCGTGCAGTATAAATCCGAACCGCGCCGCTCGAAAAACGGATGCTCCTTCACTTCGAGAAAAATATACAGATCGCCCGGAGGGCCGCCATTTATGCCTGGTTCGCCTTGCCCCGGCATCCGCAGACGCGTCCCCGAATCAACTCCCGCCGGCACGCCTACTTCCAGATTCCGCTGCTTCTCCACGCGGCCAACGCCGCGGCACGAAGCGCACGCGTCTCGAATCACCTGGCCTGTCCCTTGGCATGCCGGGCAGGTGCGCGTGATCGAGAAAAATCCCTGTTGATACGCCATCTGCCCGCGCCCGCCGCAGGTCTTGCACGCGGACATTCCTGTTCCCGGCTTCGCACCGGTGCCGCCGCAGGCCTCGCAATTTTCACGGCGGGTGAGATGAATCTGCGTGGTCACTCCCACGGCCGCATCTTCAAAGCTCAACGGCATGTCGTAGCGCAGGTCCGCCCCGCGCTGTCCGCGCACGCCGCGCCTTCCTCCGCGCCGGCCACCGCCGAAAACATCTTCCACGCCGAACAAATCGCCAAGTATGTCCTGAAATTCCTCGAATACCGTGGAGTTAAATCCGCCGCCGTCAAATCCTCCGCGGTTGCCCAGCCCAGCCTGTCCGAACCGGTCGTAGATCGAGCGTTTCTGCGCATCCGAAAGCACGCTGTACGCCTCCGACGCCCGCCGGAAATTGTCCTCCGCCTCCTGCTTATTCTCAGGATTGCGGTCCGGATGCCACTTCAGCGCCGCCTTGCGGTAGGCAGACTTGATCTGATCGCCGGAAGCGTCCCGCTCCACGCCCAAAAACTCGTAGTAATCGAACTCAGCACTCGAAGCCATGAAGTTCCGTAACCCCTCTTAATCTTCGCTGCGCGAAACGGGAATGCTCTTCCCGGTCGGTTTGCTGGCCACGCGCACCATGGCCGGACGCAACACACGCTCATGGAACATGTATCCTGGCTGCATTTCGGCGATTACCACTCCGTCCGGGTGTTGATGCGTTTCCACCTTTTCGATAGCGTGATGCAGGTGCGGATTGAATTCCTTTCCAACTGCCTCGATGCGCTTCAATCCCTGTTTCGCCAGCAAATCTCCGAACTGCCGGCGAATCATCTCGAATCCCTTCAGATACTCGGCGGAGGCCGCATCACCCGCGCCATCGAGTGCCCGATCGAACGCATCGAGCGCAGGCAGTATGCTCTCGATCAGCACCTCTACGCCGCGATGCCGCTCCTGGTGCCTCTCCTTCTCCACGCGCTTGCGGTAATTTTCGAAGTCCGCCTGTCGCCGCACCAGCGTGTTCATCAACTCCTGTTTTTCGGCCTGTAGCTTCTGGATCTGTTCGCCAAAAGCGTCTAGACCTTCTTCGGTTTCATTGGAGCTTCCCACACCGGCGGGATCGGACGGTTCGTCGATATTCGCATTTTCCGGGGCAGCCGAATACGCCACACGCGGTTTTGGCTCGCCCTGATTCTCTTTTTCCCTATTGTGCGAAGACACGGGTCAACTCCCTTGTTCGTTATTCTCGGAAAAAAATTGCGCCATGAAGGCTACCGCGGTGATCACGCGCTCGTAGTGCATGCGCATAGGCGCCAAAATGCCAAGCGTTCCCTGCACCTGGTCATTAGTGGAATACGCTGCGGAAACCAGCGCCAGATGCTTGCCAGCGGCGGACATCTTTTCTAATCCCAGTTCCACGTGCACCGGTTCAGGCGCCTCAATGCAACCGCTAAGCAGCGCGATCAGTCGATCCTTTTCCTCAATGGCTTCTAGCAACTCGCGCAACTGGTCCTGGCTGGTAAAGGCCACCGTGGACGCAATCTGCGCCGCGCCTTCCACGTAGACTTTGCGCTCGCTGCCGTTATCCAGAATCGCCGGATCACATAACAGCAGCGCATCGTTTGCCAGCCGCCCGTACTGCTCGCGATCCCTCTCCACTTGTTTCCGCAAATCCGAGCGCATCGCTTCGAGGGTCCAGCCCACATAGTGCCGGTTCAAATGGGTGGCGATGCGATCCAGGTCCGGTTGGGCGAAAGACCGTTCCGGCCGCAGAAGCTTGTCGCGCGTCTGCCCACCGCCCGCCACCACAACCACCAGCACCCGATTGTCCGGCAGCAACAGAAATCGAATGTGTTCCATTACCGATCGCGCTAGCGGCGGAGAAATAAAAATCCCCAACCCTCGTGACACGGCCGACAGCACGTGGCTGGCCCGTTCCATCACCGCTTCCGGCGTCTGCGCCGTTTCCAGCTCCCGACGAATCCATTGCCGGTCTTCCGGGCTGGCCGTCGCTTGCGCCGCCACTTGCTCCACAAAAAATCGATATGCTGCCGCCGTCGGCACGCGTCCCGCGGAGGTATGCGGCTGAAACAGAAAGCCGCCTTCTTCGAGATCGGCCATCACGTTTCGTACCGTAGCCGGACTCAGCAGCTCCTGATTCCGACGCGAAATGCTGCGCGAGGAGACCGGTTCTCCGGTCTCGATATAGTGCCGCACCACCTCAGTCAGAATTTGCTGGTGCCGCTTCTGCTGTAAAATAGCTGGAATCATGGATTTGCGCGAGACGCCCGGCGGTGCGCGCAATCGCGACGCAACTCGTACAACGCTCCTCCCGGAAGTTTATCCGTCGGGAATAGATGCGTCAACTTGACGCAATGGAGCGCAGTCCAACACGTACACAACCGCCGCAATTTCTGTGAGCTGCCCCGTGTCAGGTCCTACCAGATACGGCAGCGCAGCGCATCCGAACGCACCATCCGTGATCCGGCACTGCAGCCAAAGGCCTTAGCAAACGACGGCATGTTCGAAAGCGGCCCATTCGTCCGATATTCTCCCAACGGATGCTCGTTCGTGCGCACCTGCAATCGCGCCGCTTCCGGACGGTAGCTTCCGGCCCAGACCTGCGCGAAACCCAGGAAGAAACGCTGCTCCTCGGTAAATCCGTCAACCGGCGGAGGCGTCGGCTTGCCTTCGAGCGTCTTCTCGAATGCTGCGTGCGCGATAGTTAGGCCACCCAGGTCCGCAATACTCTCGCCCTCTACCAGCTTCCCGTTTTCGTGCAAATCCTCGTATGTGTACGCCTCGAACTGCTTGACGATGCAGTCGCCGCGTTCCTTGAAGTTTTTCAGATCCTGATCGGTCCACCAGTTTTTCAGGTTCCCTTCGGCGTCAAAGCGCGCGCCCTGATCGTCAAAGCCGTGCGTCATCTCATGGCCCATCACCGCGCCAATGCCGCCGTAATTGATAGCTGGATCGCCATTCGGATCGAAAAACGGCGGCTCCAGAATTCCCGCCGGAAAGACGATCTCGTTCATCAGCGGGTTGTAATATGCGTTCACCGTCGGTGGAGTCATGTGCCATTCCGTGCGGTCCACTGGCTTGCCGATTTTCGAAAGATCGAAATCGAAATCGAATGTCCGTCCGCGCAGCAGATTCCCCACGTAGGAAACCCGGCCCACTTTGTATCCGGAATAATCGCGCCACTTGTCCGGATAGCCGATCTTTAAGTTAATCGCTTGCAGTTTCTTGATGGCCTGCTGCCGCGTGGCGGGGCTCATCCAATCGAGCGTTTGCAGATCGTCGTGCAGCGCTGCAATCAGATTCTTTACCATCACGATCGCTTTCGCTTTTGCCTCCGGTGGAAAATTCCGCTCTACGTAATATTGTCCCAGCGCCTCGCCCAGTTCACGGTTGGTCGATTCCACGCACCTTCGCCAGCGCGGCAGCATCTCCTTTTGACCGGTCAGCATCTTCCCGTAGAAATTGAAATTTTCATCGACAAATTTGGAAGAAAGTCCGCTCGCGGTCGAGTGGATCAAATGCCAGCGCAGATACGTCTTCCAATCGTCCAGGGGCACCGAGGTGAACGCCGCATCCACCGCCTTGAAGAAATCCAGCTCCTCGATGTTCATCGCGCTGACAGCCGGCGCATTCACCTCTTTGAAATACACATCCCAGGAAAGATGTGGCGTAAGCTCGCCCAACTGCGTCATCGCCATCTTGTGATAGATGTTGTCCGGATTCCGGCGGTCCGCGCGGTCGAGCGAAGCATTTGCCAGCGTGGTCTCGATCGATAGTGCTGTCTTCGCCTCCGTGGCGGCTTTGTCCGCATCGTCGCCCATCAGCTTGAACATGTTGGTCACGTGCTCCGCGTACTGATCGCGCAGCTTCGCGGAATGCTCATCCTTGTCGCGGTAGTATTGCCGGTCCGGCAGCCCCAACCCTCCCTGTTCGGCCGCGGCAATCACTTGTTTGCTGTCCTTGAAATCCTGCTCTGAGCCGAAATCGAAAACAGCATTAGCGCCTTCGCGCTGCAATCGAGCGATTTCCGCTTGCAGGCCGGCTTTGTCCTTGATGTCCGCAATGCGCTGCAGTTCCGGATCGAGAGGTTTCAGTCCTGCCGTTTCGATCTGCTCTTCGTTCATGCAGCTCGCGTAAAAGTCACCGATCTTCTGCCAGTTCGATCCCGGCTTCGCGGAAGTATCCTTGGAAGCTTCGTCAAGAATCGCGCGCAATGCGTCTTCATTTTTGTCCTGCAGCTTATTGAACGTCGCCCAGTTGGAATGGTCCGCCGGGATGGGGTTGTCCTTGATCCATCCGCCATCGGCAAAGTGGAAGAAGTCATCGCACGGTTTCACCGCGCGATCCAGGTTCGCCAGGTTGAATCCATTTCCCGAATCTTTTCCCGAAGCGCCGCCGGCCTCTTGCCCCGCGGCTAACTCAGAGCAGCCTCCACCCGCAACCGGCGCCACAATCGTCACATTTTTCGGATGCATCGCCTGGGACGAAAGCACCGATGGCAACAGCAGGCTCGGTGCGGCCAGCACTGCCAGGCAACAAATGCGTCGAATCATTGTGAAGACCTCGCTTAATTGCGCTGAATTACGTTAGACGCTTGCCGGGAGTTTTTGATTGCTTAAGACAATTGCCTGGACAAATTGCTCGAATAGAGGACACAAACAGAATGGCCCACCCTCAATGCGACGCCGCGCAGCAACTTCCAATATTGTGCGGGCGCGTTTGCCCGGGTGTCAAATCCCGCGGCAATCGGCCGCTAATTTGGTTAATGGCGCGTACGCACCGCTCCTGAGCCCGCCTGCCGAACGCGGGGGAAAATGACCGTCATCATAGTGGTTTTCACCGATTGAGCCCCGGCCCGACGCATCCCTACACTAACCCTGAGTTGAGGGAACTGAGCGGTCATGTCCCAAAAGGAGTGACTGCACACGGTAGCCCCTCCGGGCCTTTGCAGTTTGACCGGTTGGAAGCTGCCCTTGGCCGCCGTTCCCCGCTTCCTCAGTTCCTAAGCATCCTACAATATGAGAATTCCCGGGGCGCATGTCGATGTAGAGTAGACTCTCGCGCCCATGCCCGACGCCAACCAGACCGAAACTTCCAACGAGAAGATCCACCCGCCAGTCCGTCCAAATCGGCCGCCCGATCAGCAAGTCGATCCGCGCGCCGAGTATCTGCGCCGCATCGCCAATCACCGCCAGATCATTGCCTCTCGTGAAAACCTTCACCGCCGGCTCGGAAACACGAAGTTGGCGATTGTCCTGGCCGGATTCTTAATTGCGTGGCTTTCTCTGGAACGGCACGCATTCTCTGCTTATTGGATTTTCGCGGCCGTTGCAGCATACGCCGCTTTAGCCGTCCGGCACGAACGGGTCCTGCGCACGCAGCGCCGCGCCGAATCCGCCGCGGCGTTCTACGAGCGTGGTCTCGCGCGCATCGAGGACCGCTGGGCCGGCACCGGCCAGACCGGCGAACGCTTTCGAGACCCGAAGCACGACTACGCCGACGATCTCGACCTGTTTGGCCCCGCCAGTCTATTCGAACTGCTCTCCAGCGCTCGCCTGCCCATGGGCGAAAATCTGCTGGCGGAGTGGCTGAAGTCACCTTCCCCAGCGGCTGAGATTATCGAACGCCAGAGTCTCGTCTCCGAACTGCGCGGCAATCTGGACCTTCGCGAAGACCTTGCCGTACTCGGCGCCGAGTTGCGTGCGCGCATCAATCCCGCAGCGCTGCTTCGCGGGGCTGAAGCCAGCCCGGCGCGGCCTTTTGATTCCTCCACTCTTCGCGCCGCGGCCGCCATTCTTTCCGTGCTGGCCCTCGCCACGTTCATCTATTCCCTGCTCCGCGTGGAATTCTGGCCGCTTATCTCCGTCCTCATCGTCGAGAGCCTGATTTTCGGCTGGCTGCACCGACGCGCGGAGCACACCGTCGCCGAAGTCGCCGCGAACGCCGATGGACTGATCCTTTTCTCGCAGCTTCTCGAACGCATCGCCGGCGAAAATTTCGCCTCAGCTCGTCTGCAGCAATTCGTCGCGACACTCACCGGCGACCGTGCCAGCGCGCCGCAAGCGCTGCGTAGGCTCGCGCGTATCGTCTTCTGGATCGACGCGCGCGAAAGCGTCATTGGCCGCTTCCTCGACGTGACCGTCCTCTATACCATCCAGTGCGCTTTCGCTGCCGAAGCCTGGCGGCGCGCCTACGGCGCGAACATTCGCGACTGGCTGGCCATTGCCGGCGAAATGGAAGCTTTGCTCTCGATCGCCGCGTATTCGTTCGAGCATCCCGCCGATCCGTTCTCGGAATTTACTTCGCTCGAAAACGAACCGCCTCTCGTCCAGGGCCAAGAGCTTGGCCATCCACTGATTCCTGCCTCGAAATGCGTGCGCAATTCTGTCCAACTGGACGGCAGCACGCGACTGCTTCTCGTGAGCGGCTCCAACATGTCCGGCAAAAGCACCTATCTCCGCACCATCGGCATTAACGTCGTACTAGCCAACGCCGGCGCGCCGGTTCGAGCGCAATCCCTGCGCCTTTCAGCATTCTTGCTCGGCACCCGCATCCGCAGCACCGATTCGCTGCAGGAAGGCCGCTCGAACTTCTACACCGAGATTCTGCGCATCCGGCAGGTATTCGAGCGCATGAACAACGGCCTGCCCTTGCTATTCCTTTTCGATGAATTGCTCGAAGGAACCAACTCGAAGGACCGGCGCATCGGCGCTCATGGACTGCTCTGCGCGCTCATCGAGCGCGGCGCCATCGGTATCGTCACCACACACGATCTGGCCCTCACCGAAATCACTAATACTCTCGGCACGATCGCGCGCAACGCGCATTTTCAGGACTTCGTGCAGGACGGCGCAATGCACTTCGATTACAAGTTGCGCGACGGAGTGGTGGAGAAAAGCAACGCCCTCGAACTGATGCGCCTTATCGGTTTACAGGTCTGACGATTCGGCAAGGATCGTCATCGCGAAGCGACCCGTGCCCGGTAAGGGCGCAGAGAAATGTTCAGCGAGTCGAAGGATCTGCATTTTCCTTTGCTCTCAGGTTTGCGCCATCATTCTGAGTGTCAGCGAAGAATCCCTCTTCGATTTTGAAATCGCTGTTCGCTTTCGCTGTTGTTCCCAACGGGCGAAAAGGGTTCCTTTGCGACGAGGGCTCTTCTCCGCATCGAACTTGCTATTCACCCAGCGTATCGATCTGTGCCCGCTGCAGACGATCCGAATAGTCGATGTACACCGTCTTCCAATCCGAATAGAAATCCAGAGCGGCAATTCCCGCTTCGCGGTGCCCGTTTCCAGTGTTCTTGATGCCGCCAAACGGCAAATGCACTTCCGCGCCAATCGTCGGCGCGTTCACATACACGATTCCCGTTTCCAGGTCCCGCGTCGCCCGCATCGCATTATTCACATTGCGCGTATAGATCGACGCCGACAACCCATACTGCACTCCGTTCGCGATCTCAATCGCCTCATCCACCGTCTTGAACGGCCGGATCAGCGAAACCACCGGCCCAAAAATTTCCTCCTGGCAGATACGCATCTGTGGGTCGCAGTCAACAAACACGGTCGGCTCGTGGAACCAGCCCTTGGCCAGCGCGCCTTTGTCCAGTTGGTGCCCGCCGCAAACCATCTTCGCGCCGTCGTCTGAGCCTACCTTGACGTACCTCATGGTGGTCTGCAGTTGCTGCTCGTTCACCAGCGGCCCCATGTCCGTCGTTGCTTGCAGCCCGTCTCCGACGCGCAACTTCTTCACCCGCTCCACGAACTTCTCGCTGAACTCGCGATACACCTTCTCGTGCACCGCCACGCGGCTGGCTGCTGTGCAGCGCTGTCCAGTGGTGCCGAACCCGCCCCATACCGCACCTTCGACGGCGAGATCGAGATTCGCATCGTCCATCACAATGATGATGTTCTTTCCGCCCATTTCCAGGTGCAGCTTTTTGAACGTGGGCGCTACCGACTTACTCACCAGCCGCCCCACTTCCGTGGAGCCCGTAAAACTCACGGCGCTGATGGCAGGATTCGTCAGCATGGGCGCGCCCGCGCTTGGCCCCTCGCCGAACACTACGTTCAGTACGCCCGCCGGCAATCCGGCCTCTTCCAAAGCCTGCGCCAGATTGTAAGTCGAAAGCGGAGTGTCCTCCGCTGGCTTCAACACGATGGTATTTCCGCACACCAACGCCGGCATCACCTTCCAGGAAGGAATCGCCATGGGAAAATTCCACGGCGTAATCAAACCCGCCACTCCCACCGGCACCCTTTCGGACATGGCGAACTTGTTCGGCAACTCCGATGGCGTGGTCTGCCCAAACATGCGGCGCCCCTCGCCCGCCATCAAATACGTCATATCGATGGCTTCCTGCACATCGCCGCGCGTTTCCGCAAGCACCTTGCCCATCTCGCGCGTCATCTGCGTGGCGTAATCTTCCTTGCGCTCCACCAGGATTTCCGCGGTGCGGTAGAGAATCTCCGCGCGCTTCGGCGCGGGCGTCAACCGCCATTTTTCCCGCGCCGCTTTGGCCGCATCCACAGCGGCAGCCACGTCCGCCTCGGTTGACGCTGGAAAAACACCGATTAGCTCATCCGAGTTCGCGGGATTGTGGTCCTCGATCACCTTTCCCGATCGCGCTTCGGACCATTCGCCATTGATGTAGTTTTTGTAGATGGTGGGACTATAAGAGGTGGCCATACGTCCTCCTGCGGGTCGGATCGTAGCGCTCGGCGCGCTGTCGTTATGTTTTCGAGATGACTTTGTGTCACCTCAGGATTCAGCCTAGCAAGCCCGCGCTCCGAGCGTCAAACCGCCATTCACAGCGAGTCGACACTTGGCAAACGCCATTCCGACAAATGGAAACAATACCTGCTGCACTACGAAATTAATCGCGGAACTTACTTCTGCGAGGATTCCACCGGCGGCATCATGCTGGCGGAAGATGTAGGAGACTGCGCGATTGGCGTCTTAGGCGCAGCGCTGGCGGGAGGCGCATACGAGGGCGACGGTGTCATCGAGCAGCAGCTATGCGGAACGATGCCCTTCGGCGCCGACACTCCCGCTACGTCCGATCCAAGCCCCAACTTCTGCAGCGTCAGCGCGTCAAGCTTCCCCGTCACGTCTAGCCCGTTTGCGGACTGGAACTTCTGCACCGCGTCCACCGTGTCCGCGTCCCATTTCCCCGAGGGATCCGTCCCATAGTAACCACCGCGGCCCAGCGCTGTCTGGATTTCCGATATCCGATCCGAAGTGGGAGCCATCTGCGTGGGCTCGCGCTTCACGTGCTTGCTCTTGCTCGATCTTTTCTTACCGGACGAGTGCTTCGACGTAGATTTGGACGTGGACGATGAACTCGCTGTCGAGGCCGTCGGGCTATATTTTGCGGTTTGCAGGCCAGCGTGGGCTTTTGTGTTCCCGTTGTTGCGCGTGGCAGCCGAATGTGTTGTGGCACTGCTGCGATGGGTCGAACTGGAGCTGGAAGTTCCCTTATGATGTGTTTTGTGCTTTTGCGTAGTAGTAGTAGCCGACACCGGCAGACACATCAATGCAACACATGCCGCAACAAAGAGCCCTTTCATCGTCCCTCGAACTCCTCAGCAAATCTTCCAGCTACATCTCCGCGGAATCAACTTACCGCAACGCAATTATGTCCGGAATCTACCACCCAAATCCCACAAACCAGGCCCCACACGCACCTAACAGGCACTGACCTTCTGGCCAGTAACCGCCTCAGCCTACACTATTCCTTTGGGACCGCCCCCGCCAGGAACAACATCAGCACCCGCTCGCCATCTCCGTGCCGCGCCACCCGGAACAGAACATCATCTCCGGGCTTCAGCTTCGCCAATTGCGCCTTGTAATCCGCCATCGAACTCACCGGCGCATGATTGATCTCGGTGATCACGTCACCGCGAGCGAAATCCACGTCCTCCCCAAAGCTCGCTGGATCGACCATGCTAACCACAACCCCGGTGACCTTGCTCATGCCCAGCTTCTTGGCGATGTCCGGCGTCAGATCCTCTACGTGCAATCCAAGCTGAGAAGGAGCTTCGCTCATATCCGGCTGAGCGTCCGCCGATTGGGAAGCGCCCGGGAAAAGTTTCGAGCGGTCCGCCACGCTAAGACTCACGCTCTTGGTGTCCTTGTTGCGCACATACTGCACTTCCACCGATTGCCCGATCTGCGTCTGCGCGATGGGATTTACCAGGTCCGCGCCAGTATGAACGGGCTGCCCGTTTACCGTCGTAATCACGTCTCCCGCCTGCAATCCTGCCTTTTCGGCCGGACTGCCCGGCTCAACCGCTTCCACCACGATTCCGTACGGCGCGCCCAGCTCTTTCATCAGTACCGAATTATTGCTGCGGTCTTCCTGGAAGGTGATGCCGATTGACCCGCGCGTTACTTTCCCCGCGGTAACCAACTGATTGTAGACGCCAATCACCGTATTGGATGGCAGCGCGAAACCTACCCCCTCAAATCCGCGACTGCCCGTGTAGATCGCCGTGTTTACTCCGATCACTTCCCCAGCCATGTTGACCAGCGGGCCACCCGAATTCCCTGGATTGATTGCCGCATCGGTCTGGATAAACCGCTGGAATTGATGTCCCACATTGGAACGGTCCCGCGCACTCACAATGCCTGCCGTCATCGTCGAGTTCAACCCGAACGGACTGCCGAACGCCAGCACCCAATCTCCCACCTGCACTCCATCGGAATTGCCCAGCTTCGCGGTCGGCAAATCGCGCCCCGCGTCGATTTTGATCACCGCCAGATCGGTATCCTTATCAGTGCCGACCACATGCGCAGTGTAGTGCGTCGAATCGCCATCCATGGTCACTTCAATTTTGCTGGCCTGATCGATCACGTGATCGTTGGTCAGAATAAATCCCTTGGAATCTACAATTACTCCCGATCCAAGGCTGCGCTCCGCGTCCGGCCCGTCGCTGGGCGAATCGAAAAATCGGTCAAAGAAATCGTGGAAGGGATCGTCCTGCCCGCCTCGCGGGCCCTTGGTTTTCGGCTTGTCGATCAACTGCGTGGTGGAAATGTTTACGACCGCAGGCTCCATCTTCTTCGAAATGGCGGTAAATCCGCTCGACAGCACCACCGGATCCGGAACCGCCAGCAGTGCCGCTCCAGTCGGGGCCTGATCCTTGGTCGCCAGCGCCTTTCCGGAGATCAACGTCCCGATCATGATGCCGATGCCCAGCGTGAACATCACGAGAACGGACGCAAAAATCTTCCGCCGTCGAATCCAAGTGGTCAATTCTTGAATTTGAATACCCATTCTCGTGGCTCCTTATTCCTGCCGGAACATTCCGCCGCCAAAGCATTTTGGTGATTATAGCATTCCTTCTACCGCCGGAATTGAGCGCCTCGGCAGGGCTTGTCCTCATCGTAAATTCACCGGCCGACATCCGAACCACAACAACCGCATCTTTTGCAGCTCTTCCGTCTGTATCTCGCCCTGCCCGCGGTTCCCTTCTCTTCGCTCGCTCGCAACAGCAAGTTCTTACCCGAATGTCCCCATTTGCTCTTGTAGATGCCTTGAGTGACCACTTGGAAACCCACATTTTCCCGCCCTTTCTACAGCCTAGCCCGGATAGTGCCCGCGGTCATTGCGCGCTACCGTGTGCCATCGACTGAGACAGATCGTTAAAGCCGGAGAGGCCCATGAAATGCATCACGAAATGGAAATTGATTCTTCTCGCCCCGCTGCTGCTTTCCCTCGCAGCGCTTCCTGCATCCGCGCAGCAAAAATCGTCGCAAAACAACGAACCCACCTACCGCGTCACCATGATTCCGCGCTCCATCCTGGCCATCAACTACCAGAACCGCAACAAGACTGAAATCGGATTCCAGGGCTCGCCCCTCATGCCCTTGGGAAAAGGCCAGGCCACTGTGGAAAGCCGCGGCGGACGCATCGCTGTCGACGCCGAGTTCAGAAACATCGAGCCCGCCATGAAGTTCGGCCCTGAGTACCTCACCTATGTTCTCTGGGCCATTGACCCTGAAGGAAGATCCAACAACCTCGGCGAGTTGCTGCTTTCTGGCGGCAAGAGCAAACTACAGGCAACCACGACACTTCAGACCTTCGGCCTCATTGTCACCGCCGAGCCTTATTACGCGGTCGATCAGCCGAGTGATGTGGTCGTCCTCGAAAACGTTGTCACCCCCGGCACCTCCGGCACGCTGCAGCAGGTCAACGTGAACTATGAACTCTTCAAGCGTGGCTTCTACAGTTACAACACGTCCGCAGCCATGTCTCGATATCCCGAATCCAAAGTTCCCATTGAGCTTGAGGAAGCCCGCAACGCAGTTGAAATCGCCAGAGCCGACGGTGCTGGGCAATACGCCAACGACACCCTCGCCAAGGCCCAGCAGTCTTTGCAGAACGCTGAAGCGGAACTGAAAAAGGGTGACCGCAAAATTATCGTGCAGAATTCGCGCGACGCCATTCAGAACGCCGCCGATGCGGTGCGCAGTACCGTGCGACTGAAGGAAGAACAGGCTCTCGCCGCCGAACGTGCCGCCGCTGCTCAACGCACCGCCGAAGCTCAAGCCGAGGCGCAGCAGCAAGCCGCTGCCGCTCAGCAGGCCGAAATTGCGCGCCAGCGCGCGCAACTGGAATCCGAGAAGGCCACCCAGGCCCAACAGGCAGCCGAACTGCAAGCCCAAAAGGATGCGCAGGCCCGTCAGCAAGCTGAACTGCAGGCGCAGCAGGATGCGCAAGCCCGCGCTGCGGCCGAGGCGCAGTCCCAGCGTGACGCGCAGGCTGCCGCACAAGCACAACAAGCCGCTCTTCAGGCCCAGCAAGCTGCCGCGCAACTTCGCGCCCAACTGCTCGAGCAGTTCAACCGCATTCTGCCTACCACCGACACTCCGCGCGGATTGAAAGCCAATCTTGCCGACGTGCTCTTTGCCACCGGCAAATTCGAACTGCAGCCGAATGCCCGCGAAGCGTTGGCCAAGTTCTCAGGAATTGTGCTGGCTCATCCGGGACTGAAACTGCAAGTGGAAGGGTATACGGACAGCACCGGCGGCGATACTTTTAACCAGACGCTCTCAGAAAATCGTGCCAACTCCGTCCGCGCTTATCTGATCGCCCAAGGTCTCGATCCTACTTCCATCAGCGCGGTCGGCTACGGTAAATCAAATCCGGTCGCCAGCAACGACACCGCCCAGGGACGCCAGCAGAACCGCCGCGTTGAGATCATCATCTCCGGCGAAATCATCGGCACCCAGATTGGAGGTGCGCAGAACCAGAATGGCGCGCCAAACCAGAATCAGCAGCAGATGAATGAGCAAAACCAATCGACGCCATCTTCGCAGCCGCCCGCCCCAAATCCCCAGCAGGCTCCTCGTTAACCCTGCCAAAATAACCGACGGGCTGCGAACTTGATATCCCGCAGCCCGTCGTCACTTCTTTCCCCCGTCTACAGTGACCGCAGGAAATTCAGCAAATCCTGCTTTTGCTGATCCGAAAGCGAATTAAAAAGTTGAATTACCTGGTTCGCCTCCGATCCGGGTCCCGCGTGTTCCCGAATCGCATCGAGCAAGCCTCCATTCGCCGGTCCCGACCTCCCGTCGTGCAGGAAAAACACGCGCTGCCCCACGCCCCATAGTGGTGCGGTGCGGAATTCATCTCCGCCTGCGGACCCTTGCGTCACTCGATCCGCCAATCCCGCTCCCATGTTGTGCACCAGCAAATCCGAATACAGCGCCGCGGTCTGCTGGCTCAGGCTCGCCGAGAACGAAGACTTCGCCGTCTGCATCGATGGCGTGTGGCACATGTCGCAGTGAGCCTGCGTGAACATTTTCTGCCCATTCTGGATCGACTGCTGCGAAGGATTGCCCGGAATTCCCTGCGTTGACGGCGTCGGCGGCGCGAGGAATCTCATGAAGTCCGAGAAGCCCACCACGTCGCTTGGGATCTGGTCGCCAACAGCGTCGTAATTGGTGTAGTCCTCCGGCGTGGAGTTGAACAGGCACGACGCCGGAGCGCCTTCCCGCTCATCTGGAAAATTTTCATTCGTCACGCCCATTTCCACGTTGTAGGCCTCGCCCGAAAACACGCCCAGCGACTTGTTCTGCGCTTTCCAGCCGAATCGCGTGATCGTTCCATCGTTCCCGCTGTAGTTCGGGTGGCCCGAAATTCCCAGTTGTCGCTTCAGTTGAGCGTTCGCGTTCATGTTTGCCAAAATGGCCGCGTCCGCGATGTTCTCGATAAGCCCAGCTCCGAATACGGGCGTGGGAATCCGGAAAATAATGTTGTGGACCTGCTCCATGCGCTCGAAATTCGGCTGGGGCATCGTGCATCCCGTCGCATCCGACCGGCCGGCAATCGTGAATAGATCATGCACGCCCCCGTCCGCAGCCATGGATGGAAACCCATTCGCATTGACCATCAACGGAAACCGAGCCTCACGCACCGGCCCGTCCGCCGTGATGAAGTCTGGAATCGTATTCGTCGCTCCAGCGTCCGTGGCTGCCTCAATCTGCGGATTTGGCCCGATGTTCGGATACGCATTCGTGCTCGGGCTACTTCCCCCCGCTGCTGGCTGCGCGTGGCAGCTTACACAACTGTTCGAATTGAAAGCAGGGCCCAACCCCTTAGCGGCTTCCCCAGCGAGCGTACCGGCCACCGAATCCACCTCCATGAAACGCGTGAGCCCATCCTGAAAGTACTGCATCTCGTCAGAACTCATAGTTGGCAATGCCTGCCCTGCTCCCACGCTTCCGGCGCGCACCCCCGGATCTTTCGCAGTGGTAGGAGAGAGACCGAAATCCTGATTTTGCGCGAAGACGCCGGCGCTCAACGAAGCCGCTGCACCCACTAATGCGATCGTAATCGGACTGATCTTCTTCATTCCGTGCTCCTTGTCTTTTCGGCGGGCACGCAACCAGCCGAAAACTTATCGGCCCTAGGCACACCCCGGCTGCTCCCGCTCTTTGCTCGGTTAACGGGCTAGGCAGTTAACCTGGTTAATCGGAAATGGCTGGCGCTCAGTGACTGGAACCAGCGACTAGGGCTTCCGGTTCGAGTGCGCGCACATTACGCTGTGGTGGGAATTTCGGTCAACAATACGCCGGGACAGTTTTGGTACAGCGAATAGAACATGCAGACGCCGTGGCGGGGGAAAATCCGGACCAGTATACCTACTGCATCGCGAGTGCTGCGGACGTCTCCAGCCGGACAGCGGACTGGTTATCCGCGAGATTCGCAAACAATCCAGGATGGAAAATCCGCGCCAACATCGCCACTCGAGCCGCCAATCTGGGCCGGGGACGCGAAAAATATCCATTCGCGTCCCTCCGTGGAACACGAGCCCGCGCACCCCTGGCTATTTGAGCACTCCGGCGCGCACCGCACGGTGCGGAATTGTTCCGCTCAGATTTTAGCGATTGTCGTGGTTTAGCTAGCCGTTTCGCTCTTGTGCTGCTGTTTGTCGCGCTGTTCTTTCAGTACGGCCTTGCGGCTCAAGCGAATCTTATTGCCTTCGATAGCCAGCACCTTCACGAGTACCTGGTCACCTTCTTTCAGTTCGTCGCGCACCGAGCGAATCCGCTGGTCCGCAATTTCGCTGATGTGTAGCAAGCCGTCTGTGCCGGAGAAAATCTCGACGAAGGCGCCGAAATCGGCGATGCGCACCACTTTGCCAAGATAGGTTTTGCCGATCTCCGCGGTGGCGGTTACGTCGCGGATCATCTTCAGCGCATCCTCCGCCGCTTTTCCGTTGCCGGCGAACACGTGCACTTTGCCGTCGTCCATCACGTCGATCTTCACGCCGGTGGCTTCGATGATGGACCGGATCTTCTTTCCGCCCGGGCCGATCAGGTCGCGAATTTTATCCGTGGGAATGTTGAGCATGTGCAGCCGCGGTGCGTAAGTAGACATGGCGTCGCGCCCTGAGGAGAGCGTCTGGTCCATGGTGTCGAGAATTTCCAGCCGGGCTTTTTTCGCCTGCGCCAGAGCTTCGCGCATCATGTTGATGCTCACTCCGCCGACCTTGATATCCATCTGCAGCGCGGTGATTCCTTGCCGCGTGCCGGCGACTTTGAAGTCCATGTCGCCGTAGTGATCTTCCGCGCCGGCGATGTCGGTGAGGATGGCGTACTTGTCCCCTTCGACCACCAATCCCATGGCAATTCCGGCGCATGGCGACTTCAGTGGCACACCCGCATCCATGAGCGCCAGCGATCCTCCGCAGACCGTGGCCATGGACGAGGAGCCGTTCGATTCGAGAATGTCGGAAACCACGCGCACCGCGTACGGGAAATCCGCTTCCGGCGGCAGCAGGTTCGTTAGCGCTCGTTCCGCGAGAGCGCCGTGCCCAACTTCGCGCCGCCCCGGTCCACGCAGGAATTTCACTTCGCCCACCGAAAATGCCGGGAAGTTGTAGTGGAGCATGAAGCGCTTGAAGACATCTTCTTCAAAAAGAAGATCGAGCCGCTGCATGTCGTCCTTGGTGCCCAGGGTAGCGGTGGCCAGCGCCTGCGTTTCACCTCGCGTGAACAACGCCGACCCGTGGACGCGCGGCAGCACCGCAACTTCACAAGTGATCTGACGGATCTGATCGAACGCGCGCGCATCAGGACGCCGCTTGCGAAGGAGCATGTCGTCGCGGAAAATGCGCTCGCGCAACCGCTCGAACGCGCGCTGCGCCAGCTTGCGCTTCTCGTCATCCTCTTCCGGAATGGCTTTGTAAATATCTTCCTTCACCGCGTCCACCATCCCGTAGCTTTCAAGCTTCGGGTGCTTGGCGGTATCGAGCGCGTCGCGCATGCGCTCCGTGTATTTGCCGGCAATCTGCTTGTAGAGCGCCTCGTCGAAGGCCGGTGGCGTCACCGTCACCTTTTGCGGATTCACTTTCTTCCCAAGTTCCTTGATGGCCGCCACGATCTTACGAATTTCGGCGTGCCCGAATTCCAGCGCATCGGCAACGGTTTCTTCGGACACTTCCAGCGCGCCGGACTCCACCATCACGATGGCTTCTTCCGTTCCAGCCACCACGATATTCAGCAGGCTCTTTTTCTGGTCCGAATAGGTGGGATTCACCACCAACTTTCCGTCGAGCAGCCCCACGCGGACGCAGGCCACCGGGTTATTGAACGGGATCGGCGAAATGTATAGAGCCGCGGAGGAAGCGGTTACCGCGATCACATCCGGATCGTTCTCGCTGTCGGCCGACAGCACCATGGCTACAATTTGCGTCTCGCTGGCCCAGCCCTCCGGAAACAACGGCCGCAGCGGCCGGTCCGTCAACCGCGACACCAGAATTTCGCGCTCCGAAGGGCGCCCTTCACGCTTAAAAAAACCTCCGGGAATCTTTCCTGCGGAGTAGGTGTACTCGCGGTAGTCCACAGTCAGAGGAAGAAAATCTTTTTCGGCGGCGTGCGTGTCCATGCAGGCCGTGGCCAACACGACCGTATCGCCGTAACGCGCCACTATGGCGCCATGCGCTTGCCGGGCCATCTTGCCGGTTTCAAAACTCAGCGTGCGTCCGCCAATTTCCAAGTCGACTTTTTCAAACATCACTTCACATCCTTTTGCCCCGGGTCACCGGTGCGACGTTCAGATACGAGAGAGTTCTCTCGGGATTTGCAGTATGCATTGAAGGCAGGCGAACAGCGAAGGAATGAGACCCAGAAACTAGCCGGCGCACACATCCGCGCAGCATGGCCCTGACGGCCCGCATATCACCTTATTTCGCCGGTTTGTGCGGTTTAAATGGCGGCCTGACTGGCCGCTCAGGGAATCTGCGCTACTTGCGCAAACTAAGTCGTTCCACAATCTCTCGGTACCGATCCGGGTCGCGACGGTTCAGATAGTCCAGCAGCCTTCGCCGCCGGTTGACCATCATGATCAACCCGCGCCGCGAAGCGTGGTCTTTTGCGTGGGACCTCAGGTGCGTGGTCAAATAGTTGATGCGCTCGCTCAACAGCGCTATCTGCACTTCCGGCGATCCCGTGTCCTTCGGATGCGCACGGAACTGCTCGATCACTTCAGCTTTGGCTTCCATCAACTCGCCCCTCCCCCACTGAGACGTCGTGCCCTGCTCTACACTCTTTGCCTGTTCTTCAACTAAAAACTCTAGCACATCCTCTGTAATGGCTGCTACAGGATTTTACCGACGGGCCGGCCACCGCAGGCGTTCTGCGATGCCGGACTTGACGAGATGCTATAACTACAGGCGGTCGCCGAATGAACAACGCGTTGCGCGGACGGTCGCTCGCCCATTTCCAAAAGAATCTGCTTGCATGGTTCCGGCGCCACTGCCGCGAGTTGCCGTGGCGCTCCAGCCGCGATCCGTATCGCGTGTGGGTCGCAGAGATCATGCTGCAGCAGACGCGCATCGCCGCGGTGATTCCCTATTACGAGCGATTTCTTTCGCAATTTCCCACGGTAGAAGCTCTGGCGGATGCGCCGGCACCTCAGGTGCTGCGCTACTGGGCGGGACTCGGCTATTACAGCCGCGCGCGGAATCTGCACGCGGCGGCGAAGAAAATTGTGGAGCAACACGCGGGCTTGTTTCCACGCGCGCATGACCAGGCGCTGGCACTGCCGGGCATCGGCAGCTATACGGCGGCGGCGGTGCTGAGCATCGCGTATGACGCGCCGCTGGCGGCGCTCGACGGGAACGTGGCGCGGGTGCTGGCACGCATCGGCGGCGTGCGCGGCGATTTGCGGGAGCCGCGCCGTTGGCAAAAGCTCGGGGCCACGGCGGATGCGCTCCT
The DNA here is from genome assembly GCA_035551975.1 of Candidatus Acidiferrales bacterium. Taxonomy (GTDB): domain Bacteria; phylum Acidobacteriota; class Terriglobia; order Acidiferrales; family UBA7541; genus Palsa-295. Next base: position 16,915 of record DASZMG010000002.1, on the reverse strand, counting down.
CGCGCGCGAAGCGGCGGGCGACTGGAACCAGGCGCTGATGGAGTTGGGAGAAGTGATTTGCACGCCGCAAGCGCCGCGCTGCGGCGAGTGTCCGGTAGAGAGCGCGTGCGTGGCGCACCAGAAAAATCTGGCGCATGTGATTCCCGCGCCGCGCAAAAAACGCGCGCCGGTGAAAGTGAAGATCGCGGCGGCGATTTTGCGCGATCCACAAAGCCGCACGATTCTGGTGAAGGACCCGGGGGCGCATGACGATGTGCTGTTCTCGCGGATGTGGCAATTCCCTGCCGTGGAGGTGACTGCCGACGCGGAGGCGGAACTGAGAAAGCACGTGCAGGAGATCCTCGGAGTAAGGCTTTCGGTGTTGCAGCCTCTCGCGGCGGCGCGGCATGGAGTGACCTTCCGCAACATCACGCTGCTGCCGTTTCTGGCGGAGGTGGAGGCGCTACCGAAGCGTCCGCGCACGCGGATTTTGCTGCTGAGTCGATTGCGCGATGTACCGGTTTCTAGCGCTACACACAAACTTGCAGCGGCCGTCCGAACAACGCACGAGGATTCCCGCGAGTTACGATCCTTAGACGACGAACGACAATAACTGACTGAAGATTCAAACAACTGAAAACCAGGAAGAGGGATTGCGAAATGGCGAGCCAGGAAGCAGGCGGCGTGCGGGCGGTGGACATCCACGCGCACTTTTTCCCGCAGGAATATCTGGATTTGCTGGCGCAGGACGGGCCACGCTTCAACGTGGAGTATTCCACCGGAGAAGAAGGAATCTACATCAAGACCGAGGCGCGATTTCAGGGGCCGCTTCCCCACCGCGTGGTGGACATCCAAAAGCGCATCGCGGACATGGACGCGCAAGGAACGGCGGTGCAAGCCATGTCCCTTACGGGACCGATGGGCTACTGGGGAGGTGAAGAGGTTTCCCACAAGCTGTGCCGTGCGTGGAACGACGCGGCCAGCGCCGCGCACGTGGAGCATCCGACGCGCCTCGTGGGGCTGCTGACGGTGCCGATGCTGTATCCGGAACGCGCGGTGGATGAGCTGAACCGCGCGAGCAAGCTGCCGGGAATGCGCGGCGTGTACATGGGCACGAACATCGACCATCACGATCTGGACGACCCGCTGTTCGTACCGGTGTTTGCGCGCATCGAAGCGCTGGAGCTGCCGATTTTTCTGCATCCGCTGCAGGTGGTGGGCGGAGCACGGACCGCGCCATTCTATCTGTCGAACCTGCTGGCTTTTCCTTTCGACACGGCGATTGCGGCCTGCCACCTGATATTCGGCGGCGTGCTAGACCGGCATCCCAAGCTACAGTTCAGCCTGCCACACGGAGGCGGGGTGCTGCTGATGCTGATGGGAAGAATCGACCACGGCGCGACGGTGCGGCCGGAGATCGAAAAGCTGCGCTTGCAACGTCCGCCAAGCCACTATCTACAGCGGTTCACGTTCGACACGGTGGTGCACAAAAAGTCGATCATGGAGTTCGTGCTGGGCGAGGTGGGAGCGGAGCGTATCATGATCGGAAGCGACTACTGCTTCGACATGGGCTACGACCGTCCGCTCGAGTTTCTGGATCAGGTGAATCTGACCAGTGCGCAGAAGAGAATGATTCTCGGTGAAAATGCCGCGCGGATTCTGAAGCTGTAACGGGATCAGAAAGCTGCGAGACGAATCGGGCTACCGAGGGCGCAGAGAGCGCGCAGAAAACCGTCGCGACGGGCGGGTTTTGCGGTCCGAAATAGCACCAAAACGACGTTAACGTAGCCGGAAAAATTCACTAGGTGCTTGTAAAGAAGCATGTTAGTTTTTTGCTGCGTTTGTTGCTCCCGTAACACCTTTAGATTCGTGGGTGCGGCGAGTTTTCAGACTTGCGGCGCCTTTGCTTTACGGCTGGAGGCGGTCGAGAAGCACAAATAGCTTATATGAAAAGTGGAGTAAATCAGTGAGAGAACAAGGAACAGTGAAATGGTTCAACGCCAGCAAGGGATTCGGATTCATCCAGCGCCAGTCGGGTGAGGACGTCTTCGTGCACTTCTCCGCTATTCAGGCAGAAGGCTATAAGACTCTCAACGAAGGGCAGGCGGTTGAATTCGAGGTCACCCGCGGACCGAAGGGTCTGCAGGCCGCGAACGTCACTAGCCTCTAGTCGAAAGGTAAAGGCGGGCCGGCGCAAGCTGGCCCGTTTTTTTTTGCCCGGCGCCATCGTGAACTCTTCAGGCCCTTCACTGCCCTTCTTCCTCGCAATCGTTTCCCTGGGGATGATTCTCCCGGCAATGATTGCCCCCCTTCCCGTCGTGCGAAAGGATTGTCCCTGCCAAATTGCGATTGTGAGTCGCGTCACATCGGCCTGAGACCCAGCGCACATACATCCCGCCAGCCATTTTCTATTCTTCAGCCAGGCAACACACCGGGAGCTTCGATGGGCTTGCGACATGGTGCCAGCGACGGGCGACCATACGCGCCATCGGGCTCCCGGTTAATTTTTCTACTCGCCATCGCGCCTTCGCCGTCCCTTTTCTCGCATCTCCGGGCTTCGCTTTCAGCATGATATCTTGGTGGCTTGAATCCCTCGATCACGGAACGGGAGCGGTTAGGCGGCGAAGCGGAGATGAACTCGTCCGCCCCGGGAAGGCGCACGCCTGCGGGTAACCTTCCGGCGGAGAGATTCCCCCACCTTGCCGACGCGGCCGCCTTTGTTCGCCGGCACTGGCCGAAAATACTCGGCATTTCGGCGGTCGTGCTCATTCCCTGCTTCTGGCACCGGCACATCGTCGCGTCCGATCTTGGTAGCCACCTTTACAATGCCTGGCTGGCTCAGCTTATCCGCCACGGACAGGCGCCCGGGTTGTATCTTTCCGGGCAATTGACCAATGTGCTTTTCGACTGGATGCTCTCCGCGTTCGGCGCGCTCTTCGGCTTGTTCGCCGCGGAAAAAATCGCCGTATCGATCTGCGTGCTGATTTTTTTTTGGGGCGCTTTCGCGTTCATTTCGTCGGCCACAGGACGCCCCCCATGGTTTCTCACGCCGCTGATTGCGCTGTTCGCCTATGGCTGGACGTTTCACATTGGCCTGTACAACTACTACGTGGCCATTGGCCTGTCGTTTTTTGCGCTGGCGCTTTTCTGGGATGGCACAAAGTGGGAACGGCTCGCGCTGCTGCCCGCCGCGGCGCTGATTGCCACGGCGCACCCTTTTGGGGTGCTCTGGCTCGCCGGCGCGTGCGTTTACGTGGCGGCCATGCAATGGCTGAAATTGCGGTATCAAATAGCGATGCTATTGCTTGCGGGCGCGGCGATCTGGCTGGTTCGCATCTACTTGATGCACCACTCGATCACCGAAATGGAGCCGGAGAAGTGGTATCTGTTCACCGGGCTCGATCAACTGATTCTATTCGGCAACCGCTATCGCATCGTCAAGTGGGCCGTGCTGGTGTTTGCCGGCGTGGCGATCGGCGCTGACTTAATCCGCAGCCGGCACCAGCGCGAGCATTGGAAAAGCTACCTTTTGCCTCTCGAGCTTTATCTCGTCGTGGAGTTGGCGGTGTTCTTTTTCCCGCGCGGCGTTCATTTCCCGCAGCACGTGGCCATCGCGCTGATCACAGAAAGGCTCACCTCGCTGGCGGCGATTACCGGCTGCTGTTTACTGGCTGCCATGCGCCCAAGCAAGTGGCATCTGGCGGCGACGCTTTCCATTGCAGCGCTGTTCGCGATCTTCTTGTATCGCGACACCGCCGTCGTGAACAGAATCGAGGCGCACGCCGAGCGCCTGGTGCGCACTTTGCCGCCCAATCAACGCGTGCTCGCCAGCATTTTCCAGCTCGACGACTCACGCATCATGATCCAGCACAACATCGACCTGGCCTGCATCGGCTACTGCTTCGACTATGGGAATTACGAGCCGGGCTCAGGCGTGTTTCGCGTGCGCGCGACGGAAGGAAATCCCTACGTCATCTCGGATTACGAAACTTCAACGGACACTGAGGATGGCACTTATGTGGTCCAGCCTGAGGATCTGCCCATTTACCAGGTGTATCAATGCACCGAGGATGGGCTTGTTCTCTGCATTCGGCCGCTTAAAGCCGGGGAACAGAACAACCGCCTCGGCGTTTATGACAATTAGGCTGCCTGAACAGTTGTTGCTAAAAACTTAGCCGCTTCCTATGGGCGGCTTCATTCCGGCGGGTTTTTCGCCGCGCGCATCTTCCACAGCATCTGCCGCAGGATTCCCTGCCACACTTCCGCATCCAGCGCGGAAAGTCCCATGCGCCGGACCAGCCTGCGCACCTTCATCTCGTTTGACGCCGCCGGTCCCGGATAATCGCTCTCGCGCAGCGCTTCATTCAGCAGCTCTGTCATGCGCTCTACTTCCTCCCCGGTGGCACTGCGGTCGATGTCGTTCGGATCGCGCTCAGCGCTTCGCTTTTCGGCGCCCGCGTTCTTCTCGACTGTGTTCATTTCGCCGCAGGCAATTTCGTACAGGCAGACGGCGACCGCTTGCCCCAGGTTCATCGAAATATTCTCTTCGGCGGTGGGAATGCGCATCAGCCAGTGGCAATGGCTCAGCTCTTCATTCGACAGGCCCACGCGCTCCGATCCAAACAGGAGCGCTACCTTGCCCGAAGCGCCCGCGGCGAGTTTTCTGCGGATCAGCCGCGCTCCGTCTTCGAGCACTTCCAGCCGCTGCTGCAGCACGCGATGCCGCACGGCTGTGGTGCCAACGACCAGCGCGCAATCCGATACCGCTTCGCCCACGCTTTCGTATTCCACGGCCTGTTGCAGCAGTTCGCCCGCGCCTACCGCCGAGCGCGCTTCCCGAAACGCGGGGGCATAAGGAGTGACCACCCGCAGATGGCGAAAGCCGAAATTGCTCATGGCGCGCGCTGCCGCCCCAATATTCAAGGGGTTGCGCGACTTCACCAGCACCACGCGGAGCCGTTCCAATTCGGGAATGCCTTTCAATTCACTCATTTTATGGGATTTACAAAACCCCAGCGACTCCCGGCCGCTCAAGTCTCCGCAAGTTCTTTCGTACTACTCGCGCCTTACTAGTGAGCCATTGGCCGGGGTTTCATGCCCCTTTAACCTCATTGAGACACAGCAACTCGAAGCTTAGAGGGGGAGGGCCCTTTGTCCGCTTCAAGCCACGATTCCAGCCACGAATGGTACGCGATCCGGGTGAAGTCACGTTGCGAAAAAATGGTGTCGGACCAGTTGGTGCAGAAAGGCTACGAACAATTCCTGCCCATGTATTTGTCGCGCCGTCTTTGGACGGATCGCGTGAAGATTCTGCAGCTTCCTCTGTTTTCCGGCTACACCTTCTGCCGCTTCGATATTGAAAAGCGCCTGGCCATCCTGCGAACTCCCGGTGTTGTAGGCATCGTGGGAAAGGGCCGCGTTCCGGTGCCCGTCGATCCGCGGCAAGTGGAAGCGGTGCGCCTGGCGGTCGCGTCCGGCCAGCAGGTAAAGCCCTGGACTGGCCTGCACGAGGGCCAGAAAGTGCGCGTGGAACTTGGACCGCTGCGCGGCGTGGTCGGCACGCTGCTGCGCTACAAGAATGAGAGCCAGTTGATTCTGCAGGTGGACTTGATGCAGCGCGCAATGTCCGTGGAGGTTGACGAAACCTGGGTGGTGCCCTGCGAGCAATCTATGCCAGTGGTGCAGGCGGCGCCCGCGGTGCCCGTTGTGCCCGCAACGCACTTGATAGACGACGCGCAGTGCGAACTCGCCGAAGTTTAAGTTCGTCGCGCGTTTCTCGAAGGCGAGTAGCTACAAGCCAGCGCCGTCATTCTGAGCGCCGCAGTCGCGCGAAGAATCTCTTCGGTTTTGCCGTGTCTTCGTTGCGGCGTTTCTTTTCGGGATTTACACACGAAGAGAGATCCCTTGTATCTGGATAGAGGCGGCATGTTGTGGTGACATGTCGTTGTAAGAGGTTCGCAGGTTGTCGAGTCTCTTAGGCGGCGGTGGCACTCGAGATCCGTTTTACCGCGACCCTAACCGGGTCGCAAACTTCGCTCTCTTCGGGATGACACCGTGAACCAAAAGAGGGCGGGTTGAAGCGGTGCCCTGTCGTGCATAAAGCGCGGACTAACCACGTGCTACCTTCGTGCACATCCAACTTGGCGCCGTCATTCTGAGCGCCGCAGTCGCGCGAAGAATCCCTCTTCGTTTGTAAATCCTGGCGCGGGTCCTATTCGTAGACAAGCTCTAGCGAACAGCCACGCCATTGCCGGCCGCTGCCTCATGCTTGCTCTGCTCGGCCGCCGCAACGCGCTCGCGGAACTGCTCGTTGCTGATCACCCAGCCGATGCAGCGCGCCACGTTCTGCAATCCCAGTACGTGCAGATCGTCGCCGTACATGCTGGCCACGCAGTCGGAAAGCACCACCACGCGAAAATCGTAATTGAACGCGGTGAACGCCGTGTTCAGCACGCAGGTATTCGTGTTGATGCCCATCAGGCACACGTTTTTCGCGCCGAGTGTCTGTAGCAGGCGCAGCAGGTCGGTCCCGTAGAAGCAGTCGAGCCGCTTCTTGTTGTCGATCACATAATCCCGCGCGTCGAATAGCTCAGGGATGAGTTCCGTCCCCGGCGATCCTTGCAGGTTGTGCCCTTCCACCGTGCTGCGCCGGTTCGGGGTAAGCCGGTCTTCCGCGCGAGTCAAATCGTGCAGCGCGCGCCAGAACGGCGAAGTCATGCCTTCGCTTCCAAGGCCGGGAATTTTTCGAAAAATCAGCTTCACATGGATCACGGGAATACCCTGCGACCGCGCGAAAGTTAAAAGCTCAAGCGCGTTGGCGATCACACGTTTGGCGTCCTCCGGCGAGGTGGGCATGGTCGCGACGGCAGGGTCCAGGTGGCCGCGATGCATGTCGATGGTCACAATCGCCGTCTCCGCCGGATCGAGCGAAAGCCCCTGGTACAATTTCTCGATCATCGACGAACGGTCCACGATCTCAACGGACGGCATAACGGCTCCTCCACGAAGCGTCACGCAAGCGCCGCAAGTATAGCCCGAAAAACTTTGCGTCTAAATATCCTGGAGTTTTGAGCGTTAAAATTCTAGAAGTCGGGCGGCCCGAACATCGCGAATTATCCGGCCCGTTTCCTTCGCGTGAGCAAACTCCGGACTTGACACCCCGTTAGAGGGGCAGTGCTAGAATCCGCTAGCAGGAGACGCACAGTGAGCGGAGGAATCAAATAAAATGGCAGGAAAATACGACCCGGCGAAAAAACTTATCGAACGTTTCCCAAGATTCCCCAAGCCGCAGTGGACGAAGGTCGAAGGCCGCGCAACCTTGACTTGTGGATGTGGGCAAGTGATGTTCTCGATCAGGAAGGCCCCGATGGAGCGACAGAGCCACAGAATGAATGCCAAGCATCGAAAAGTAGAAGCGGTGTGTCTTAATCCAAAGTGCAAGCAGACGAAACGACTCAGGTAGGCGTTTAGGGCCGAGATTATTCTCGACACTTTCTTTTTGGGCGACGATGGGTTCCAAAAATCCGCATGCTAGAATGCGCGTTGGGAGGCTTAGCAAATGGAAAAGAAACGGGGACTCGTTCTTCAGGGAGTTGATGGCAGGACCTGCCCGGTAGTCATATGTGAATCCTGTGGGGAAGTGATCAGGGATTATGGGGCAGCTTGGGTCACGTGGCCGGAAATACCTTCGGATGGGCAGCGTCATCAGCCACTTGTTGTATGCAAGACCAACCACTGCGTTTCAAAGAAACCGTATGTCGACTATCCGTCTATGGAGCTGCGCGACTATCTCATTAACCTATGCCGCAATTTGGGGATGAGATCGGACAACGATTTTCATGAGGCTCTGGAATTCGCGGAATTGAGCGACATGATTTGAGCTTGAGCCTAACAGAAGAGGGACGTTCCGTGTCCCTCTTCTTCTGTGCCGGAAAGAATTGCCAGCAAAGGCCCAAGGGGACAAATGGTGGGGCCGCCCGGACTTGAACCGGGATTGCAGGTTTAGGAAACCTGTGCTTTATCCATTTAAGCAACGGCCCCGCGGTGTTGCGCCGACAAAACCAAGCTGGATTGAAGCGGCAGGAAAATTGTACCTGAAAAATTTAAATCCGGGAAAAGCGCTGCCTCGGTCCCTCGCAATCCGCCCTGCTCTTTTCCGCTGAAAGTTTCTCTGCTCACGAATCCCTCGAAACAAGTTACCTGAAGAAAGTATTGCGCAGCTTGACACGCCTTGGTCGCAGGTATACAAGACTGCGCAGTTGCAATCGTGTGAGGCGTGTCAGCGTTCGGAGGTTTGCGTGAAGAAACCCAGGCTCCTTTTCTTGGTCATAGCAGCTTTGATTTTTGCAGCCGCACCCGCGTTCGCCCACCATGGCACTTCGGAATACGACAGCAGCAAGTCGGTATCGATTCACGGCACCGTGGTTGAACTCGAATACGTGAACCCGCACGCGCTGATCGTCTTCGACGTCAAAGACGAAAACGGCCAGGTTTCCAAATGGCAAGCGGAACTTCAGAGCCCCAATCTTCTTTCGCGGCGCGGCTGGAGCCGCAGCACGCTGAAACCCGGAGATGACGTGATCATTACCGGACACCCGGTAAAGAACGGCGCCCACGCCATGGCCGCGCAAAAAGTGGTCTTCGCGGACGGCCGCGAAACGCCGAACATGGGATTGCCCTCGGATTCCTCGAAATGAAGATCCCGACAATCGCTTCCCTCGCGCTGGCGTGCGCGATTTCCCTTTCGCCCGTTTCCATCGGCCAGAGCGAGTCATCGGCCATGAAAAGCGCTCTGCAGGGCGCGGACTTTACCGGCGTGTGGTATCCCTCCACCGGAAGCACGCTCGGCGCGGGCACGGCCGACAATCCCGGCCAGCAATTCGTCTGGCTCGACGCGCAGGGCAAGCCCATGAAGAAGTTTCCGCTCACGGCTTTGGGCGAGGAAAAGCTCAAAGCGAACAAGCCTATCGGTCAGGGGCGCACCGCTGTCGACTCAAACGATCCCGACTTCAAGTGCTTCCCTTCCGGCGTGCCGCGAATTTATCTGTTCCTGTATCCCATGGAGATCATTCACACGCCCGGGCGCGTGCTGCAGATCTTCGAATATGGCCATAACATCCGGCAGATCTACACGGACGGGCGCGGCCACGAGCAGGACCAAAATCCCACCTGGATGGGCGACTCCACCGGCAAATGGGAAGGCAGCACGCTGGTGGTCGACACAGTGAATCAGACCGACAAAACCTGGTTCAGTTACGGCGGCATGCCGCACTCGGAGGACTTGCGCGTTACCGAGCGCATTTCACGCCCGGATCACGACTCGTTGATGATCGACATTACTCTCGACGATCCTAAGATCTACTCCGCGCCGCTGCATACTGTGAAGAAGTACGTTTTAAAGCCCACCTGGAACATCAAGGAATTCGTCTGCGAGGACAATCAGGTAAACTTCCTCGATTACGAAAAAGAAGTGGCCACGCCGGCAAAATAGCTCCGCACAGGCTTCACATCCGCGTTGCCGTAAGATAACTGGCTCAATTTTCCGAACGCTCGGGCGAGAACCTGCTATCGGTCACTTTGTCCCTGCGATACCATAGCTTGTCCATGCCATTCTCAAGCGCATCGCCAGTGTGTACGCTCCGCCCATCGTGAAGACGGATTCGCAATCCCAGCGCCAACCCTTTAGCTCAACGCGCTCTACTCGCTCGACGCAACTCGCCATTGTTCCGCTCGCTTTAGCCGTCGCGCTGATGGCCAGCAACCGCTGGTTCACGGCCGTGGACGATGAATCCGCCATCATCGATCGCGCCGCGCGTCCCGTGAGCGACACCGTGCGCCTTTTTCTTACCGGCGCCGGCATGCACGAGCATCCGCCGCTGTACGATCTCTTCCTGCACGCGTGGCTGCGCCTCATTTATCTGCCGCGCCTAACCGGCGCTGACATCTATTTATTGCGGCTGCCATCCGTGGTGTTCTACGTTGCGGGCGCGTGGGTGCTCTCGCTGGTGGCCAAACGTTTCGGCGGCATGCCAAGCCAGTTTTGGACCCTCGCGATTGTGGCGCTCTCGCCCTTCGGATTTCATTTCGGCCGGCTGGCAACCTGGTATTCCTGCGCGTTTCTGCTGGTTTCGCTGGTCACCTGGACCTACGTGCGGTTTCTGGATGAGCCATCTGTGGCGAATTGGATCTGGTTTGTAGTTGCGGCTCTCGCGCTGGTTTACGCGAACTATTTTGGATGGGTTTTTCTCGGGCTGATCGGTGTCGACTATCTCATTCACAACATTTCGCCAAGCGGAGGCCGCGACGTTGCTCATACGGCGCGCTGGCTTTTTTTGACCGCGGCTGTTCTGCTGCTGGCGTACCTGCCCATCTTTGGGGCGTTCCTGCGCGAATTGCATACCGGCACGCGCCCGCGTTTCATTCCCATCGGACTCCTTTTCAACATCGGCTACAACATCTATCTCGTTTTCGTCAGCGAGTCGGTGGCGCCGTGGTTCTGGGCGTTCAGTATCGCGTCGTCCGTGGCCATTGCCGCCTGCCTGCTTCTGCTGCTGCAATACCGCAGTCCCGCCCGAAGATTTTTGATCTATTTTCTGTGCGTGATCGCTTGCCTCACGGCGCTGGGCATCATCATGTCCAAGCGAACTTTTTTCATGACGCCGTGGCTGGTGCTGCCGCTGGGCGTGGCGCTGGGCACCATGCCGCGTCGACTGCCTCGCCGCGTGCTGCTTGGCGCGCTGGCCTTGTGCGCGGCCGTCGGATGGTACGGAATTTTTTCGCGCAGCTTGTACGCGGCGCCGCATTGGCTCGAGCCGTGGGATGAGGTGGCGCGCGAATCGGCGAACACCATTCGCGGCGGCGGAATCGTGATCGGCAACAACCCTTCGTTCTTTTTCTATCTCAGCTACCTGCTGCCGGTGACGCCGGTTGCGCCGCACGCGGGAGCGTTTGCGGGGCTGCTGCCGGCATCTGTGCACGCTGCGAATGTATACACGCCGCAGCAATGGCTCGACGCAGACCGGCCGACGAGGAAAACCGTGGTGATGGTAGAAGGCGAGCACTACGGGAGTTCCGCCGACGCCACCGACGAAACTGAACACTGGCTCGACTCTCACTGCGCATTACAGGGAATCGAAAAGAAGACTCGCGACCCCGGCGCGAGATTCAAGCAGATATATGCGCGGCTCACGCAGTTGGAGTGGCGCGTGCAAGTGCGGAATTATTCTTGTCCGTGAGTGGCACTTGACAGGCTGAAAGCGCGCTGCGCACGTTGCTGCGCAACGAGAAACGTAAGTACAACGAACCACAAGCTACGATTTTTCTTCGGAATTTTCTTCGCGGTCGAATTTCTTCTTGTTGCTGACGGTAGCACCGAGTTGCCCGTAGGCAAGACGCACGGAAATGTCGCTGCCCACTTCCACCTGATCAGGCGAACGCAGCACGCGGCCCGACGCGTCGTAAGCGACGGCATATCCGCGCTTGAGCAGCTCGAACGGACTGCGCTCGCGAAGCTGCGTGGTGGCGGCTTCGAGCCGGCGGCGGCGCGCGATCAAAAATCGATCCATGCGCACGCGCAGCTCGGAGGATCGCAGCTCACAACCATTGCGAAGCTTGCCCACACGCGCGCGCAGATCGAGAGCCGCGAAGCGCAAATGGACGGCGTTGAAGCGGCGCCTTTTTTGCGCCACCACGCGCTGCAGCGCGGCATGTAGCTGCGATTGCTGGTGTTCGATGCGGCGGCGCAGCGAGCTGGCGCGCGAACGCAGATCGAAAGAAGAAAGCTGCGCGCTCGCCCGCGTGAGCCGCTGATGCGAAGCCGAAAGCCGCAGCCGCAACCCCATGGCCATCGCGCTGGAAAGCTCGTCGGTTTGCTGGCGACGACGCCGCAGCAACAATTCTAGCTGCCGGAAAGCGCGATGCGATTCGAGATCGCGCACGCGATGGCGGCGCTCGGAAAGCAGGTAGCGAATGTGATGGATCAACTGGCGATTATATTCGGCGATGTGCCGCTCGAACTCCTGGCGCGAGCGGACCACGATTTCCGCGGCGGCGGAAGGAGTGGGCGCGCGCAGATCCGCCACAAAATCGGCGATGGTGAAATCGGTCTCGTGACCCACGCCAGTGATCACCGGAATCGCCGATTCAAAAATCGCCCGCGCGACAGTTTCCTCGTTGAACGCCCACAAGTCTTCGAGCGAACCTCCGCCGCGCGCGAGAATCAGCACTTCCGCGAATTTCACACGATTGAAATGGCGCAGCGCGGCGACAATGTCTCCGGCGGCGCCGTCTCCCTGCACGCGCACGGGGTAAAGCTGCACGTGCAGATTGGCGAAGCGGCGCTTCAGAACGCGCAGGATATCGCGAATGGCCGCGCCGGCGGGCGAGGAAATCACACCGATGCAGTGCGGCAGCACCGGCAAAGACTTCTTGCGCGCCTGGTCGAATAGTCCCTCGGCCTGAAGCTGCTTTTTGAGCTGCTCGAAGGCCAGTTGCAGCGCGCCAAGGCCGACCGGCTCGATGTGGCTCACATAAATTTGATACTCGCCGCGCGGTTCGTACACGCCCAGCGCACCGCGCAGGGTGATGTGCAGGCCGTCGTCGGGACGGAACTTCAGCAAGCGCGCCTGGTCGCGGAAGCAGACGCAGCGAATCTGCGAGCGCGAATCTTTTAAGGTGAAGTAAAGATGGCCCGATTGCGCCGGCCGGAAATTGGAGACTTCGCCTTCGATCCAGACGTCCTGAAAAGCGCCTTCGAGCAGATTGCCGATCTGCTGCGTGATTTCGCTGACTTTCCACACGCGCCGCTGCGGCACCAGATCGAAAAGTAAAGTTTGGTTCATGAGTTGATCAGCTTACCGGCGGAAGAAATTGATCACCCAGAAAATCAAAGTGAGCGCCACGCTTAGAAGGATGCAGGTGACGATCGGAAAATAAAAGCTGCCATTCTTGCCCTGATAGGCGATGTCGCCGGGCAACCGGCCTAGCCGGAACGGAACCTTCGCTCCGGTGAGCAGGAACGCGCCAGCAATTACCAGCACGATGCCGAAGACCAGCAGCATTTTGCCGAGATCGCCGAAGGGGCTGGCTGGGGTCATAATGCCGTCCCATGAGCGGAACCTTCCGCCATTTCGCGACCGAAAAACTCAGGGAAAAGGCGAAGAGCGAGGGAACGTTTTGTGTGTCGACTTAGCTTAGGCTCGGTTGTTTGTTTTGAATAACTTACGTGTGAGCTAAGTTTGCACGGCGTGTCGACATAGAAAACGGATTTTCGAGGACAAATCGTTGCCGCGGCAGCGCAAGAAATCACTCTCCCGGGACGGGTTTCGAACTTCATGGCCGCCCTCGGTGGGCCGGCGTTTTCATGGCGCGCCGTAGCGTCATGGACTCATCTTAGCCCCGGGAAGTGGGAATGCAAATGATAGTTGCCGGGGTAAAAAGTGGTCATTGTAGAAGGTCTTCGTCCTAAAGGCGGCGGATTTTGAGCCCCGGAGTAATTTAAGGGCGGTGGTGTTCGCGGAAGAAAGAAACTACCGGGGGTGCAGTTGATGGGGACTGCGCAGCGGCTTTTCGGTGCAATCGTGGGCCGCGAATTTCAATTCCACATCGGTGAGTTTGGTCTGGTACAGCACGTTCACGAGCCAGAGACACGAGTCGCATTCATAGACGCTCATGAGAGCGTTAGACCTGCCATCGACTTTTCGAAGTTTGCGCACAACCATACAGCCCTTTTACTCCTTTGCGATGAGAAAAGCCAAGAATCTCTCCAGCGTTGGACTTTGGATCGTTAGAAAAAAGGCCGGGTGATGCCGTGAGATTTCCACCCGGCCGCGAAAACGCCATCAGGTCCTGCCGTGGTTAACGACGAACATCGTTACACAGACACAAGTGCCAGCCTCAGCCGCAGGAGGTCAACTCGATGGACGAGTTGAGATGCAGCATCCCGGTTTTGTGTGCGGCTGCGAGCTTCCAGACCTTATGCGCCTAAAACGCGTTTGAAGGGAGATATGCGGTATACGCCGGACAAAATCGTCTCGGCAGCTATTGCTGTAAGAACACCTTTCCATTTGTAGTCGAGCGGAGCAAAAATCGCAGCTGCGGCGGCCGCGGAGCCGATACCGAGTCGAATCCTCTGCTCCACATCGCCCATTTCCTTGTGATCTGCCATTGAGTCTTCTCCTTATAGGGTTTCATCCAAACATAGGACGCATACCTGCAATTAGTGACGATTAGAGTTGGAGCCAGCAATACTGCGATCCTCCGGGGTCGCGGACGGAAATTACCCGACGTCCGCAGAACAGGAGAACGAAACGCGCTCAGTGTCTGAAGATAAGCCCGGCGAGATTCGTGGCAACCATCACCACCCCAAATAGAATAACGAAAATGCCAAAGACCCGGCGCAGTTGATGCGCACTGAGATGTTCGGTCAATTTCACGCCGAGATAGGTGGTGAGCAAAGCGGGAATCACGAACTCGAACAGGAGAAGCCAATCGACTTTCAGGGTGTGGCGATGGCCAATGAGAGCGAGCGCACTATTGAGGGCAATCACGAGCAATGAGGTGCCGGTGGCCGATTTGATGGGGATGCGCAAGAAAAGCACCAGAGAGGGCACGACCATGAAACCTCCGCCAACGCCGAGAAAACCGGCCAGAAATCCCACCACCGCGCCTGCCGCCACCACGGGCCAGATGTTGAGCTTGTCCGTTGACTTCGGCTCGCTACGCTTGTAGAGCATGGCCGATCCGGCGATTCCCATCAGAACACCAAAGAGCAGCAACAGAAGCTTGCTGGAAACGTGCCGCGAAAGGCTTGCGCCCAGAAAATTGAAAGGCAGGCCGAAGCAGACGAAGAGCAGACCATCCTTCCAGGCCACCCGCGCAGCTTCCTGGTGCAGAAATGCACCCACCAGCGCGGTGCTACCGACCAGAATCAGGGAAAGGCTGATTGCCGCGTGCGCCTCCACACCGAGCGCATAGACGAGAATCGGCACGGTGAGAATCGAGCCCCCTCCGCCGAGCAGACCCAAAATCAAACCCATTGCAGCAATCAGGAGAATAGCGAGCCAAAGATGCAAAGAGGGTCCTTTTCCGCACAGAGCGGAAGCGCGAATGTGCGAAGAAATCTGGAATCAATACTTCCGAACTCCAAAAGCGACGGAAGAGTGGTGACGAGAGTATGCCAAAGGAAACGGCTTAGAGGCTGAAAATTGTTATGTGCGGAATATGCGCGGCAACTACGTGCGGCAAAGTCACACATCGAAGTGACCGACATCACTTCAGCAACGGAAGTGCAGGGGCAAGATGAGACTGCGGTTGAATGAAGAGCGGAGGAGGGCGAGATGGGACATGCGGCATTGTTCACGTTGATGGCAAGTTGGGGAGTGGTCACGGTGATACTGGTGCTGATGCTGATTTATCGCAGCACGCTCAGCACACACGATGAAGAACAGATATTCCTCGATCCGGCGGAAAAGGCCATGGCCACAAGGCAGCAGGCCATTACACAGAAGATCGAGATGCTTGGCCGGCCAATTGCCGCGATGTTTGTGCTTTCAGGAGTGTTGTTCCTGACGGCAGTGGGCGTGTGGCTGTGGCACGGGCTGAATCTCTAGATTGATCGAGAGCTGGCGCAATAGGGCGTCGCACCGACAGGCACGAAGAAAGGAAAGCTTATGGTCAGCATGAAGTTCGTAAATTCGCTTTCAGAGTTAGCAAGTCCCGTGCTTACGGCGTATTTGAATACGCAACCCGCGGACGCGTCGAAGCAGCCGCTGGCGACAGAGTCGCTGGTGTGGTTGAAGAAGCAAGCCAAAGAAGCGGCTGCAACGGTGCATGAAAAAGAGCAGAAGCGATTCTGGCGGCAGGTGGAACGGGTGGAGGAATTCCTGATCGGACGAAAGTCGCAGGAGAGGGCCGTGGTGATTTTTTGCAGGCACCGCCACGTGGAAAGTGGTGCCGTTGCAGGTGGCGGTGGAAAACGAGCTGCACTGGGGCCAGCCGGCGGCGACTCAGTTGCTGTGGCTGCTGGATGAGAGAAAGCCGCATTGCATCGTCGCGGTGGATCACAAGTCGGCGCGCTTTTTCCGCTACTGGGGCGGAGAAATGGAGAAAGTGGCTGAGCGGAAGTTCGCGATTGACGTTTCGGAGTGGAAAATCCAGCAGATGGGGCAGGAAGCGGGACAAGGCATCGAGAAAGCCCGCGGCAAGCAGCACGATACCTATGATGACCGCATGGAGGCTCAATATAAGCACCTGTGCCGCGAAGCCGCGGCGCAAGCGCGAAAAATCGCCGAAGCGGAAAAACTGCAGGCCATCTTCCTGGTTGGGTCGGACCGGCTGACCCGGCCGATGGAAGCCGAGTTTCCGAAACACTGGCGAGAGCGGGTGGTGAAGATCAAGGAAGACTTTGGCCGGCTCACACCGCCGAATCTGCAAGAGCGTCTGGCGCCGGCAATCGCGGAGTGGGAACGCGCAAACGAAGCGGCGCTGGTGAAGAATCTTCTTGCCGACGAACGCAAAACGGTGGTGGGCATGGACGAGACGCTGACCCAGTTGCAGAAGGGCAAAATGCGGACGCTGGTGCTTGCCAGCACGGTACACGGCGATCTGCACGAGTGCATCGAGTGCGGGTGGAT
This sequence comes from Candidatus Acidiferrales bacterium, assembly GCA_035551975.1. Lineage (GTDB taxonomy): Bacteria > Acidobacteriota > Terriglobia > Acidiferrales > UBA7541 > Palsa-295. The sequence continues at coordinate 305 of DASZMG010000002.1, read as the reverse complement.
GGACCGGTCGGCCGATCCGGTGTGCCCGGTGTGCGGCAGAGAGCGGCGGACGGTGGAATTGCGTGACACACTGCCCAACCTGGCACGAAGCACGAACACTGGGATTGAGGTGGTGAGCGGATTGGCGGCTGAGCGGCTAAATCAGTCCGGAGGCATGGGAGGATGGCTGCGCGGTCGAACGCAGGCGCAGTTGCGGTGAGACAGTAGCCCCATACTTCCTCCCGGTGAGAGCGGTGGCGACGGCCTGAGGGGGCGTCGCCACCGCTTACGTTTTCAAGCCGGGACTACTATTCCGGCCGGGATAC
>DASZMG010000001.1:0-41952 GCA_035551975.1 Candidatus Acidiferrales bacterium | reverse complement strand
GGTTGGTAGGGGCGGTGGGGATCGAACCCACGACCTTCGGCTTAAAAGGCCGCTGCTCTACCACTGAGCTACGCCCCTAATTTCTGGCGTCCGATGCGCGAGACGTAGTTTTACGCTGACCGGAACCTGTGGCGAGTGCAGGTAAGTTTAGCATGACCACAGCGAATCGCGGCGATCGTTCCTGCGTATCTCGAGCAGAAGAACCGCAGCACGTGCGCGTTTACCGCAAAAGATAAGTTTCGCTCTTACCTGCACGCCCGAATTCCCATACGCGCCCGGTAAAATCTAGCAGTCGCCACGGCAGACCGGTTCACCACGAGCCAGATGCCGGGCAATGCGCAACCGCAAAGCGGCATTTCAGCGCGTCCCGGATGCGGAGCAATCGGCGAGCTTCAGCAGCAACACTCCTGGCTGCCTCACATTCGTTGATGGCGACCGGCTATCGATTCTCTAGTCTGTGGCGACTTCGCCGAGTTTCGGCACGCCGCGGCCGCGCTTGCGCTTCCACACGTAGTCCTTGCGCAATTTCTGCTGATGTTTTTTGATCTGCGCTTCGATTTCGGCGAATGCGGCTTTCGTGCTGGTGGGTATATCTGAGCCCACTCCCGTGGCATGCAGCGGGCCCGTCGGAATAACCAAGTTCAACGACAATTCGAATTCTTTTTTGCGCGCGATTGTCTCGATTGTTCCCTGCAATTCCACCAGATCGGGATCGTAATGTTTCAGAAGTTTTTCAAGCTTCTCCCGGTGACGTTCGAATTCAGCCTCCACCGCTTGGCGAGACTCTGAAGGAATACGCGTGTAAACGATTTTCATTCAAGCACCCGGCTCTCTGTGGATTTTGCGTCTGAAGGGGAGTTCTCATGCGGACACGTTTCAGCATAACGCCGTCGTATTCGCCTTTCAATCAGGGGATGTAGCGAAAAAAACACTGCGGGACTCAATGGATGGACTGCAGTCGTTAGCATCCACCTGCAACGGCGCCGCAATCGGCCACGGCACGCGAAGTGGTTTGTGAAGGAGCGGGCCTACTTTTTGAAGAGATCCTCGAAGGCTTTGCGCGCGTCGGTCGGCCGCGCGGCGTTGGTGGGCGGCGGGGCGTTGGTGACGTAGGTCACTGGTGACGTATCCTTCTCCACGGTGGTGCGGAAGGCAAAGAATTTGCAATTGTTCTTCGCGTCTTTTTTGGCAAAACGCTCGGGAATGGGCTGCGTGCATTCGAACTGGCGGCCGGTGTCGAAATGCACGCACTGTTTGCAGCTATGCAGCGCGGCGTGGCACTTCGGGCATTCGCTGTTCACGTCGAAATTCGGGGGCAGCGCAGCGCCGCAACTGGAACATCGCGCCCGCGTCACAGTTCCCACCATGCGCGGCGTGCGTGGGCCGAGCATGTCGTGAGGCCGGGGCTTGGGCTCTGGCGGCCGATGTTCTCGATGCTCGCCCCGCTCCCGCTTGCGCTCTTCCGCATCGCGGTCGCGATAGCCCTTCTGTTTATATTTCCTGTCCATCAAAACCTCCACACAGGTTCAAGCACCTGCGCCCTACGATTTATCGAAACTGCTCAGCTCCCACGCCATTCAACGAATGCGACTGGGCGCTGCCAACATTCCGGTCCGCTTCCGCGGCTCCATGCTTCCCGGCCCAAATTTTGCTGAGACCTTCAAAAGGCAAGTCCGGCTGAAGAAACTGTTGAGGCGAGCAAAATTGCTCACACACTACCTCGGCCGCCAGATAGCCGCTGCGGACCGCGCCTTCCATTGTGGCAGGCCAGCCCGTGCGGGTCCAATCCCCGGCAAGGAATAGGTTGTCGATTCCGATGTTTTGGGCCGGACGCCAGCGATCCACACCCGGCCCCGGGGAGAACGTCGCGTGCACTTCCTTGATAACCGTTGCCTTTCGGACTTTCGCGTCTCGTGTCGCAGGCAGGACGTCGGCTAATTCCCGGCGGCAGAGCTCGATGATTTCCTGGCGCGTTCGGGGCACCAAATCGTAGGAGGCGCTGATGACCAGTTGCAAATACTGGCCGGCGGACCTGGGCCCACAAATCTCGTCTCCTGTTAGATGCGCCGCAGGCTGGCGGGTTTCATCAGCCCGCGAAAGAAGTGATTTATTGAAAATCCACTGAGTCGTGTGGTCCATCAGCGTTAGAAATGGCTCAGTCATCACCTGAGTCTCAAACCAGAGGTGCACGCTGGTGATTGGGGAAGTCTTCAAATGGCGCAATCCGGCCAGCCAGGCGAAGCCGCCAGAGTTCTGATCCGGCAGCAGATCGAGCAGCATGCTGTGCGGCACGGCAGCAACGCACGCGTCGGCGTAAACTTCGGAGCCGTCCTCCAGAATGGCCGCGGCAAACCGATCGTCTTTCAGGCGAATTTCGCGAATGCCCGCGCGAAGCATCACTTCCCCACCCCGTCTGGTTATAGCCTCGCAGCAACCCTCATACAATTGCGCCAGCGGCTGGCTCGGAATCCCCACTCGATAGCCGCTGCGGTTGCCGAGAAAAGCCTTCCAGAAAACGTCGATTCCATAGCGTGCGTCGGTCCGCGAAAGCTCCTCATCCAGGGCGCTGACCAGCACCACGCGCCAGAATCGCTCGATGGCTCCCGGCGTCTGGCGCATCTGGTGCAGCCAGTCGAGCATGCTGAGTCCATCGCTGCCAGCAGGATGGCCGCCAGAAGTTGCGATGGCCAGCAGCGCGTGAGCGATGCTGCGCTTATCCGCAAGCTTCAGCCCGCCGAACATGGCAAATGCCGGGGCCATATGCAGCGGCGGCGGCAGCCAGGAACTTTGAATCGTCGAGCGGCGGCCGTCCCGATCCACGAAGTAGAGCCGGCCGTAGAAGCGAATGCTTTCGCTGGCGCCCACGCGCCGGTAAAAGTCGGCCAGGTTGGTGCAGCAGCCCAGTGTCACGTGCTGGCAATTATCCACTTCGCTGCCGTCAGGCAGCGTGTAGGAAGTGGCGCGGCCGCCCAGGTGCGGACGCTTCTCCAGCAGGCGAACGCGAAATCCGGCGTCAGCCAGCGCGACGGCGCAGGACATCCCCGCCAAACCGCCGCCGATCACCAGTACGCTTTGCGAGGGCATCCTTCTTCCACCAACCGCTGACTCCCGCCGTGAGCAGGAATTGAATTTTTTCCGCGCTGGCCAAGCTGATGCGCGAGGAAAATACGTCGAAATCACGCTCTTCGATGCGCGCGAGCAAGGTGCTGTAGGTGCGGATCAGAGCCCAGAGCGTGGCGCGGCTGTCCGCGTCCACGCGATGCACGAGTTGCGCGCCTTCTTCATACAGCCGCCAGGCTCGGTCCGCTTCGAATTCGAGAAGGTTTCGCAGCGGCTCTGTCAGGGGCCCGGTGAGATCCTTCGCGCGGCAGCCGAAACGGTCCAAATCTTCCTGCGGAATGTAGACACGGCCGATTTCGTAGTCGCTGCGCACATCGCGAATGATGTTCGTGAGTTGAAACGCCAACCCCAAACGCTCAGCAAGGTCGGGTGCTTTCGGATCACGGAATCCGAACACGTGCGTGCAAGTGAGGCCGACGGTCCCTGCCACGCGATAGCAATATTCTTCCAGCCGGTCAAAGGTTGCATACGAATGGATGGTTAGATCCATCTCGGCGCCGAGAATCAGGTCGTGGAAATAGCGCGCGGGAATTTCAAAGCGCGACATTGTGTCGGCCAGCGCAGGCAGAACAGGATGACCGCCGGTGTTCCAGGCGGCAGCTTCGTCAAGCAGGCCGCGCCAGCGCGCTAAGCCGCGGCGCTTCGAATCCAAATCGCCCGGCTCGTCAGAAATGTTGTCCACCAGCCGGTTGAACGCGTAGAGCGCGCACAGCGCATTGCGCTTCGGCTTGCGCAAGCCGAAAAACGCCAGATAGAAACTGCTGTTGGCCTCGCGCGAGATGCGATTGCACTCCGCATAGGATACGCGAATGGCCTCAGCGCTGGGCACATTCGACATAGCTGCCTGAGGTTTCGGCTCCGTATGCACCGCCTGCGGCGAACCCACGACTATTTTGGCCGAATCGCGCGAAATCAGCGCGCCCCCGATCAGCCGCAGCTTCGACCATTTCGACAGCGCCGGCCGGTGCTGCAGCGTGTTGTAACCTGACGCTTCGATCGCATCTAAGATTGCGATGCCGCCGCGGCTGAACAACTCGATATCCACTCGCAACTTGCCGTCAACCTGCTCAGTCAATGGCGCTCCCGCCACGAAAAGCTGGCGCGTGCGTGCAATAAGCGATTTCATCAGGAGCACATAGCGATCGTCGAATCGCCGCGAAACAATGTCGTCTTCTTTCAAACCGTGTTCGCGAATCGATTCCAGAGGAATGTAGATTCGGCCTTTTTCCAAATCGCGCGAAACATCCTGCCAGAAATTCGCGAGCTGCAATGCCGTGCAGGTGTAGTCGGACAGCCGCTGGCGCTCTGCGTCGCGGTAGTCGCAGAGATAGAGAACCAGCCGCCCGACAGGATTCGCCGAGTAGACGCAATAATCGAGAACATCCGTCCAGGTTTCGTAGCGATGCACGCGCTGGTCCTGACGAAACGCCCGCAGCAGATCGCTGAAGGGCTGGATGGAAATCTGCTTCGCGCGAATCGTTTCGCGAAGCGCGATCATCACGGGATGCGAAGGCATGCAGTCGTCGCGATAGGCTAGCCGCAGTTCATCTTCCCAGGCATCGAGCAACTGCAAAGCGCGAGCCGCATCGCTCACTTCGTCGCCGAGATCGTCCGACCAGCGGCAATACGCGTAGACATTGTAGAAGTGCTGGTGCAAATGTTTCGGAAGGAGCCAGGACACCACGTTGAAATTCTCGTAGTGGTGCGTGGCCAGCCAGCGCGTATAGCGCTCGGCCTCGGCAGGCGCGCAGCCATCCGGCGGAAGATTGCGTGCAATCTCTAGTTCAGGTGTGGGTAGCATGAAGCCCTGTCTCGGGCCGCGAAAATGAAAAGTGAAAGTATTGTCGAACCTGTCGGCGAACGAATGCTACGGAATCACGGCAGTCTTCAACTCGCCATTCCGCTGCTTCATATGCTCGAACACGTGCGGCAGTTCCGTGAGCGGCACTTCGCCGGTGATGAAGTCGCTGGCGCGAATGTCGCCACGCACGATGGTGTCGAGCGCCTCCCGGATGAACCGCGGAGTATGGTGAAACGTCGACTTGATGGTGATTTCGGAATAGTGCAGCGCCGCCGGATCGAAATTCACCTGCGTGCCGCTGGGGCAACCTCCGAAAAGATTCACGGTGCCACCCTTGCGCACCATTTGCAGCGCCCATTGCCAGGTTTTGGCCGAGCCGACCGCTTCGATTACGGCATCGGCCCCACGCGCGCCTTCGGTCAACTGGCGCACCAGGGTAACGGGATTCTCCACTTCGGCAACGTCGAATGCGGCAATGGCTCCCAATCGTTCGGCTGCGCGAATTTGCGTTTTGCGCTTGCCAAGTGCGATCACCCGCACCCCACGCGCTGAAAGCATGCGCACGAATTTCAAACCAATGGGACCGCAGCCGATGACCACGACCGTATCCCCTTCGTTACGATTGATTTCGTGCACGCCGCGCAAAACGCAGGCGAGCGGCTCGACCATGGCGGCATCGAGGAATGGCACGGAATCCGGAATCTCCAGCATGTTCTGCTGCACAATGCGGCCCGGAATGCGAATGTACTGCGCGTACGCGCCGTTGTTGAACAGCAAATCCTCGCAGAGATTCGGCTGCCCTTTTCGGCAATAGAGGCACACATTGCAAGGCGCGGAGTTGGATGGCACTACGCGCATGCCGGTATGCACGCCGTGATTCACCGCCTTGCCTTTTTCTTCCACCACTCCGGCAAGCTCGTGTCCAAAAAGCGCGGGGGGCTGGATCATGCGGGGGTGCGAGCCCTGCTTCCATACTTTCAAATCCGTGCCGCAGGTAAGCGCGACTTCCACGCGCACCAGCACTTCGTCCTCCGCAAGTGACGGAATGTCCACTTGCTCGATCTTCATATTCTCACGGCCGTAAAGTACCGCGGCCGTCATATGTCCATTCGCGTCCTGTTTCATTCGTGAACTATCACCACTTTAAGAGTATCATCCGCGGGACGAGCCGCCAATTCCAGCGCGTCGGCAATGCGTTCGAGCGGAAAGCGATGCGAAATCATTTTCCGCATAGGCAACTGATGATTGAATACCAGGGCCGCCGATTCTTCCTGATCTTCCACCGAAGCGCTGTAGCTGCCGAGAATTTCCTTCTCTTCGATGCCCACGGCAGCCGCGGGGAACTCCAGTTTCAGGACCGGGTCGTTATGTGCGAACAATAGCACTCTTCCACCTGGACGGGCGATAGCCAAAGCTTCCGGCACTAATGACGCGTTGGGCACGGCCAAAAGCACGGCATCCGCTCCGCGGCCATCGGTGCGTGTCTTCATCTCGTCCACCAGATTGCTCTCACCTGGATCGAATGCCTGCGCTGCGCCGAAGCGCTCGCTGGCCGCGCGGCGGCCGGGCATGGGATCGCTCGTGTAAACGCTGGCGCCTTCAATCTTCGCCAGCATCATCAGCAGCATGCCGATCGGCCCCTGGCCGATCACCAAAACCGTTTCGTCCTTGGCCACGCGCGCTTTGCGCACGGCTTTCAGGCAGGTGTTCACCGGCTCGACAAACGTGGCCTCCTCGAAGGACACATCGTCCGGCAAACGAATCATGCCACGTTCGACAATCCAGGGCATGGCGCGCACGTACTCCGCGAAACCACCGCCGTTGGGATCGAACCCCGCCGTAAGCCCCACCTTCTTATAACCCGCGCACTGCGAGAAAAGTTGCTGCTCGCAGTAGAAGCACGTGCCGCACGGAATGTGATGGAAGCTGACCACGCGGTCACCTGGCTTGAATTTCGTGACCCCGGCGCCCACTTTTACAACGGTACCCGCAAGCTCGTGACCCAGAATCTGCGGAGGCGCGAGAAAACCATGATGAATTTTCTTGATATCCGTGCCGCAAATTCCGCAAGCGGCTACGCGAAACAACACTTCCCCGTCGCGAATTTCAGGGATGGGCACCGACTCGACTACCACGCGCCCTTTCCCGCGGTAAACGCCGGCGCGCATGGCCGTGTTGCGTTCCGGAAGCGCTTCGTCGAATCCAGCGTGGGTGATGGTTTGGCTCATCGGTGTTGGGTCATCGTTGTTGCGTCATCAATGTTCGGTCAGTTCGGTGTTATTCCAATCGCATTCGACTCGAGCGCATTCGCGCGTTTCGACAGGTCACGGATATAGCTGTCCAGAAACGCCGCCAGCGATTCCGCCGCGAGCTTGCTGTTGTGGCCCAGCTTCACCAATCCGGGTATGGCCTGAGGACGCAACGCAACCTGTCCCAGCACCCGCGGAATGCTCACCGTGCCGGTTTCGGTAAACACTCCATTCATGTCCAGCGGCAAATCTTCATCCACGCTGTCGCTGATCGAACGGATGGCCGCGCCGGGAACACCATCCGCTCGCGCCCGCGAAAGTACGGTAAAACTTTCCATTTCCACGGCATCCGCGCTCGCGCCCAGGTGCTCTTTTTCTTCCGCACGCGAAATCACGCGCTCCGCGCTGTAAAAGCCCCCGGCGACTGTGGCGCCGCAATCCTGGGCGAAAGAAACCAGCGGCGCGCTTGCTTCGAACACCCGCCCATTACTTCCCTCTGGAGCCCGCTCTGCTACAACGGTTCGCGCCACGAGGATCTGGCCGATTTGATATTGCGGACGCAACGCTCCGGCAAGCCCGGCGGACACACAAAATTCCACGGTGTCCGGCTCGCCCCAGCTTATTTTAGACATCGCCAGCGCCGCCTGCCGCGGTCCGACTCCGGTGAGCAGCACGTTCACGTTGGCCGCGCCAATCTCGGTGCGAAACACATCCGCGGTGTCCCATTTCGCGCGGCGAAACTTCCTCAACGAACGCCACGGCGCAAATTCGTTTTCGAGCGCGAATGTGACCAGAATTCTCACGTCGTAATCCTAGGCCGCCTGCGGATGCGCCACGGGCTTGCCGCTCCGCGCATGCACGTATCCCGATGATTCATACCAGCGGACCGCACGCTCCAGCGCGGCTTCCACCGGTCCAGGCTTGTAGCCCAATTCCCTTTCGGCCTTGTCGCTGGCCACAAACATCCGATGCCGCGACATTTTTACGCCTTCCACCGGAATTTGCGGCTCGCGGCCGGTAAGCCTGGCGAAAAATTCGTTCGCGTAGCCCGCGGCCAACGCCACTGCATGTGGAATTTTCACGCGCGGTGCGGGACGCCCCGTAATCGCGGCGAGCGCTTGCAGAATCTGCTTCAGCGTCATGTTGCGGCCACCAAGAATGTAACGCTCGCCGATCCGGCCGCGCTCGGCTGCCAGCAAATGCCCCGCGGCGACGTCTTCCACGGGCGCGAGATTCAAGCCAGTGTCCACGTACGCGGGCATTTTGCCGTTCAGGAAATCGACAATGATGCGGCCAGTCGGCGTGGGCTTCCAGTCGCCGGGCCCCACCGGTGTGGTGGGATTCACGATCACGATGGGCACCCCGCCGGCAGCGGCTTTGCGTGCTTCCTCTTCCGCCAGGAATTTCGATCGCTTGTAATGGCCGATCATCTCATCGAGCGTGGCCCTGGTCTCTTCGTTGGGCAGCGCGTCACCATGGCCTGGGACGACGACCGTCGCCACCGTACTGGTATAGACAATCCGCTCAACGCCCTCGCGCGCGGCAATCTCAAACAAGCGTCGAGTTCCTTCAACATTGCTCTCGTAAATTTCTTCCGGATGGCGCGCCCATAGCCGATAGTCCGCCGCCACGTGGAACACGCGCCGCACGCCTTGCATAGCGCGCTCGATCGAACCGGAGTCGCGCAAATCACCCTCGACGCGTTCGGCACGCAACCCTTCGAGTAAACGCAAATTGCTATTCGGCCGGATGAAAACCCGAACCGATTGTCCGGTTTCGACAAGTTGGCGCGCAACGTGGCTGCCCACGAAGCCCGCAGCACCGGTGACCAGAATGGTCATAGAATGCGGAACGCCTCGTTCTCTTGCGCCCCAGCCTGCGCGCTGGCAGCTACCGCAGCAACCGGCTTGGCATGTCCATTCGACTTGCCATTTCCGTTGCCTTTGGGCTTGCCACCCTTCAGCCCACCCATTTTGCCGGAGAGGGTCCATTGCAACATCTTCCAGGTGTCGCCCAGCTTTTTGTTCCCACCCAGCACTGCCGACGCTTCATAACCCGCGTGCACCATGCAGTCTTCGCAGCGCGGATCGCGGCCCTTGCCGTAATTTTCCCAGGGCGTCTTTTCGATCAGATCCTTGAACGTCTTGTGGTGCGTGTCGGTCATCAGGTAACACGGACCTTTCCATCCACGCGGGTTATAAGTGGGATTACCCCAGGCCGTGCACATCAATTCCCGCTCGCCGCGCAAAAACTCCATGTAGATCGGCGAGGTCACGATGTTGTACTGCTCCAGCAGTTCGCTGGCGCGGCGGAACTTCTCACGAATTTCTTCGCGCGACATGAAGATTTCCTTGGTCATCACCGCCGCATAGGAATACGCCGGCGAAAGCATGTGGCCGTCTACGCCCAGCGTCTGCAAATACGCGAAAAGCTCGGCGATTTCTTCGATGTCGGTTTCCTTGTAAACCGTAGTGTTCGAGGTAACCAGGAACCCCGCCGCCTTGGCCGCCTTGATTCCTTCAATCGCTTCCCGGAAAACACCATCGCGCTCGACGCAGATATCGTGCGTCTTTTCCAGCCCGTCGAGATGCACATTGAAGAACAGCCGCGAAGTCGGTTTGAAATCCGCCAGCCGCTTGCGGATGAACATGCCATTGGTGCACAGGTAGATGTGCTTCTTGCGAGCCAATATCTCGCCCGCCAGACGTCCGATCTCGGGATAGATCAGCGGCTCCCCGCCGCAGATGGATACGATTGGCGCCCCGCAGTCGTCCACGGCCGCCAGGCACTCTTCCACCGTCAGCAGCTCGTTAATCGTCTGCTTGTACTCGCGGATGCGCCCGCAGCCGGTGCAGGTGAGATTGCACGCGTGCAGCGGCTCAAGCATCATCACCAGCGGGAATTTCTTCTCGCCGCTTAGATTCTTGCGCGTGAGATAGCCCGCCATGTTGGCGGTCAAACTAAGAGGAACCCTCATCCATTACCCCCAATGTCCATTTCGATGCTCGATCTCTTCGGGACGTATCTGCACGCCCGCAAACTTTTTCCGGCCCTTCTTCATGTTCTCATATCGTGCCAGTGCATAGAGCGGAAATGAATTCCGGTAATAATGGTATTTCAGGTAGAAGACACACGGGAATCCGGTGCCGGTAAACTCCTCTTCGTCCCAGCTCCCATCCGGATTCTGACGGCTGACCAGCCACTCCACCGCGCGCTCGGCGGCTGGATCGTTTGGGCCAGCCACGGCCAACAAACCAATCAATCCCCAGGCTGTCTGCGAGGCAGTGCTCTTCCCTTTCGCCTTCAACGAAGCGTCATAATAAGAAAGGATGGTCTCGCCGAAGCCGCCGTCTGGATTTTGCACTGAGCGCAGCCAATTTGCCGCTTTCTTACAGTGAGTGCTGGACGCCATGCCGATGGTTTCTAGCGCCCGCAACACCCCGCTGGTTCCGTAAACATAGTTCACGCCCCAGCGTCCGAACCAGGAGCCATCTTCCGTCTGGTCCTTGCGCAGGAACGCCCGAGCCGCATCAAGCACCGGATGCGACGCCGGCCAGCCCATTTGTCCCAGGCATTCTACCGCCCGCGCGGTCACATCTGCGGTCGAGGGATCGAGCATGGCATTGTGATCGGCGAAAGGAATGTTGTTCAGGAATTCGAGATTGTTCTCGTGATCGAACGCGCCCCAACCGCCATCGCTGTTCTGCATGCTGAGCAGCCAGGCCATGCCGCGGCCTATGACGCTCTTCAACCGCGTAGGCTCGGGATCGGCTACACGTCCCAGCGCCATCAGCACGAACGCCGTGTCGTCCACATCGGGATAAAAGTCGTTGCGAAATTCGAATACCCAGCCACCGGGCTCGGCGTTGGGATTTTTCGCCTGCCAATCGCCGGGGCCAAGTACCTGGTTATCGAGCAGCCAGCGCTCCGCCGAGATCAGCGACGGATCGGCGGGATCCATCCCAGCTTCCTCGAGCGAAACCATGGCGATCGCCGTGTCCCATACCGGCGAGATACACGGCTGCACGCGAATTCCGGACTCATCTTCGATCTCGTACCGCTCCAGAAAACGAATCTCGCGATCCACCAGCGGATCGTTCGTGTCGCCGCCCAGCGCCAGCAGCGCGAAAATCGAGTTCATCATCGCCGGATAAATCGTCCCCAGGCCCTCGCTGCGTTCCAGCCTCTCCAGCATCCATTTCCGGGCGCGCTCGGTGGCATGCTTCCGGAACGGCTTCCACGGCAACTGCTCGTAAGCCTTGAGCCCGCGATCTAGGGCTAGGAAACAATTTCGCCAGGAGACGACGCGCTTGTCCCAGTGGAATGAAGCGGGCTTCGCGCCGGGCTTTTTGAACAATTCATCAAACGACACTCCCGCGGGCAGCCGCCACTCCGGGCGGTTGGCATAGACGAGCGCCAAAGGAATTACGATGCCGCGGGTCCACGAAGACATTTCCCAGATGTTGATCGGAAACCAATCTGGCAGCAGCATCAGCTCCGGAGGAATTGCCGGAACCATACCCCAGTCGACTGCGCCGACCATGGCCAAGTAAAAGCGGACGTAGGAGTTAGTCGCTTCCACGCCACCAAGCTCATGAATCTTCAACTTGGCTTTTTCAAGGTGTGGAGCGCCGGCGGCGTCGCCCGCCAGGCGCAAGGCCACATAGGCTTTTACCGTGGCGTTGAGTTCCGCCGGACCGCCGTAGAAGATGTTCCAGCCGCCGTCGGCGAGCTGCCGCTCGCGGATATATTTCGCGAGCTTGGCTGTTTTGGGAGAATCAAGCTGCCCTAAAATCTGTAGATAGAGGATGTAATCCGATTCCAGAGTGGTATCGGCCTCGAGTTCCGCCCACCAGTAGCCCTCCTGGTGCTGTACCGAAAGCAACCAGTCCTTGGCGCGGGCGATGGCTTGATCGATTCCGGATTCGACAAACCGCATCTTCGGAGCGGCTGCGGCCGAGCTGGAACTTCCCTGACCGGGACCGCCATGCAGGTTTGCTTCCGGCAATATCAATCCCTCAGACATATTGGCGCTTTTCCGATAAGTAGCGTGGTACGCGCTTGACGATTCATTCCAGTTGAGGCTGCTTACTGAAGCGCTCCTGACCCCTCAGGAGTGGTCTTCAAGAAAGCATCGGGTTAGTCGGCTCGGGCGAGACATGCCCGAATCTCTCGAAGTTGCAAACAGTTACGGCTCGGTCTCTATTATCTTTTGTATCCTTCGCATGGTCAATACAAAACACTCAGCCAGCTCAGCCGCTTGGATGCAACCCGTCACACAAGCTGCTGCCTGGGGGTTGTAAGGAAACACTATCGTCGTAGCCACGGCCTCTATTCGGCCTTCTCTTTGCCTTCGCTTTCCTCGAGCTTTCGGACCCGTTCCGCCAGCTCCGGCAACCGGGCGAACCACACATACTGCTCCTTAAACTTCTCCAAAGGACGCGCCGGAGTTCCCCACACTGTCTGCCCGCGGCGCACCGTTTTGCCGACCACCACCCCGGCTTGGCCGCCGACGTTCGCTTCATCTTCCACGCGGCAATGGTCGCCGATTCCTGCCTGCCCGCCGACCGCCACTCGTTTTCCTAAGCTCGTGCTGCCCGAGATGCCGGTCTGGGCGGCGATCACGGTGTGCTCGCCGATCTGCACGTTGTGCGCGACCTGAACCAGATTGTCGATCTTGACGCCGCTCGCAATATGCGTTTCGCCGAGCGATCCGCGGTCGACCGTGGTGTTGCAGCCAACTTCCACGTCATCGCCAATGGAAACCGATCCGATCTGCGGGAATTTCCATTGCCGCCCTTCGCCGAAAACGTATCCGAATCCGTCACCGCCAATCACCGCGCCTGAATGTATTTCCACGCGATCGCCGATGCGCGCGCCGGGATAGAACGTCACCCGCGGATGCAAGCGGCACTTCTTTCCAAGAACGCTGCCTCGCCCAAGAAAACAGAACGCGTCGATAATCGTTCCCTCACCTACTTGCACATCGTCTTCGATCACCACGTAGGGGCCAATCGTGACATTCGCGCCCAGGCGAGCTGTCTTCGGCACAAGCGCAGCGGGGTGAATTTCGGTCTTCGGCGCCGCTTGCGGCGTGAGCCAAGCCGCCGCCTTCGCAAAAGCGAACTTCGGCTGCTCCACTTCGATCATCGTTTTGCCCGCCAAGCGAACGCTCGCACGCGCCAACACACACCGCGCTGCGGAGTTCGCCACTCGTTCGCGATTCTTTGGCGCATCAAGATATATCAAATCTCCAGGCGACGACTTTTCCGGGCTGGCGACTCCGGCGATCACCGCGCTCGAATCTCCATGTAACGTCGCGCCCAGATATGCTGCAAGCGCACCCGCTGTATGCTTCATCTCAGCAATCTCCTAGCACCCGCTTGCGATTTCCAAACGCACTGAACCTCAGAACGGATAAAGCGGCTTCTCTCCAGCCGGGCGCGTCTTCCATCTCTTGTGCACCCACAGCCACTGGTCCGGGTGCTCGCGGACATAATCCTCGATCACGCGAGCGAAGCGCTGCGTGTTCTCGCGCACGTCCGCCTCTTCGTTCCCGGTCCGCGCGAGTTCCACCGCGGGCTCGAATTGCAGCCGGTAGAGCTTCTGCGCCGGATCCCAGCAGAGAAATCCCGGCACCACCGCCGCGCCGGTGCGCAGCGCAATCCGCGCGATTCCCGACGTCATGCACGCCGGAATGCCGAAAAAATCGACAAAAACTCCCTCTTCCCGCGAGGTGTTGTGGTCGGAAAGAATGCCCACCGTTCCGCCATCGCCCAGCACCTTTAAAATCATTCGTGCCGCTTTGTTCTTCTCGATGGGCTGGTTGCCCGACAAACAGCGATACCGGTTGATCAGCTCGTCCACCCGGCGGTTCTTGATCGGCCGCACCAGGAAATGCAGAGGATGCCCGTACAGTGCGTGGGCAAATGGCGCCATCTCCCAGGCGCTCATATGGCCGGTCAGAAAAAGGACGCCGCTGCCGCGCTGACGCGCCGCTTCGAAATTTTCGGCGCCGTCGATTACCACGACGCGCTCAATGTGCCCGCAAACGTATCTCGGAAAACGCGCGAATTCCGCCGCCATCCAGCCCACTTGGCGCACCATACCGCGCACTACCTTCTTCCGTTGCACCTCGGTCCAGCCAGGAAACGCCAATTTTAAATTGAAATCCGCTGCACGGCGCAGCGGGGGACGCAGCACGTAAGCCAGCGCCACCACCGTGGCGCCCACAAACCGCGCCACGCTGCGCGGCAACACCCCCAGAATTTTCAGTCCGGTCCATGCCGCTGCATACTCAAGCCATTTACGCATGCGCGGGTAATTATGCAGAGCCGCCCGAATGGATGCCAGCGAATGGTGCGGCTCGTTTTCGCTGGCGTGCTGTCCTATGCATAGCGCGCCCACTCGCCGGAATCGAGAATCGCTCTGCCGCGCCGCTTCGAAACAGCGGCTCGATGGTAGACTCGACCTGCTTTGGTCAAGTCGCCGCAAACGCAGAACTCGACACAACTCCCTTGGTCAGCATCAGCCCTGGTTCTTTTCTTCTGTTTGTTTGGGAACCTTGGCGCTGTCGGGTTGCTCGGTCCGGACGAACCGCGCTATGTGTGGATCGCGCGCGCCATGGCGCGAAGCGGCGATTGGGTCACTCCCCGGCTTTACGGCCAGCCGTGGTTTGAAAAACCCATACTTTATTATTGGCTCGCCGCAATCGGTTTTCGCCTGAATCTCCCCGCGGAATGGGCGGCGCGCTTGCCTTCCGCGTTCGCCGCGCTCGCTGCGGCGGTCGCAGTCGGATGGCTCGCGTACAAACACTATGGCGCCAAACCGCCAATCGTAGCCCCAGCGCTCGCGGCCGTGCTCTTCGCCACCACAGTCGGAGCAATTGGATTTGCTCGCGCCGCTACGCCGGACATGCTTTTCAGCGCTTTCCTCGCGCTAGCCATGGCCAGCGCTGCAACCGTCCTCCGGCACGAGCGTTTGCTGAGCGCCGACGGAACATCCGCCAACCAATCCAATTCCCTGCCGTTGATTTGCTTCGGCGGATTTCTTGGCTTCGCCATTCTCGCCAAAGGACCCGCGGCAATCATTCTGGCAGGCGGCGCACTGGCGATTTGGATTCTCGTTACACGGAATTGGCGCTCGGCGGCGAAATTCTTTCATCCCTTCGCGCTCGCGTCTTTCTGTGTGATCGCGCTGCCCTGGTACGTGCTTTGCTCGCTGCGCAACCCGAATTTTCTTCGCGTCTTCGTCCTCCAGCACAATTTCGAGCGCTACCTCACACCCTTATTTCAGCATCCTCAACCGTTCTGGTTCTTCATACCCATCACGCTTCTCGCGCTGCTTCCCTGGACGGTCCTGCTCTGGCCCGCCGCGCGCGAAGGAATGCGCCTCTGGAGCGAAAAGTCCTGGAAAGATTCGCCCGGCTTCTTTTTCGCCTGCTGGGCTGGTTTTCCAGTGCTGTTCTTCAGTTTCTCTCAATCCAAACTGCCAAGCTACATTCTGCCCGCCGTGCCGCCGATTGCCCTGCTTTGCGCGATAGCATTCGCGGACGTCGTTGCTTCTCCCGCATCGCAAAGCATCCTGAAATGGATTGGCGTTGCAATCGCCGCCACCTGGCTTGCGCTGGGAGTTTCCGCGGCGATCTGGCTGCGCCGCCTTCCTGCTGTGGAACATGACGCGCTTCGAAATTCTGTATGGGTCGCCGTGGCCATTGCCATCGTTGGCGCCCTAGCAACCGCGTTTCTGGCGTGGCATGGGAATGCCGATTTCGTGAAGCTTTCCGTGGGGCTGGTCACTCTACTCGTCATTGTTGCGGGATTCGGCGTGCTTCCCCGCCTCGATCCATTCATCTCCGCGCGCTGGCATGCGCAGTTACTTCGAAATGATCGCCATCCCGAACGCATCTTCATCTACCACTTGCCGCGCGCCTGGGACTACGGCCTCGCCTTTTACTTTGGACGCGAATTGCCCGAATGGTCTCCGGACGATCCGAATCCTGCACTGGTTCTCACCACGCCGCGCAGCCTGGCCGAAATTCGCAAAGCTCGCAGATTTCTTGGGGATCTCGAAGAAAACTACCAGGGAATACTCTACGTGCCGATTCAGCCCATGCCGCGGTCGAATGTGCCAAATGCTTCGCCGCGATGATCCATCGAGAAGAGTAATCGTCCGAGGAGATGCCTGAAGCAGTGTTGCGCTGCAACGCTATTTCCCCGCGTGTGACCGCTTATTTTTTCGCGGGTGGCAGCGACTGCAGGAAAAACGTCACGATCTGGCTTTCGTAGTTCTTGCGTTCTTCATCCGACATGTCCGGATAGTTCACGCGCTCGCGGATCAACTGTTTCGGCTCAGGCGCACTGTTGAACAACTTCACCACTAGAGTCGCCAGCGCCGGACGGTCGTCGGATTCGATGAAAAGCTTCGGAATGCCTTGGGTATGGTCCAGCCGCAGCGGGGGTTCGTCCCGAAAGGCGAAATTCAGCATGCGAAAGCCGACATCCGTGAACATGCTTACGCCTGGAAGAACCGCCAGTCCGGATTGGTTCACTTCCACTTGCACCATGTCCCGAGGATCGGCATACGCATTGTCGACGGCCACCGCGGCAATGCGAGGATCAGATACGGTTAGACGCAGCGCCGCGTATCCCCCCATGTCCGCGCCCCAAAGCCCGAATCGCTTTGGATCGACATCGTCGCGCGCCGATAAGGCTTGCACCGCCGAGCGAAGTTCGCCGGTTTCCTTGTAGCCCAGTGTGGTGACTCCCGGGCTGGTGCCGTGACCGGTAAAATCAAAAAGAAATGCGTTGAACTGCTGCTCCTGCAGCGCCGTTACCAGCGTAAGCACATCCGCCCGCTGCTCGCGATATCCGTGCGCTACTACAACCGTGGGCGCGCCGCGCTGGCCCGGGAAAAACCAACCCTCCCGCATCGATCCATCCGCCAGCGCAAACGAAAACGTGGTCGGATGGCCCATCATCACCGTCAAATCGAAAGAGGTCGGAGTGCGGGCCGGGCGGATCATTTGGTAGATCAGGAAGCCCGATACCGAGGCAAGCGCAACAAAACAAAACAAAAGCAGCGCCAGGAGGCCCGAAAACACTTTGGCTACACGGGTGGTGGGGTAGCGAAGCTCCGCTAAGACGGCCATCAGTTCTGTTCAGGGGGCGAGCCGCGATTTTCGCGCCTAGGCTCGACAATTTCCTCGACGATCACTAGGATACGTTCTTCGAGTCAGTTTCGCCTCACGATTTTGGATTTTGGGTTCTTTACCAGCAGGACGCTATAATGGGCGCAGGATTCGCACCCTCGATGCAAATCGTCGACCTCCGGCAACTTCATTCCCGCTCGCTCGACTTGCTCTTTCAGGAAGAAGCGCGCCATTGGCGCGACGAGCTATATTGGGACTATCGCCCCTCCATCGACCTCATCCGCAAGTTTATCGACTCGCGCGCTCTTGGCGGCTACGCCGCGCTCGACAATGGCCGTCCCCTCGGATACGGGTTCTATGTGCTCGAGGATCACAAAGGCCTGATCGGCGGATTGTTCGTGTCCTCACAGTTCGCGAATTCTCCCGTGACCAAGGATCTTTTGGCTGAAATGCTTGGCGCGCTTCGCGCCACGCCGCGCCTGCAGCGCATCGAAGCGCAACTCATGCCTTTTGGCACCGAGCTCGATCCTATTTTTCTCTCGCAGTATTTCCAGCTCTACCCGCGCCAGTTTATGGTGCTTCCGCTGGCACAAGCGAACATGGCAAACAAGCCTGTCTCGGCTGGCTTGCGGGTTGAGCCATGGACAGATCGTGCTTTTGAAGCTGCCGCGCGCCTGATCCATCTCGCGTACGGCGACCATGTTGACAGCCAGATCAACGATCAATACTGCAGCGAGGCCGGCGGACTGAAATTTCTCCGAAACATCGTGCTCTTGCCCGGATGCGGCCAGTTTCTGCCGGAAGCTTCTTTCCTCGTTCGCCCAGTGGGCGACGATCGCCTGATCGCCATGGTGCTCGCTTCCACCGTCGCCGAACGCGTGGGCCACACCACGCAGATTTGCGTGATGCCCGGATATCAGGGACACAGTATTGGAAGGATGTTGATGGAGAAATCCATCAACGCGCTGCGCCGCAGGAACTACGACTCGCTTTCCCTCACCGTTACTTCCATCAACAGGCGCGCCGTCGGCTTATACGAACGCCTCGGGTTTCGCGCTGTGAAAACTTTCGCGGCAGGAGTCTGGAAAAGCTAGAAAAACGGGCGCCCGTGTAGCGTGTCAAAATCGTGCAAAAAGATGCACCTTTCGCCGGGGCGAAAGGCTCAGATTTGGGTGTCTTTGTCCCGCCGTTTCTGCAAATTTTGCACCGGCGGTTTGATTATTTTCTGGCCCGATCCTTCAGCAGCGTCTTCAATTCATCCATGAATTCCTTCACGTCCTTGAAATCCAGGTACACGGACGCGAACCTCACGTAAGCCACTTTGTCCAGCTTCTTCAGCCGGTTCATCAGCAATTCGCCAATTTCGGTGGTGCTGCGCTCGCGGTCTTGCGCTTCGCTGACGAACGCTTCCGCCTCATCCACAATCGACTCGAGCTTTCCAACGGGCACCGGACGCTTCTCGCACGCTTTCAGCAGCCCCTGCAAAATTTTTTGCCGGTCGAATTTTTCGCGGCGGCCATCTTTTTTGATGACCATGTAAGGAATCTCGTCGATGCGCTCGTAGGTGGTAAAACGCCGGTTGCACTTCAGGCATTCGCGCCGGCGCCGGATCAGGTCGCCGGTACGCGCTTCGCGCGAGTCGATGACTTTGTCATCCAGATGCGCGCAGAACGGACATTTCACGACTGCGGTTCTTCTGTCTGTTGAATTTGATCCGCGTGCTGTTCCGCTTCTTCGAGGAGTGCGGCTTCGCCCGCTTTCTCCTCCGCCTTGGCCATTTGCCGCAGTTCGCCCATGGACCAGCCTTCGGCGAACAGCAGCGGCACGCCGACCAGGGAGCACGAGGCGAAAGTTATCAGCCACACCATGATCGCTCCCACCGCGGAAGGTTCCTTGTCGATTCCCAGAATAACTGTGAGCACCAGAAAACTGGCCACCTGAGCGCCGCCGCCTACTCCGGGAAGTTGCGCCGCGGATCCCACCAGCGTGAATGCCAGCACCAGCGTGGAAGCAGACAGGCTCAGCGTCAGCAACTGTCCTCGAAGCGCATGGAACACCCAGAAGTAAG
This sequence comes from Candidatus Acidiferrales bacterium, assembly GCA_035551975.1. Classification (GTDB taxonomy): domain Bacteria; phylum Acidobacteriota; class Terriglobia; order Acidiferrales; family UBA7541; genus Palsa-295. The sequence continues at coordinate 22,564 of DASZMG010000001.1, read as the reverse complement.
CCAGGATCACACCGATCCAATGTATCGCTGTTTGTCCGAGCAGGACCATGAGGTCCCCACCCGTGCGGATGCCCTGCAAACCGTCACTGAAACCTTCCAGCAGCACGGCCAATTTTTCGCGCCAACCCGTTCGCCAGTTTTCGTGCTGAAGTTTTTTCGCCACCCAGGCCCCGCCGTAAAAGCGGAAGTAAACCAGAAACAGACCTACCAGGACAAACCCGGCAAGCAACCCCACACCCGCGGAGCGCGCGATGTGCATGATCGCCGTTCCTTGGCCGCTCTCTGCTCCGTGATTCTGATATAACAGCAGCGCCGAACCTGCCAGCACCACTGCGGCGGCCATGTCGAAAACACGCTCGAGCACATACACTCCCAGCATGTGCGGAATGGGGAGTGAGTCTTTACGCGCGATCAATACTGGCCGCACCGGCTCGCCCGCTCGGCCCAGCAGGAACGTGCAGGCGAATCCCATCAGCGTGGCGCGATACACATTCCAGAATTTCGTTTCACCGATGGAACGCGAAAAACGCATCCAGCGCAACGTCCTGATAGCGAAACAGCCATAGACCAGCGCGATGGTGCCGATCAAAAGGGGAATGTTCGCCTGGCGCAAGGATTCGCCGACGAGAGACCAGTGGAAGCCTTTCAGGGTGATTGAATTTCTGAACTTGTAGAAGAAATAACCTAGGCCTAAAATACCGATTAGCAGGAGAACATACCGGCGTGATGTTGAGCGCATCCATCGGGCACCGTAGCAGCAAGTTCTGCGGGGTGTCAAGGCGTTCCAGATAATGCCCGAAAGAATGCTCCAACCCGGCTTCGAGACGAATGATACTCCGGAGACTGTCCGTACCGAGTTCCTCCAACTTCGCCCTGAGCCAGGCCCGGTAAAATCATTTGTGTATCGCGAAGGATGGCCCTTCGTAATTTCCTGCGGGCTGGTCTACCTTACTTTCGCCATCCAGCTTTTTGGATTCGTTTGCACCGATCCCGATTTTGATCCAATCGTTCGCCCAGCGCCACCCGCTTGGCGATTTATTGGTGAGATGGGATTGGATATGTCCACTCTCGCGCCGCTGCTGGGACTTTTCGTTCTCTACATCATTCGCATGCCTGGCGCCTACGAAACCATGCCTACCAAGCGGCGTTTCGTATGGACCATTGCTGTGGTCTCCTTGATTTTGTCCTTGGCGGAATTCTGGCTTTCCTGGAATGGGCATCCCACCTGGTTGCGGGGTTATGTGAGCTAAGGCGGTTGTGTCAGCTAGAACGGTTTAGTAGGTGCCGAAATGGGCAGAACAGTAGCTGCCGTGCTTTACGTGATAGCGATGGTGGCCGTCATAGTCGGTGTAGATTTCTCGTTCTTCAGAAACCGACTTTGGGAGCGGCTGGCAGTGAATATCGGCATTGTCTTGGTTTTCGCAGCTTTCTACTTCAGATTCCTCAGGCATCCATAAACAAGAAGCAAAACGAGAGAGCGCCCTTTCGCTGCGCCTATTCGCTGCACTCAGTCGCCGCGATTGCCCAGACCGGTGTTGCATGATTCCGAGAGTCTTCCGTCCGCTCACAGGCATCCAAAAGAACAAACCAAGTTGCCTGACAAGGATTCCATTCGCGTCTTCGTTTCCGCCAGTTCGGCCGGCGAACTCACCGAACTCGAATCTGTGGTTCGTGAATCCGATTTTTTCGATCTCGTAGGCGCCAGCCGAAATCGCGAGCGCCTCGATGAACTGCTCGAATCCACTCAGCCGGATGTCCTGCTCGAGCACTCATCCCATTCATTGGAAGATGCCGATCTGGAGGATTTCCCGGCGCCCGAATTTGCCGGCTCCGCGTGCGTCCGGGTCCTCTTAGTTCCGGAATCTGATCTTCCGGCTGCGCTAAAGGGCGTGCGCTCCACCCACACTCCTGTTCGCGGAATTCTGCCACCCTGGTGCGCCGATTATGAAATTCGCGCTGCCATCGCCGCGGCAGCGGATGGGCTTATCGTGCTTCATCCGGACTTTGCTGAGCGAGGCCTTGCGGTATCAGCTCCACCATTGCGCGAAGCGGGTCCAACAGGCGAAGCGCTTTCGCCTCGCGAGCACGAAATTCTTCAGTTGCTGGCGGCCGGATTGGGCAATAAACAGATCGCCTGGGAGCTCAGGATTTCCGGACACACCGTGAAATTCCACGTCACTTCGATCTTCAACAAGTTGAATGCATCGAGCCGCGCCGAAGCGGTGGCCATCGGCGCCAGGCGCGGACTAATCCTCGTTTGACTTCAGCCGACTCGGACTCTCTCTAACTCTTCGCGGCCTCCAGCTTGTGCTCCCGTCGCGCTAAGCTGACTCGCCGCTAGGGCTGCGCCAAGATTCCGCCCGAAATACTGCCAAGTACCGATGGTTGTTCTACGCGCCTCCGCTAGGATGTCGCGCGAGGTGAACCGTGATTCGAACTGTTCTGCTGATCCTGCTGGTTCTGTTGCTCTTGGGAGCCTTGCCGACTTGGCCGTATAGCACCGGGTGGGGCTATTATCCGAGCGGCGGCTTGGGACTGCTCCTGCTCGTCCTGGTGATTCTCATCGTGATGGGCAGGATATAGACGGCGCAATTCGTGCGCGCATCCGTGGGCAGGGTTGCGGATGCGCCCATTGGCGAGCGGTTATCGGCGGGTAGCGAAAAAGTTTCGCAGCATCGCTGCAGCTTCATCCGCAAGTACACCGGCCGTCACCTCGACGCGATGATTGAGCCTGGGATGATCGAGCATCGAAAAACACGAGCGCACCGCGCCGCCTTTCGGGTCGTCCGCGCCGTACACCAGCCGCTCCACTCGCGCTTGAATCATGGCGCCGGCGCACATGGCGCAAGGTTCGATGGTCACGTACAAAGTGGAACCCGCCACCCGGTAATTTCCGATGGCTTGCGCTGCTTCGCGCAGCGCGATCACTTCGGCGTGAGCCGTCGGATCGCAATCACCGATGGTGCGATTGCCCGCACGCGCGACGATCTGATCTCCGATCGCCAGCAGCGCGCCCACCGGAACTTCACCTCGCTGCGCCGCGAGTTGCGCTTCTTCTAGCGCCGCTTGCATGAAGGCGAGATCGGCTTGAGCCGGATCGGTCATGGCGTGCCAGAATAACACGCCCGTTTTGTCCATCGACTGTCGTGTCCCAAGTGTTTTAAAGGGCCGCAAAGTTACGTCCGCGCAATACGTGAAGGAGTTGAGATGCCCAGCTCAAAACGATCCAGTTCAAAACTGTTGCTGCCGTTCGTCGCATTTCTGGTCTTGGCCGCTGCGCAATTTTCTTCCTATGCGGGCCAGGACAGCGCCACCAAGCCTGCTGCTGCGTCCACCACTTCACAGCAGGAAAAATCGAGCGCCGCTAACAATTCCAAAGCAGCGGACGCCAAGTCCCCCAAACCGGGGCCGGCCGACGCCTGGAAGATGCTGTCCGACGCCGCCGCTTCCGACAAGATGCGCGACCGTTCCGACGCCATCTCCGCGCTTACCATTCTTCCTCGCGACCGCAAGGCCGTCGACATCGTCGCCAGCGCTCTCGATGACAAGCAAGAAACCATCCGCATGCTGGCGGCAACATCGCTGGGAGATATGAAAGCCCCATCCGCCATTCCTAAGCTCAAGCAAGCGCTCGACGACAAGTATCCGCAAGTGAGCTTCGCCGCCGCGCAGGCCTTGTGGAAAATGGGCGACAAAAGCGGACGCGGCATTTTCTACGACGTGCTGATTGGCGAGCGCAAAGTGAAGCCGGGTCCGATTCAGCAAAAAATTCAGCAGGCCCGCCTGGACATGCACGATCCCAAGGCCCTCGCTCTCATCGGAGTAAATGAAGCGAGCGGCGCGTTTCTCGGCCCCTTTTCCATGGGCGTATCCATGGTGGAAGAATATGCGAAAAACGGGGGCACTTCGGTTCAGGCACTCTGCGCGCAGCTACTGGCCACCGACGATAGCGGCATGACCGTCGAACAATTGAAGTGGGCTCTCGACGATAGCAACTGGACGGTGCGCGCCGCTGCAGCGCGCTCGCTGGCGAAGTTGAACGTCCGCAGCTCGCTGCCAAAGCTTGAGGACATCATGCAGAACGACAAATCGCAGCCCGCGCGGCTGGCTGCGGCGGCAGCGGTGATTCATCTGAGCGGCACTCGCGCCGTATCCGCCAGGTCCGGGCCGGAAAAAACATCGCCGAAAGAAGCGCCGGGCCCACGAGACAACGAAACGAAAGCCCTCACCAACTAGAAATCGTTTCCGGGGTGAAGAAAGTTTCCTGCTTCAGCAGCGCCGCAATCGCCACGATAATCTGCCGCGAATCGTATTTTGACACGGCGCCATGGCACCCGGCTTCCCGTGCCGCTTCGCTCAGATCCAGGGACACGTGCATGCTGCAAAGCAGAAGTCGCGCGTTTGGCAGCAGCCTGGAGATTTCCCGCGCCGCCTGCAAGCCATTGATTATTGGCAGCCGGTAATCGAGCAGGATCAAATCGGGTATTTGCTTCAGGGCGCAATCGACCGCCTCGCGTCCGTTCTGTGCGTGCCCGCAAACTTCCCACTCAGGATTTCTTTCCACTACTCTGCGCAGTTGCTCGCAGACGGCATTGCTGTCGTCGACAATCAGGATTCGGGTCATGGGCAGATGCATTTTGCTCGCTTTACCGAGCAAGCTCTATAGTACGTGCGTAATTTCGAATTTGTTTCGCCGGACGTTCCGCCAGAAAACAAAGCCCCGCTCAGAAGGAAGCGGGGCTTTTTGATTCAAGTGCGCTTCCAGTCTGGCTTAGCGCACCCGAGCGTTGTGCTTGTCGGCATAGATATTGCGCGACAAACGATTCTGCTGATGATTTAAGACCGCGCGGTCGCCGGACGTCAGGTGACCGTTATCCGCGGCACGCATTGCGTGTTCCTCATGATTGAGGGCGGACTCTTTCCCTTCCAGGTTGCGTGTTTCGCGCGGCGTCAACTGCCCGCTCTGCACGCCCTGCCCGATGCGATCCTGCTGGTCCACTTTCCGCTGGTTGATGGTCTGGCCAAACGCCGCGGGAATCACAAACAGCATAGATGCTGCGCTCAAAATAATTGCCTTGGTTCGCATAACTATTCCTCCCTCTATTCCTAAAGTTTTTTCGCCTCCGATTTATGTATGAAAGTTAAAAGAGGCTTACTGGATGAAACACAAAGGAGAGCGGAAAGTTGCGTGGCGCTGCAGCTTTCTGAATCGCGATGATTTATGCCGTTTCCACTTCGGGTTCAACGGCCGGCAAGTTTCGCGCGCGAATGCTGCCCACCAGCAGCACCAGGTTCGTTATCAGAATCAAGGTAAAGGCGAGTGATGGCAAAAACGCGAAAGCAGCTCCGCGCGCTTCCACCACCTCGATTCCCAGCACCGCTGTGATCAGCCCGCGCGGCACGAACCATACCATCAGCTCGCGTTCCAGCGCTGTAAAATCCCTCCAGCCCAGCCGCCCGCCCTGCACGATCACAAAACGCGCCGCCAGAATGGCCACGAAGCACAGCAGCGCCAGACGCAAGTTCTGCCGCAGTCCGCCGTAATCCACCAGCATGCCCAGCAGCACGAAGAAAAAGGTGCGCAGCAGGAATGCCAGCTCGCCGTGAAACGTCAGCATCTGGTCTTGGTGGAATTTCTCCGCCGAGCCTCCTCGCGCGCCCTTCACCGGACTCTCGCTGAACCAGTCCGTTCCGGACACATCATCCAGATGCAGCCGCCGGCGCACCGCCGGAAAATTGCTCAGCGTTGCGCCGAATACCAGCACGGAAACCAGTTCGTTCCCTTTCAACACGTGTACGCCGGAATAAACCAGCAGCACCGCCGCGAACGTCAGCACATGCCAAAAGCGCTCCTCCGACAATACCGGCAGCAAATATGACCACAACATCCCCGCCAGCACACCGCACGCGACTGCGAGTATCAAGCTCGATCCTAGGGCCCACGCCAGCACGCTCGGCTTTGCGCTGGCTCCCGCCGCCACGTCCAGCAAAGTGGTCACTGCCAGCACCGCCAGCGCATCGCCCAAGGACGCTTCCACCAGCAGCGTAACTTTCACGTCTCTTCGCAACTGCACCTGCTGCAGCACCGGCAGCAATATCGAACTGCTGATGCAGCCGAGCACCGCGCCGATGATCAGCGCGTCCATCCAGGAAAAGTGCAGCGCGTAGCGGCAAGCTGCGGCGATGGCTCCCATCGCCGCCAGGTAACTGACCAGCGCCAGAAAAAGTCCGCGCCCGAAGTGCTGTAGGATTTCGCGCAGCTTCAGATCGAGCCCGCCCTCAAACAGGATCAGCATCAGCGCCAATGAGCCGAACCCGCGCGTTGCGCCGCGAAAAATTTCCGGGTTCACCCAGTGCAGCACCGGCCCGATGACCACACCGGTGATCATCAGAATGATCACGTCCGGCACGCGCGTGAAGCGCACCAGGCGATTGGAGATGAAGGCGAGAACCAGCAAGCCGCCAAGGACGGCGAAAAAGGATGTAAGTTCCACGAAGCTTTCCGGCTAGGGAACACGATCATCAGGTAATTGCAGCTTGCCCTGCAATCAAAAACCACCTAGTTCGACGGGAACTTTGAGGTAGACGCTTGCGCCAGCCGGGCCGGCAACCTTCCACCCCCGGCTCAAAGAATCGCTCACGGCTTTACGCGCACGATCATCACCGTGCAGTGTGCATGCCGTGCCACGTGTTCCGCGACGCTGCCCAGCAACAATCTCCCGAGCCCCTTTCGCCCGTGCGATCCCATCACGATTACATCCGCATGCCACTTCTCGGCACAGTCCACGATCACAAACCGGGAATCGCCTTCCTCCAGCCCGATGGTCGTGCGAAAGCCAGCCGCAGCCACCAAGGGCTGAACACGAGCCAGCAATTCTTTCCCCTGCTGAAGCGCATCCTCGCGCGCTGCTTCGATTTGGCCGAGCTGCCCCAGGTCATAATCGAATATCAGCCACTTCGGCTCCGCCACGTGCAGGAGGCAAACTTCCGCGCCATCCGGACGCATCTGCCGAATGACAGTCTGCGTGGCTGCTTCGGAAAATTTCGAATCCTCAATCGCCAGAAGAATCTTCACGAAAGTCCTCCAGTAACTCCGGAGATACTAGCACTCGCCTGTCACAACAACACATCTCCTGTTTATTCTTGACGCTAGAGTCGGCTCCGTACATACTTCCGGCGTGAATTCCCGAAGGGGCATGTCTCTCCTGCTGCTGGTGTGTATTGCTCTAGCCTCTTTGTGTCTGGTTCCGGCAGGTCACGGCCCCTATTCCGTGGTTTATGGTCCGCGCGCGCCATTGCGCGCTTATCGCGCATCTTTGCAGCTGATGCAGGCAATGGCCATCGTAATCGTCTCCGTCACTGCGTCGGCGTTGCGCTTCAGCCGGGCAGTTCCATCGTCCGTTTTTGGCGACGACCTCCCTCTCGATCCTGGCTTTTCGATCAGCTTCGTTTTGCGCTGCTGATCCCTCCTTCTCGGCGCTCATTCATAACGTATCGCAGCGTATCGCGTGCCGCAGTCCGCTAGCGTGCCGCCGATGCCCTCACCGGTGCCCAACGCCGATGATTGATTCATCCCAGCGGAATCGACGTCCATTTCATAACTCTGGAGGAGTCTTATGAACCGCAAGTTGAACATGAAAAACTCGAATTGGGCTCTATTCGCACTCGTTTTTGTCGCTGTGTTCGCTACCGGATGCCACAAGCGCGTGGCCAGCACACCGCCTCCGCCGCCGGCTCCGGCACCCGCTCCCGCAACGCCCACGGTCACGCTGAACGCCTCACCAGCGGACATCACGCAAGGGAGCAGCACCACGTTGAACTGGACTTCCACCAATGCCGACCGCCTGATGGTTACTCCTGATCTGGGTTCTGTCTCGCCCAACGGGTCGCGCCAAGTGGATCCCAATGGTTCCACGACCTACACCATTACTGCCATCGGCACTGGCGGCCGCGCCGAAGCCAGCGCGCGCGTGACGGTGAATGTTCCGCCACCAGCGGCGGCAGCGGAAGACCTGAACCAGATGTTCCAGGAAGCGGTGAAGGACGCCTACTTCGATTACGACAAGTCCGATATTCGCCCCGGCGATCGCGAATCGCTGCGAAAGAATGCCGTGTTCCTCAACGCACACAATGGCATTCGCTTCACCATCGAAGGCCACTGCGACGAGCGCGGCAGCGAAGAATATAATCTCGGCCTGGGCGATCGCCGTGCCAATGCTGCCAAGCAATACATGGTCAGCATGGGCATCGGCGAAGATCGCATTCAAACCACCAGCTACGGTAAAGAGCGCCCCTTCTGCTCCGAGCATAACGAGGCGTGCTGGCAGCAGAACCGCCGCGCGCATTTCGTGATGAACCGTTAAGATGACCCGTTAATTTGTGGCGGTACGTTCAGCCCGGTGGGCTCGTCCTTGCAGATTCGCGAAGGCGAAGTTGCAAGACCACATTTGCAAGGACGAACCCCGGCTGGTCTGAACTTACAAGTCATCTCATAAAGGCGTTTTAGGGCGGCGCGGCTTCAGAGTCTGTGTGGCAAACCCCGATTTTCGTCAGCGCAGGGCTCAAAGTTCAAGTATTTGTGAGACAGCTTTAGTCACCGAATCGTTCTGCCGCGCGTAGCCGCGCTTTCTCCGCTTCTTCTTCCCGGTTCTTCGCCGGAGCGCTCGTCTCGAGAGACTGCAGCAGCCGCGCTGACGCTTTCGCCACTTCTTCCGCCGCCGCATCAAACGCCTTCTCGTTCGCCTTTGATGGATGAGTGAAGCCGCTGATTTTCCTCACATATTGAAGCGACGCGGCGCGAATCTCCTCGCTCGTTACCGGCGGTTCAAAATTGAAAAGCGTCCTGATATTTCTGCACATACCGCGTCCCCCTGTGCGTGGTGTTCAGTTTCATTCTGAGACAAAAGACCTCCAGCCAGCCTCGCGCTGAAGCTCCCGTATCTCATTAATTCTGCTACGGCTTATACATGCCGCAATGTAAAAAAGTACGATACCCGGCACTCTTTTCTAACGCTCTTTTTCTTCGCTCCTTGACGCATCCCGGTATCGGCATGCGGGCCGCAGCGCGCTACGCTGATCCTTGTAAGAGATTAGTACGGAGGGCGACTCGATGAATCAAGAGCCTTTTGTGCATATTCTACTTTTTGAATGTCCTCGCTGTGCTGGACCGGCGCCTACCGCCATTGCTAGTGACCATAGGAGCATGGAAGACGTAGACTCGCGACTCGTCGGAGTGACCTGTGGCTGCGGTTGGTCCGCTGAAGTTCCTGCCACTGACGCAAAACGTCACTGGGTGGACTCCTGGTCCACCAGAATGAGCGATGCCGATTAGTACCGTCAAACGGGTATTGTCCGTTCCTGCCATTCGGTATACCTTGTTCACACTTTGCTTCCCCTCACCGGTGCCCGTTGAACGCCAAAATTTTGCTGGCCGACGATCACGACGTGATGCGTAAGGGAATCCGTGCGCACTTGAACGGCCGATGCGGTGTGTGCGCCGAAGCCGTCAACGGCAAGGAAGCCGTCGAAAAAGCAGTTGAGCTCAAGCCCGACATCATCGTGATGGACATTTCCATGCCGGTCATGAACGGACTGGAGGCCATTCGCCAGATCCGCAAGCTCAAAATCCCGGCGAAAATCGTTGTTCTCTCCATGCACGAAACGCCCCAGGTTGCCAAAAGCGCGCGTGAGGCTGGCGCGGATGCCTGCCTGGCCAAATCCGCAGGCACAGCGCAATTGCTCCGCACGATTGATGAGCTTCTACAATTCGGGAATCTTCCAGATTCGACGCACGAACTCCGCTAGTCGATATGAGGTACAAATCACCGGGATTCCGCGCCATGAGGTTTGGGCCTGTGCGCAGCAAGTCTGCCGTCGCTTCGCGCCGGCGGCGCATCAATGCTGTGATGCCGGGCCAGCGATTGCTCGCCAGCCCGGCTTACCCGTAGCGCAAGGTCCCGCGGGAAGCGTTCGGGATGCGCCGCATAGTCTAAGAAATTTTGCCAGGTGTCTGTGATGCAAGACACAAATTTGTCCATTTCTTGAAGAACGCTTCAAGCTCGCGGCAAGGACCACTTCGCTAGTTACTTACTCCTGTAGTTAACGTCCAAGGGCTCGCAGTGCATCTCACCGGCCATTCGACAGAAGAAACAAACGATAGAGCAATAGTTGAAATTTTGGCCGGATTGGATTGCGTGAAAATTTTCACCTGTGAGTGACAATCGTCACAGCAATGTGGTATAGCTCCACCTAAGTTAAACTCGCAAGTTGGCAGTATTCCATCGCAGCCACAGCGCAAGCTGGTTAACAGCGCCGTTTGTCCGCAGCAGATTCCATCGCAAGAGCATTGGATTTTTGGATCTAGCCTCTTGCGCTTATCCATTGCCCGGTGAAATTCCGGACAGTCACTGAAATGAAAGGAGAGCAACATGGGCGACTTGAGCTTAGTCGTTTTGACTACGAATTCGAAGGATGGAGCGGCACAGGCTCTCGATGTGGCGAAGAAACTCGATTGCGATGGTTGGGTTGACCTGATGGACTACGCTGTTCTTTCAAAAGATGAGAAGGGCCATGGCGCCGAGCGAGAAATGAAGGATGAATTTCTGGAGAGAGCGGCTGCTGCGACTGTGGGCGTGGCCGGTGGCGTTATCGGTGCGGCCGTCGGCGGGCCGCTGGGAGCCGCCGCTGGAGTTGCGTCGGGCGCATTGGTCGGAGCAGGATCGGTCCGGCTCATGGAAAGAATTGTTGATGACACTGAATTAGAGGGATTCCCTCAGGGACTTAAGCCTGACAGCTCACTGCTCGCGGTCGTTGTAGAGGAACGCTACGCGGAACGGCTTGAGGAAGAACTGGACAAACTTGGGCAAACCATTCGTAGGGAGCTGAAACGGGACGAGCGTGAGGCTGAATTCGAAGCCTATCTGGATCGGTCGAAACGCAACATTCAATCTATTCAGGATGACATTCAGGCACAGTTGGCCAAGGCCCAGGCTGCTACAGCGGCAGAGAAAACCAGGATTACAGCGGATATAGCCGGGAAGCGCGCTGAACTGGAGGCCAGGCGCGAAAAGCTCGAAACTCACATTGAGGCCATGAACTCCGGCTTGAAATCCGATATTCGGGAAATGAATTTTCGCTTGGAATTAGCCGGGCTGGCCGCAAAATCGGGAATCGCTACCAGCATCGACCATCTTCACCGTGAGCTCAATCGCTTTAGTGATGAACTGGAGAGCCTCATCGAAGAGCAGATCGACACATTAAAAAAGGAAGCTTCGGAGCTGAAGGCGAAGGCCACCAAAGCCAGCGGCGACACCAAGACGGCCATTGAGAGCCACCTTCTGGCCGTGGAATCGGATCTTCGCAAACAACGCGCCAAATTGCAGGATAGTTTCGAGGACCGCCTGCTGGCCCTGAAACAGTGGTTTGAAACTCTTCATGTCCGATCCGCTTTGGCAAAGGCCGAAGTGCGGGACAAACTGCAAGCAACAATCAAGGCAGCTCAGCATTCTTTGTCCGAATTGAAAGCTCACGTCCGCATGCGTAATCGCGAGGACGAGCGGGCCTGGAAGGATATTCGGGAGGGCTTCAATAAAGCCCGGCGCGACCTTGAGAATGCCTTTGACCAGGCGAATCGCGAGCGTGCATAGGATCTCATCTCAGGCAAAATCCCCGGGCCAAACGGAAGGAGAAAGACAGAAGGAGAAGCATATGAGCGCAACAGCAGCAGGTACATTTGTGAAAAAGTCGGTCAATTGGTCTATTGGGCTTAGTGTGCTTATGATCTTGGCAGGAATTCTGGCGATCGCGTCACCCCTGGCGGCGGGAATCGCCGTGAACGTGGTCGTCGCCTGGCTTCTTGTCTTCAGCGGATGCGTCCACCTGGTGTTTTCCTGGTACACAAGAAGTACGGGAGGCTTTCTCTGGGAATTGCTGGTCGGGATTCTCTACATCGTTATTGGGGGCTACCTGCTCGTGCATCCGGTGGCGGGTTTGCTATCACTGACGATTGCCTTGGCGATGTACCTATTCCTGGAGTCGATACTGGAGTTTGTTTTGGGACTCACGCTCCGCCCGCTTCCAGGATCAGGTTGGCTCCTGTTCGACGGAATCATCACTCTTATTCTCGCGGTGATGATCTGGAGAACATGGCCGTCGAACGCGGCTTGGGTCATCGGCCTATTGGTAGGAATCAGCATGCTCTTTAGCGGTACTTCGCGCCTGATGATTTCACTTGCTGCGCGCAGTGTCACGAGTAAATTGGCTTAGGCTCAAACGGACATCGGCACGATCGGATCGCTGATCTGAGGCGTGTGTGCCCTTCTGCGCGCGCCTCAGTCCAAGCGTGCATATCCTGAACGGAGGAAGAACTGTGGGCGGCCTGATCCCATTGACCGATGCGTCCCGACGTCCGGTGCATGTTCCCATCGTTACGGCCTGCATTATTGCGACGAACTTCTTCGTTTTTGTCCTTGAACTGAGGGGCGGTGATGCATTCGTTCTAAAGTGGTCGGCAATTCCCGCGAACATTATTTCTGGCCATCGGTGGATCACCATTCTTACCGCCATGTTCATGCACGGGAGTTGGTCGCACATTCTCGGCAACATGGTGTTCTTGTGGGCCTTTGGCCCTGAGATCGAAGACTCCATGAATCCCCTGAGATACTTGGTGTTATACATTCTAGGCGGGTTGATCGCTATGCTGGCGCAGATCCTGGTCAGTCCCAGTTCCACGGTTCCCAATCTGGGTGCGAGCGGCGCTATTGCCGCAGTGATGGGCGCGTTTCTAGTGACATATCCTCGCGATGAGATTCGGTCGCTTTTGGTCATCTTCATATTTGTCCGTGTCACCCTTATCCCAGCCGCTCTTTTGATTGGCTTTTGGTTTCTCATCCAACTCTTCAATGTCGGCTCGGTGGCTGCGGTCCAGACCGGCGGAGTTGCGTACGTAGCCCACGTCGGCGGCTTTATCTTCGGAGCTGCAACCGCTCGCCTTTTTGAACAACGGCAGCCACTCGCCGCCTAGGGTGCTTCCATACAGCCTAAAGCTGACGAAGCCGGCCACCGCGATTTCCGGCTTGTGGGCACAAGAAGCTAAGGAGCGCCTGGAACGACAGTAGGGTTTGTGGAATCCCCTTACTCCAGTTCCTGTTGACTCTCGCACGCCTTATCTTTACAATTTTTTCTCCAATGAACCGACGCGCCAATTTCGCTCTTCCCTCACTCGCACGGCCGCTTCCGTGTTGTTGTAGCCACAACTAGCTGCTTTCGCCCATCCGCGGCGAAACCGAATTCCATTTCAAACTGAGAAGCTTCCAAGCGGTTTTTGCCGCCCCTGCGCGCAACGCAACCCCGGGGCAAAGGTGATAAGAGATGAGTAGTAGTAGAAGTAAAGGCCAGCCAGGTTACGTAACGGCGCCGCGCCCCATCGCGCCGCCGGCGAATTACCTCTTCGCTTCAACCTCACTGCAAAATTTCCTTCTTCTCTGTTCGTGTTGTTGATCCCCTCTAAGTAAGCATTCCGCCGGAATAGCGGCAAGCACCAGCAACATCACCCAAGCCGCCATCACAACCAGCCCATTCGGCCACCCGCAACCGTTCACGGTGCGCTTCAAATTCAAACTGGAGAGGATCATCATGAAGTCTCTGAACCCTGAGAAACAGACCCGTAAGAATCTGAACCGTCAAAATCTGAAGCTTAAAAATCAGAGCCGTGAGAGATTCGCAAAGACAACTCTCACTTTAGCAATCGTTCTGGTGTGGCCAGCTCTGGCCCCGCAAATTACTCGCGCCCAGGGCGAAGCTTCCATCTGGGGCTTGGTCACCGATTCGTCCGGCGCCGCCGTTCCGGCCGCTGCCGTGAAAGTTCAGAACGCCGAAACGGGCGCGGCCCGCGATTTAGTCACCGATGTGCAGGGCCGATACGACGCGCCTCTGCTTCCCGTAGGCAGCTACACCGTAACCGTCGAAAAAACTGGCTTCCAGGCGCAAACCAAAACGGGCATTTCTCTCGTGGTCGGCGCGCGCATCGAAGTCGACGTTGCCCTCGGCGTCACGCAATTGCGGCAGAGCGTCACCGTCACCGAGCATCCTGATCTCGTGGCTGTCACCACCGAAGACGTTTCTGGCCTGGTGGGCGAGCGGCAAGTCAAGGACCTGCCCCTCAACGGCCGCAGCTACGATCAGCTCCTCACTCTGAATCCCGGCATCGTCAACTACACTTCGCAGCGCTCCGGAGGCATCGGCACCTCGAATTCCGTCGTCGGCAACATGTTTGCCGTTTCCGGACGCCGCCCTCAAGAAAATCTCTACCTGCTCAACGGCGTCGAGTACACCGGCGCATCGGAAATCAACGTGACGCCCGGTGGCGCTAGTGGCCAGCTTCTGGGAGTCGATGCCGTGCGCGAATTTGCCGTGGTCACCGATACCTACGGAGCGGCCTACGGCAAGCGTCCCGGCGCCCAGATCAACATCGTCACCGCCTCGGGCTCGAACCAGCTCCATGGAAATATCTACGAATTCCTGCGCAACAGCGCCTTCGATTCGCGCAATTACTTCGACCAGGGAAACATTCCGCAGTTCCAGCGTAATGAGTTTGGCGGCTCGCTCGGCGAGCCGATCCAAAAGGACAAAACTTTCCTCTTCGGAAACTACGAGGGCTTCCGCCAGAACCTCGGTCTCAGCGACGTAACTTTCGTTCCCGATGCCAATGTCCGCCGTGGATTTCTTCCCTGCAGCGGGCTCGCTACCATTCCGGCAAATTGCTCCGCCAGCACACCCCTGACGAACATTGGAGTCGCATCGAGCATTTCGCCGCTCTTTGCCCTATGGCCCGCGCCGCAGCAGGAACTGCTCACTTCCGCGGGACTCACTACCGGTATCGCCGAATCGTTCAGTAATCCGGTGCAGCGCATCCGCGAAGATTTTGGTACCGCTCGCCTCGATCATAATTTCTCCGACCGTGATTCGCTCTCGGGCGTTTACACCATCGACGACAGCCATGCCGATACTCCCACTTCTAATCCGCTGTCGCTCGATACGGTCGCTTTGCGTGAGCAAGTGGCCAGCCTGAACGAGACGCACATCTTTTCGCCTTCTCTTGTCAACAAGGCCACGTTCGGCTTTTCGCGCGGCAGCTTTTACTTCACCGGCTACCTTCCTTCGTCTCTGTCAACCCTGCCTTCTCTGGTACCGGGTAAACCGACCAGCGCGATCGTCATCGGCGGAGGAACCACTCTGAACGGCGCCTCGCAAATCACCGCCGCCGGTGCCAATGCGGGCAGCAATCTCGCGGTGGCGCGCAACCTGTTCACCGCCGCCGATCAAGTCACCTTCACCCACGGCATTCACCAGTTCAATTTTGGTGTCTGGTTCGAGCGGCTGCAGTCGAACGACAATCTGGCGCAGGATCAGCGGGGGCAAGCGTCGTTCTCCACCTTGCAGAGCTTTTTGCAGGGCACGGTATCGACATTCACCGTAGCCCCTGCCTCCACCACGATGTACTGGCGATCGCTGGAAGGCGCGGCGTTTGCGGAAGACATCATCAAACTCACGCCGAAGCTCGAGCTTCGGCTTGGCTTTCGCGGCGAATTCACCAACGGCTGGAACGAAGCCCACGGCCGCGCCTCGAACTACGCTTTCGTCAACGGCGTCATCCAGACAAATCCGGTGATCGGCGGATCTGCATTAGCGGCCAACAACGCTACATTCTTGCCCGCACCGCGCATCGGCCTGGCCTGGTCGCCTTTCAACAAAACCGTGATCCGCGCCGGCTTTGGCACCTATTACGCCTTGCTTGACGCGCTCAGCTACCGGCTCGACCAGAATCCGCCGTTCAATCCCGTTTTCGCCATCAAGAGCAAGTCGCTGGCGAGCGACCTTGCGGCGGTTCAGGCCTACGTCCCGGGCGGTGCGCTTCCCACTGGCGCGCTCATTTCACCGAGCGGCGTGGACCCGAACCTAAAAACGCCGACCGTCGAATCCTATTCACTGAAACTCGAGCAGCAAATCGCTGCCAACACTTCTCTTGCAGTCGGGTACGTTGGCTCGCACGGCTACCACGAATTGCTCTCGATGGACGCCAACACGCCCATTCCCACCATCTGCCCGGTGAATTGCCCCGCGAATTATCCAGCGGGCATTTATTACAATCCGACTTCCACGCTGGCCAATCCGGCCTTGTCGAACAGCACCACGTGGTTCTCGCAAGGCATCAGTTCCTACAACGGACTCGAAGTTGACGTGAACCAGCGCCTCAGCCACGGCTTGCAGTTTCGCGGCGTGTACACCTTTTCGAAGGGCCTGGACGATGGCGACAACATGAACACCAGCATCGCTACCAATTCGCCCGCGTTCACCGCCAATCCGCACGATCCCATGGCGGACTACGGCCGCGCTTCCTTCGACATCCGCCACTCCGCCGTGATCAATGCCACCTACGATCTTCCTTTCGCCCGTGCCGCGGCGAGCGACACATGGTTAAGCCGCGTAGCATCGAATTGGCAGATCAGTGGCATCCAAACGCTGCAAACGGGACTTCCCTTCACACCCCAACTTGGCTACAACCCTTCCAATGATGGCGACAGCCGCAATCCGGTCCGGCCCTCGTGGAACCCGGCGTTTACGGGCCAGTTGATCGAAGGTGGTCCGAAGCAGTATTTCAATCCGGCGGCTTTCATTGCGCCGTTGAATGGCACCTATGGCAACGTGGGCCGCAACATTTTGCAGAGCCCGGGAATCGTCGAGACCGATTTCTCGGTAGCCAAGAGGATCCTTTTTACCGAGCGGCTCAACCTGCAATTCCGCGCGGAATTTTTCAACATTTTCAACCACACCAACTTCAACACGCCCAACACCGTCGTGCTCACCTCGGCGACTTCCGGACCATCGCCCACCGCCGGTGTGATCACCTCAACCGCTACCAGCTCGCGCCAGATCCAGTTCGGTCTGAAGCTCCTCTGGTAGCTCGACGTGCGCCCAAGACACTCTGATTGGCCGTCGCACTATTTTCATGGGCGACGAACCAGTGCCGCCGTGCAAAACGTCGCGATTGAGCGTCTCCGTCTGCCAGGATTTTCTGAGGAAACAAATCGACATGGGCACGTCGATGATCTCATCGTCATTCGCCGTTCCGCGTTCGAGGAGATCGGCGGCACCAAAAACTGCACGCCGGAAAGCTGGCACCTGAACGATTTTCACCTGTTTCTCAAGGCCGCTACCTTGAGCCCGTGCGTGGTCGTCCGCTCGCCAGCCACCGTGGCTTAACGCTATCACGACGCCAATTGCCACCGCAACGCCGAAGCCATGGTGAATTCCATCCTCTCCCTGATTGCCCTCGAAAAGCATGGCGAGTTCCCTGGCGGTGAAGAGCGCCGCAAAGAGCGCTACTTCTGGATCGGCAACGTCGCCTGGCACTGGCTGCGAAGGCTCGTGGCCTCCGGCCAATGGAAACTTGCCGCGCGCCTGTGCCTGCATGGCGCCCCCTATGCTCTCGGTCGCCATCTCAAGAAAAGTCCGCGCCCGCATCCGCCCCGAGCGTATTCCGGAACGCCGCGAAGCTCTCGCCGGCCACTAGGCTAGGTAAATCAAGCCATCGCAGTTCCCTATCCGCCGCGCACGATTTTCTTCGGCTCGCTTTCGCCTGATTCCCGTAAACAAAAGTATGAATTGCCAGGCCCACGCTCGGCTGTTCCGGCGCATCCCACTCTTTATGAAAACTTCCATCATCGCTATTCCAATTTTGTTGCTCTTGCTCAGTAGCGCCGCAAAAGCTCAGCAATGGAACGCCTGCTCCGATCAACTCGCAGCCGCAACGCAAGCACAGAACATCGGCCCCCAGCCTCGCGGTGCAAATCACCAAGCGGATAGCGCGGGATTCCAGCGCGGTTATGTGGACGGCATCGAAGTGGGCGGGCACGACCGCATGCGGGGCAAAGGCGAGCATCCCCACAAATACGACTGGTACAAAAGCGCAACTCGCTGCTACCGGAAGCAGTACGGCGATAAGAGCGCGTACAAAAGCGAATATCGCATGGGATTCGACAAAGGCTACGCCGAAGCCTACGGCAAAGAACAAAAGGGACAATAGGTAACACAGGATTGCCTTGCCCTCCGCGATGGCCAAGTGCTATGCGCTTGCAGGACACGGCATCTCGTAAGTATCACGCATGTAGGCTCTTATGGCGCGGAGAATGCCTCGCGGCCACCTCACTCAGTACTAGTC
Organism: Candidatus Acidiferrales bacterium; assembly: GCA_035551975.1. Taxonomy (GTDB): domain Bacteria; phylum Acidobacteriota; class Terriglobia; order Acidiferrales; family UBA7541; genus Palsa-295. Next base: position 4,347 of record DASZMG010000001.1, on the reverse strand, counting down.
GCCGGTACCGTCCGCCGAGCCAACTTCCGAGCCACTCCACTCCATCCTTCCAGCCATTGGTGGCGCCGCAGCCCGCACCTAGACTTCGTGCATGGACAGACAACAAAGCCGCACAACCATCCGACGCGTCGCTGAAATTTCGTCAGGCTTGGCCCTTCTCGTTCTGGTATTCGGAACGCAAGCCCGCGCGCAACAACCGCAGCAATCGAGGCTCTCCGCTTCCTACGCAAGAGCGGCGCAAGCTTCTCTGCAAGCCATCGAATCCGACGATTCCTCAAGCCAGGAGCCCAGCCGCGCCATCGTCGAAGTGCTGGACGCGGCCGACAAACGCGCCGGCGCCGCCGAGGAACTCATGTTCGCCAAGTTGCTTCGCCAGGTCCAACTGCGCAGGCTGCAGGACAACGATCTGTTGCACGCCTACGGAAAGCTCATCGAAGTCGAGAACGCCATCGACGACTCCGAAGGGACGTTCATCAAGCGGCAGAAGGAATCCGAGCTATCTCAGCTTGCCGACGGCGAAGAGGGCATCATGCGGCGCGAGGTAGGCTGCTTCAAACAGTTGGAACTCTCCCTCGCGCAGCGTTCGTTCCAAGACGCCCCGGCCTGCTCGGCCTGGATCCAGAGAAGCAAAACAGCTCACCAGGATTCGCTCATCCGCCAATAAGAAGACCTCTATGTCATTCTGAGAGGCTGTGACTTTTTTTGATTTCGCGCGAAAACCAATACTGAAAGGAATCGAGTTGCGCGACAAATATGCGTTTCTCGGAATAACGTCACACTCTCTGAGCGCAGAGAAGAATGGCCTCTTGAATTTTCTTCGTAGCGGCGGACTTCAGTCCGCCATCTTGCTTTTGCCTACGTCGTTCATTCCGAGTGAGCGTGTTTCGCGGCGAGCAATCTCTTTTCGCTTTTGCATCTTCGTCCGCAACGTAACAAGAAATCTCTCCCTCAGCCCTCTCGTGTCACAACCCGCTATGAACAAATCAGCCCCGCACACGCATGTAAAGCAAAACGAACATCAGCACGAGCGAAGCCAGGCTGATGAACGTCCACAACGATTCCCAAAAGAAAGCGTGCTGCTCATGTCGCCGAAACTCTTCCATGCCGATGCGCTTCATAAGAGCCTCACTTCCCTGTTCGCCACAAGCGTACTTTTCAGGTGGAAGGAATGCGCGGGCGGCAATCACCGCGCACTGTGCCGCAGGTCACAACTCGGATTACAGGTGGTTACGGCGGCAACCCTGGGGAATTGGAAAACTGAGGCGAACGAAGGCGAACCTGGCGCTATTCAAGCACACCAATACGCCCCCGATAATTTCCGGCGCAACGCAGCCCCGGCAGGGCGGAATATCGTAGCCCAGAGCGTCAGCTCAGGGGACAAAATCGGCGCGAAGCCCTTCCGCTCGCAGTGCCCTTCCTGCGAGCCTTGACGGTGCGAGCCGTTGACTTTGTGCGCAGCAGTCCGACCGCACCACAGCACGTCAAGCCTTCATCAGCCCTGTTTCGTCACTTGCTCGAAGGCGCCGCGGAAACTGGCCATCTCGGCGGGTGTGCCGACCGTAACCCGCACGTGCGTCGGTAGCGCGGGAAAGACGCGCCCGATGAAAACATTGCGCTCCACCAGCGCGTCGATGGTTTCTTTCGCCGGGCGCTTGGTTTCGATCATGAAGAAATTCGCCTGCGAGGGAGTGTAGGTAAACCCCTTCTGATCGAGCCAGTGAAACAGATCCTGGCGGGTATTGGCGTTGATCTGCTTGCGCTCGGAAACAAGAGTCGCTTCGCGCAGGCTCGCGGTTGCGGCCGCTGCCGCAGTGATTGGCATGTAGCGTGTGCCCGCAAACGGCTCGATCTTCGCCAGAAGATCGGGGCGCGCGATGGCGAATCCGGCGCGCATGCCGGCCATGCCGTAAATCTTGGAGAAGGTGCGCAGCACAATCACGTCCTTGTCAGCCTTCACCAGGTCGAGGGCGGTTTCGGCATCCGAGAAATGAATATAGGCCTCGTCGACCATCACGACAGAGTCTTTGGGCTTGTTCGCGACAACGTATTCGATATCGGAGTGGCTGGTGAGCGTGCCGGTGGGGTTGTTCGGGTTACAGATGTAGAACATGCCCGCGTCGGGACCGGCGGCGAGCATAGCTTTCACGTCGTGCGTATAGATTTTCGGTGTGAGCGGAATGCGCACCACGCGCGCCCCCGCGACTTTCGCGGATCGCATGCCCGTTTCGTAAGCAGGGTCGGCCGTGACGTAACTTTTCGTGGGCGAAGTAAAAGCCAGCACGCTGTAGTGCAGCGGATCGCTCGATCCCGGGAAGGGACGCAGATATTCCGGCTTGAGTCCTTCGGCTTCGGCAAAAGTTTTGGTCAGCTCCGCCGTAAGCGAAGTCAGATAGCGTCCGCCCTGCGGCGTGACCTTGATGCTCGCTTGCCGCGCCGATTCGCACGGGCCCAGCGGATTTTCGTTGAGATTGATCATCACGGCGTCGGTTGGAAATGTTTTGCCATAGGCGCCCGCGAGCAAAGGCTCTGTCCAGATGGGCGCGGAGGCGGCCGCTGCGGAAGCCAAAGCTGAGAACTGTAAGAACGACCTGCGGGAAGTGCCGGGAATACGCGAAGCATTAGGCATGTGAAACTCCTCGAATCCGCTCTAACCATGCAAGGTACGCCCGATTAGGCCGGAGACTCAATGCCCAAGTTTCGATCGTGTCCATTTGGTTTGTGGATGGGCGGGAAGCTGGTGGAAGCCAGAGAAAAGCTGAGCCCTCATCGTGTTTGCTGAGAGGCCCAGATCGCAAACCGACTTTGGTGCGCTCACCTGCACCCCTCGCCGACGGGTCTGGCGTGCGTGGGCGGCGATAGCTGCCGCGAATGATCGCGTTTCACTCCCGCGTTTAGCTGTGAGAGGTTCCTCGGGTTGCGCTACCTAAGTTCTGGAACCATGGGCGCACAGGAAGACGCATAGTGCCAGATTCAGATTCGCGTTGGGCGGCGAAAGCCATGGGACCGGACCTGGACCGACGGATGGGGCCTTACCCGCGGGATCATCACACCTAAAACAGGCTTAGAACACGCGCATCGGAAGCGGGCCGATTTCAGAAACGGGGCACCTCGCTTCTCAGCTTGGACGGCAGCCCGGACCAAAATTGCTATTTTTTTGCCGTCGTGGCCTTCACCACTTCCACGGTGTGCGCGTGAATCATGTGCTTCTCGACAAAGGCATGGCCGGTGATCTGCACGTGCTGGCCTTCGTAGCTGCGCACCACATCGGGATTGATAATGTTCCAGGGCTTGCCGTTGGCATCATCGACTAACGTTAGCTCGTCACCGTGAAACTTTACAGTTCCGGTGATGGTCCTGATCACCGGAAGCTTGGCTCCTCCCGAATTTGGATTGTCTTTTCCGATCGAGGAGCCCTGCGCAAATGCCGTGCAATTCAGCAATAGAACAAAAACAGCCAACCCAGCAAATCTCTTCATGAGCAACCTCCCGTGAAGGGCACCTTTGTCATCATTTCTCAAGCACCAGCTCAGGGCTTGGTGTGATCCATGCCCGGCATATTCGGCATATCGGGCATGTTTTTCATTTTCGGCAGGGCGTGGCTGTCGTCGTCTTCTTCCTCTTCCATTTTGCCTTTGGGGTTGTAATCCTTCATGTCTTGCAAGTCGTCGGGCGTGAGGTTCGGAAGATGCCGGATGAACAAAACAATTTTCCAGGTGTCGTCATCCTGATCGATGAAGCGCGGATCGCCCCAGGCGGGCATGCCAGTGAGGCGCACACCGTTCTCGATGATGTAGTACAGTTCGCCATCGGTGAGGTTCTGTGTGGCAGCCAGGCGCATGTCGGGCGGCTTGGGATACATGTTCTTGCCGGTATCGGTGTTGCCGCTGCCGTCATTGGCGTGGCAGAAGGCGCAATGGTCGGCCCAGTGCTCGCGCGCTTCCTTGCGGTTTGCGGCATTGTCCAAATCCTTCCAGGGATTTTCCTCGTTGCGCGCGCTGGCCGGGATGGCCATGTTGCGCATGGTCCTGGCGATCAGCGTTTCAACAGCCGAAGGAGGATTGCGCGCGCTGAATCCGCGCCGCTTCAGCCGCCACGCGTAAATGGCGCCGGAGACGACGAGCACCAGAACCAGCAGAAAAAATACTTTGCAGGCTTTTACCATTCTCTCCCCATAAATCCGACGGGCCTTCAAACACCCGGGCCCACTTGCGTGCGGACGGAGCTCAGACCGGACAGCAAGCTGGCTCCGATGGTAACTGATTTATGGCGATTCGAAACCCGGATGTGCCTACACACCACGCCCCGCGAAAAACATAAACGCGAGAGCGGAGCGGGAAGCGTTAAATT